>CAZIIV010000085.1:0-11546 GCA_964539365.1 uncultured Desulfobacteraceae bacterium | reverse complement strand
CGAATACGCCAGTTCTCCGGTTCCCCGTTTCGCCGCTTCTGCATTTCGCCGTTTCGCCGCTTCTGCATTTCGCCGTTTCCCCGTTTCACCGGTTCTCCGGTTCATCATTTCTTTACGGAGGAAAGAAATGTCCGTTCTAGTGTGGATTCTTTATGACATTGTGGATGACAAATCTCGAGCCAAGGTCGCCAAAGCGTGTAAAAAATATGGTTTGATCAGGGTTCAGAAAAGTGTATTCTTAGGCAAACTCGAATCAAACCGCTTTGATGAGTTAGGGGAAAAGTGTCTAAGCCTCATTGATGAAGATACAGACAGCGTTTATCTGTTCCCGTTTTGCCAGGAAGACTTCCGCAGGGTAAAAGTACTTGGGCAGGGATTTGATCGCAAGCTGGTAAATGATGAGATACTTGCCAAGTTTTTTTAACCACTTTCCCTCACAAACAAATATCATATAATAAATTAACTTGATTATTTATACCATATGATATATCTTAGATCCTAAGATAAAACCTGTATTTTGGGAGAAAATTTTTGGAGATACCGATAGAGATCCAGGTTTCAATTTTTTTAAAGGAATTTAAAAAAATAGTAACCCAAGACAGGGGATTAGATATTGTTGACCGAAAAAAAAATTTGAACTCGTTAATAGAACTTGGTTTGACAAAAAAGAACTGTGAATACGAAATTTTGAGTCTTTCTGTGTCAGACTATTGCGCAGGGCCTAAACCAGACAAAGACAGTTCAGGCGTGATTTGGGAATTCTGCAAAAAAATCAGCGGATATGATGTTTATATTAAACTGAAAATTGCCGAAGTGGGATCAGTTAGGATCGCAAAATGCATTTCTTTTCATATAGCGCAACACTCAACAACTAATCCTCTAAAATAAAAAAGAAAGGAGGCGATGATAATGAAAGGAGTTTGCCCAGGTTGTGAAAAAATTTCTGAATTAGACCATATAATAACCACAGATGAACTCAATGTTAGAGGAGAGCTTATCAGAGTTAAAGCTGAATACTATAAATGTAAGGAATGCGGTGAGGAATTCGAAGATCCCGGTTCTAAAGATGACCCTTTAGACAGGGCTTACAGAGAATATCGATGTAAACACGGCATGGTTCAGCCGGAAGAAATTCGTGAAATGCGCAAACATTACAGCCTTACCCAAAAAGAATTGAGCAATCTTGTCGGCTGGGGAGGAGCTACTCTCAGTCGATATGAAAACGGTGCTCTTCAAGATGATGCACATGATAGAGTTTTACAACTCATTAAAAAGCCCGAAAATATGCATCAGTTAATATTAAAAAAAGGGAGCTTTTTAGCAGAAGAAAAGAGAAATAGCCTTCTGGAGAAGCTAACATCTGCGGTAGAAGAAATATGTTCATTTCCTAATATTTTTGAAGATCGTTTCGGAAAATATGAACCTTCTATTGAAAGCGGATATAATAAGCTTAACCTTAACAAACTATTTAATATAATAAAATTTTTTACCAAAGATGGTGTTTTTAAATCCAAATTGTGTAAACTTATTTTTTATGCAGATTTTAAGCATTTTAAAGATTACGCCGTGTCAATAACTGGTGTAAAGTATGCTCACGCTAATCATGGCCCCGTACCGGACAATTTTGAACATTATTTTGCGACACTTATTCATGACGAAAAAGCGATACGAGTAGAAGAAATAGATTTTAAAGAATACCTTGGCGAGAGATATTTCTCTGATGATGATTCTGATTTAAATGTTTTTTCCGAGGGTGAACTGGAAGTTCTACTCTATGTTAATAAATTCTTTAAAAACTATACCGCCACCCAAATTCGTGAATTTTCCCACGATGAAAAGGGGTATAAAGAAACCCGGGTTGGAGACATAATTAGTTACGAATATGCAACTAATTTAAAAATTTAAAAAATAAATCCGCTTTGGTCTTATCCGACAACATGGTGTGATATAAAAGCTATTATGTTTGAAAATTATCCCCAAATAATTCAATCTTTAATTACGGAGGCAAAATCCGACAGATTGAGATACCTGGATCTTTCATCCTTCATGACGAGTCCGCCTCTGAAAGAGGTATATGAGAAAATCGACAGGAGTATGACGTTCTTTTCGATTTATGTTGTCATGGAACACCTGAAAGAGGATTTATGGGAGGAGTCTCGATTTGTCGATAAAGAAAAGGTCCATCTGTGCTCTCTGGTAGAGGAAGAAGTAAGAAGGTACTGATGGAATAATATCACAGAGCATCTTCACCGTATTGAAAAGCTCATGGCGTCATATAAAAATGATGCCAACTATAGCAAAATGACGGAAAGGGAATTGAGGGACAAGGCGATAAAGGAATTAGATCAAGAAGTTTATCCGCTGGCGATTGAATGGGTCAAAGAGCATTACCAGGAAATCTATGAGGACGAATGGGAAGATTGGTGGAAAAAGGAAGACCCTTTTAAGAAAAGAACGGAATACCGGTATCACCGCACATGCGAAATACCGGCTCCCTTTAATAACTGGAGCACCCGTAACCTCTGGCAGCAGTATTATTTTGCCAAAAACAAGGACAACATCTTTTATTATTCCCAGGGCGGCTCCGGAAGCAGCCGCGAGCGATACAATCATGGCTTTTACGGCCACCTGTTTGCGCTTCTAAACAGCGAAAGCCCGATGCCAACTTATTTTTTTACTTATGACAGCCGAAACAATTTTGTTTTTGTTCGGGAAGAAACAAGCCTGTGGCTCAACTTTTTCGATCTGGTCGGTAATTTTAAGATAGACCGGCAAGAAAGCCAGCGCATTCTTGAAGGTGTGGGTAAAATTTCAAATAGAAAATTGAGTCTACAATAAAAATGATACTTCCCACATTTATTCCAGATAATATACGCAAGCATATGCATATGCTACCACATTCAATTTCATATAAACTGGCGACAAAGCAATTAATAAGAAGCTTAATATTCTAAATAATTAAACCAACTATTGATGTTTTCAATGAAGATCCCCGCCGCAAGCAGCGGGATATCAAAATGGAATATATGCCAATTTAGATCATGGTGGGAAACGTAGATTCCAAACAGCCGCTTGTTTATCCTATCGCAAGCGGATGGGGTATTAAAAAACGCATAAAAAAATACTTTGATAAATGAGACCGATGGAAATTGAGAAAACGGAGTTATGGATTACCTGTAAAGAGCCATTAGAATTTCATCACGGAAAGGCTCTGCGGGGATTCTTTGGAAACCTTTACCGAAACCGACCGGAATTTCACCATCATAGCGGTGATCATTTCATTTACAGTCATCCTCTGATTCAATATAAAATAGTTGAGAAATTTGCTCTAATAGTTGGATTAAAAGAAGGTTCCTATTTGTTGAAAGCTGTTCCCAGACTTAACCATATCGAACTCCACCACCAAAACTACGCTATTTTAGAACAAAAATTGCACCCCAGCACTGTTTCCTGCGGACTGACGTCGGAATCTATCCATTATCGGTTTGCAACTCCCTGGGTTGCTCTAAACGAAAGAAATCATGCTGAATATTTACGAATTAAACATAGAAAAGAACTGGTTAGCGATCTTTTGCGGAGGATTCTGGTCGGCAACCTTCTTTCTATGTGTAAATCTTTGAGATATGTGGTGGAACGAAAGATTGAAGCTGTTCTTTATTTAAAAGAATGCGAAAAAGTGAAAATAAAACAAGGCGTGGAAATGGTAGCTTTCACTGGCGAATTTAAAGTAAATTTTAACATCCCGGATTTTTGGGGAATTGGGAAATCCTCTGCTCGGGGATATGGAACTGTGATTAAGGGGTAAACGTGATGAAGCAGCAAAATAGAGATATTGAATTAACGTTTAAAAAATTAGGCCACTTCTGGTTGGATTCGGGTTTGATTGGGCTTGTAAAGATGCTTGAGGGTGTGAATACCCATCTTCAAATTAGCGTAAGTGACGATAAATTTGTAATAAGAGGTTCAAAAGATAACCTGCAATCGTCTATAGAAAAGGCATATGATAATTTAGTGTCTGGTTACTATAACCTGTCGACCAAGAGGCAGGAAACGGATACCTCATCTTATAATTTTTTTTATGATACAGAACAAGATAAGTTTATTCCCTTTCCAAAGAAAAAAGCAGTGGGTATTGCCTCTGTTGTTTATAATAAGGCACCTCGTCCCTCTGGGAGTGTTTTAAAATGGAAAGAGAAAGACTGGAAAAAGCAAAAGAAGGAGATAACTGTTAACGGCAAAAAAATACAGCGAACACGTCCCCATCTTCCTGATACTCATAGGACTCTTCAAAAAAGAATGGATGACTTTTTGGATAAGCATGGATTAGACATTACTACTTCCGGATTATTGATGGATGGGCCGAATCAAGTTCGACCAAAAGTAACGATTAAAATTGGTGCCGGTGCTTCGAAAGGAAATTGCTATCTCTGTGGGGAATCATCAAATGTATTAGAAGACATCAAAGAAACAGTTTTCCCTCTCATAACCGGTTCAAGTGGTGTGCTTTCCTTCAATTCGCAGGGAGGCAAACCGGAAAAAGTATGCTGGAAGTGTTCTCTTTTGGGTAAATTCGTTCCCGTAAATGGCTTTTATTACTCCTCTCAGGGAGGCCATTTGTTCGCTTTCCTGCCCTATTCAACATCTCTGGAAAAAATGTCGGATGTTTTTGGGCCTTTACACGAAGCAGAATACAAAGATCCTGATTTATATAAAAACTTTGACCACCCCTTGGGAGGGTACTTCCAACGTCCTTTTGAGGTGACATTCGCCTTTCTTTACACGGTATACAGAAAAGTGCTCTTGCACCAGAGACCTGAAGAGGATGATGGCATATTATGCTGGGAGGAGATGCTTAATATAACAACTTCAAAAGCACCTTTGGATTTTTTTGTTCTACATATGGAATCGAAAGGGCAGACAACTATGGGCAAAATGGCCTGGCCTTTTAGAGATTCGGTATACTTTTTTAGATTGATGAATGAAGTTGAACAGACTGGCATTAATATGCGAGAGATTATGCTGTTGTATGTTGATTTCACTCAACCAAAAAATGAAAATAAAACACTAATCCGTAATAGAGTGTGCGAACGGATTTTGAAAAAACAGACGATCCTTGATCTTACAGAGACTCATGTATTCCGGGCGGATTTAAGCTACTTTAAACCCTTGTTAGATTTTTTGATCATTTATGAATCAATAGTTCGAAAGGAGGATACTATGACGAAGGAAGAGCAGGAAACTGCCGTTACCTTGGGCAAACGTGTTGGTATGGCAGTTGGAGGAGAAGGCAAAAAGGGGGATTTGTATGCTTTGAGAAAAACCCGAACAAAGACAGACTTTCTTGAACAGTTGAACCGGCTACAGTTTAAACTCGGCAGTAGTTTTACTGTTCCACCAGGTGTATACGAAGGAAAACTTACTGATAAAAACTTTAAGGAATTCAAGCCATTTTGTATGATTCCAGCACTCAACAGTTATAATGCCGCACAATCTAAGTCACAAAAAGGAGGTCAATCATGAAAAATGCAAAGGCTTTGACTATTACATATCTCACTCCTGTTTCGTTTGCCAGCCTCAACGGCTCTGATAAGGAGGCGGAAAATATTTCCAGTATCAAGAAACTGAGTCGGGGAACTGAGCAATTTCCCTATGGTTCTTCTCAATGGGTTCGCAGAGCATTACGTGATCAGTTAGCTAACCTTGGATGGGTTCTGTCTGAGGGTGAAGCAGCCAAAATTAGGAAGGGCGCTGCCACAACTGAGCAGAAACCTGATAAATACATAGATGATGACTTGTTCGGTTTTATGGGAGCTGTAAAAGGCGAATCTGCTACCACACGAACCTCACCTGTCAGGGTATCTCCACTCGTTTCTCTTAATAAATATGAAGGTGATTTGGATTTTGGCACAAACTATATGGGAGTGAAAGCAGGAGGTGACCCTAACATCTTTGAAACGGAAATTCATTCCGGTATTTATCGAGGCACTGTTCTTGTTGAACTTGACCGTGTCGGCTGTGGTGATGGATTCAAGGATGAGAAAGAGGGACTAAACTCCGAGGAAAGATCAAAACGGGTTAACAGCTTGCTTGATGCCATGAAAAACTTGTGGTCATCCGGTAGGCAAACACGCTTTCTGGCAGACATTTCCCCGAAATTTATTGCCGCAGCCATTCTTACCACAAAAAATCCAATCTTCTTAGAGTCAGTAATTCCCGTGAATGGTGGTGTAAATATTGTTGTTCTGCAAGAAGTTTTAAAAGATTTTAAAGATGAAATCAAGGCTTCAGTCTTTGGCACGAGAAAAGATATGTTTTCTGTTTTGCCGGAAGGTACGATTACGATTGGCGAAGCATTTAATACAATGAAAAAATGGGTAACTGAGCATTACAAGTCTTGAGGTGAGCTTATGTATATTTTTAAAATGAAGGCTTTTGCTGTCACCGCTTCGTTTCGCATACCTGAATCTCATACGTTCCAGCAGACACTCCCTCTACCACCAATAACTACCTTGACCGGCTTGATGGGCGCTGCTGTTGGTCTGCATTTTGAAGATGCAATGAAGTTCAGAGAGGATAATGAGTTGTTGCTTGGTATAATCGGTACTAATCAGGGAGAGTTTAAAGATCTCTGGAAGTATCATAAAATTAAGGCAAGTGAAGTAATATCGGATGTGCTCGTTAGAGAATACTTAACAAACTTCGAAATGTCGTTATACATTGGTTCAAAAAGAGATGATGTTGTGAGGCATGTAAGGGAGAGTTTTTTGTCCCCATGTTACGCTTTAAGTGCCGGTAATAGTGACGATCTCCTAAAGATACAGCGGGTAGGTGAAGTAAAAAGTAGTGATGATATCCCTCTCTTGGAATTCAAAAATACGGTATTAGCTGGTGACTATTCAGCAAATTTTGATTCGGCAATCGACCTTGAAAAGGTGCCAATTACAGAAACTATTAGAGCGCCACAGGTCTATCTTCTTCCAACAGCTTTTAGCTTTAATGGTTCAGAACGTCGCGTAACTGAGAGAAAGTCTTTTACCTTTGTAGGTTCCCCGATACGATTAAAAAATCCAATACGTGGATTTCAAATTGAAGAAGAGGCTATTGTACTAATATGACTGTATTTTATGCCAAACCTGATCAAACATACCGGCAACATCTTGAAGCTGTATATATCGCCTGGAAAGAAACAGTTACGGCAAAGCATCCTCTCATTGAAAGATTAGCCCAAAAATACAATTTTTCTATAGAACGCTTTCTGCAGGGCTCACTTTTGACTGTTATTTTTCATGATATTGGTAAGATGATAGAGCCATTTCAGAATATGATAGGCGGCATTTTGAAAGGCAATAAATTCAATCAAAGGAATAATTATCGGCATGAACTGGCTTCTTTTCCTTTTGTTGTAGCTGCATGGAAGGACCTCAACCACTCCTCAATTTTATCAAAAGCCCCTATAGAGGCTCTCTCTGTTGTTGGGCATCACAAGCCGCTTAATACCGACTTGACATCATTTGACAGAGAACGTGGTGCCACAATTCCAAATTTTGTGGCTGGTGGATTAAATGACGCCTATGACTTTGCCAAACAGACATTTCGGCAAGAGGGATGGATATTACCAAGGCTACCAGATGGAATTGAAAGGCAAAACCCGTATTTATCACTAAAAACGCTGGTATGGGGTGGCTACTTTGGGAAATTGTTGTTAGAGGAAGATCCTGAGAGGATTCGGACTCTCTATTTTTTGATAAAAGGTATCCTTCATTATGCTGATTGGCATGGATCTGGCGGTGCAAGTGTTAACTATTCAATTACAAAACCAGCGAAAATACTAATCAGAGAACTGGCTGAGCATTGTCGAAAAAAAGGCATCTCTTTTAACGGACTAAGACCATTTCAAAAACAGATGAGTTTACATTCGGGGCACCTTATTGCTGTTGCGCCAACTGGAAGTGGAAAAACAGAAGCTTCTCTGCTTTGGGCGCTTAAAAATTCTGACGAAATGGGCGGAGCTAAGATTATATATCTTTTGCCAACTATGGTCACGGCCAACAACATCTGGGATCGATTGTGTCAATTTTTTGGCCAGGAAAATGTCGGACTAACTCACTCTACCGCAAATCTCTTTTTGGATAATGTATCAGGAGAGAATGAAGAGGATAAATGGGAAAATCGCCGTAATATTCTTTTCGCTCAGTCATTTATAAGCCCTGTTACGGTAGGAACGGTTGACCAACTCCTTACCGCTGGATTCAATGCCGGTCGATGGGTTCTGAAAGAGATAAATGCTGCAAATGCAGCGATAATTCTGGATGAAATTCATGCCTATGATGGTTGGACTTTAGGTTTGATTATTTCCTGTATCCGCCATTTTGCAAGTCTTGGAGCCCGTTTTTTGCTCATGAGTGCAACATTGCCCCATGCACTTATTGAACTTTTGCAACTGGAGTTAAAAGATGTGGAGGTGATAAGGGAAAACACCCTGTTAAATGCTAAACGAAGCACTTATTATTTGGAAGATAGGCAGATTGAAGAGGCAAACGAAGATATCAAAAGGACGCTACGGGAAGGGCGAAGAGTGTTGATTGTGGTAAATACTGTGGATCGCTGCCAGGAATTAACAGAACGATTCTCTGACTTTTCTCCGATATGTTACCATTCCCGCTTTATTTTCAGGGATCGGAAACAGATAGAAGAACAAATAGAAACCGCTAATTTTCTTATCGCTACCCAGGTTGTAGAGGTTTCACTTGATATTGATTTTGATTGGCTATTTACAGAATGTGCTCCTCCTGATGCAATTGCCCAAAGGGCTGGAAGGATAAATCGGCACCGTGATCCAGAAAGGGACAGTCGCGTTTTTATCTTTCTTGCCTCGGAAAAAAGTGAGAAAATATATAATCCAATTAACGATCCGGATCTGCTCGATCGCACTTTTAATGCGTTTGATAATATGTCTAATAGCATGTCGGAACAAGACTTGATTCGTGTTGTCGATCAGGTTTATAAAGATTACCGGATTGATCAGACAGACCATTACAGAAATGGTCTTGAGCAATACAAACTTAGTCAAAAATGCAGAATGGCGATATTCGATAGTCGACTGGGAGAGGATGACCAGGAAGTAACCAGACTTCGAACGTATGAGACTGTCTCTGTAATCCCCGCTCTTTTTATGGAGGAGGTCTTAGAATTAAGACCACAGGAGAGGCGATGGTTTGAGATAAAAATTCCATTATGGTATGCCATGGAACATAAAATTACGGCAGGAGGTATTTGGTTTTGTGATATGGACTACGACAATAAGATTGGAGGAATTTTTAAAGCAAATAAAAGCACGTCATCAGTTTTTTTTTAGGTCGTAGCATTTTGTTGATTTTTTATTTTTATTCGAAATCCTTGGCACCTTTTTTATCAACTTTGGAATCCCCGATTACTGGGGAATAGGAAAGTCGGTTTCAAGGGGGTTTGGAACTGTTAAGAAAGTGAATAATAAATATATTGGGATAGAACGTAGGATAATTAAAGGAGGTGTATCATGAATGTGATTGATACTACAGCAAAGGAACTAAATATAAACTCCGATGAACTTATAAGGGAAGGCGTTAAGACTTATTTGGAAAAGCTGCTTGCAAAGGTCGAAACCGAGATTTTTATTCTTGCGAAAAAACATGGTGTTAAGGATGTGTTTGAACTTGATTCCAGGGTGAAAGAAGGATTCATAAGTGAACAAGATGCTTATGATGACTATTTTGCCTTCGACAATCTTGAAGCAGACAGGGATAAAATAAAAAAGCTCTTAAAGGAATTATAATGGCGACAATTGACGATTTGAAAAGAGTAGCCGAAGTAGAATTTTCTGATATTGTCAAAGAGACTTTTCCTATTGCTTACAAGTTGCGGATTGTTCTGGTAGATAATAGCTTTATAGATGTGAACGTGTCAAAAAAATTATCAGATAGGTTTGGGTTCCATTGGGAATGTAGAGATAGGGAAGGCACTATTTTCAGATACGACAATTTCCCTGATAAAAACTGGAAAAATATTCCTTCATTTCCATATCATTTTCATAAAGGTTCACAAGAGAATATAGAGGCATCGCCTTTTCCTTTAACAATTATTGATGGATTCAGATCCTTTATGGAATTTATTAGAAGCAGGGTAAAGAAATAATTCTGATTATGGGTTTCCTTGGCACTTTTTCGGTCAATTTTGAAATTTCCGATTATTGCGGCATCGACAAATCGGTTTCAAGGGGGTTTGGAACAGTTAAAAGAATGATAAATTCAAAGGAGTTTTAAGAATTCATCAGGCGATAAAATTTTGATATCGCTAAATTCCTTATATGCATTTTTTAAAAATTTCATGGGGTGCCCCCTGCCATCCAAACGCCGAAATTATAACATTGGTATCAAGAACTATTTTCTTGCCCATTGGATGGCCTCGGCAACATCAATTTCGCTCACGCCCATTTCCTTAAACTTTTCGGCAATTGTTTCAGATAAGTTTGCGAAGCGTTTGCTTAAAGGGGGCCGCTGTATTTTTCTTATAATGATAGAATCTTTATTTTTAAAAATAATAAATTTATCATCCTTCTGTAGATCAAAAGATTTTTTTATTTCCGATGGGATTACCAAATCACCTGAATCATCTATGGTAATAATTTTTTCCATGATATTCTCCGTAATGTTAGCTATGTATTGTTAAAGTACCAGAACAGTGTGAACTTTTCAAATAAATAATGAAATTAGAAAGACAATTCCATGACAGGATATCAACAGTTACGTTATGATGGTCAGAATAACCCCGCGTTTTCGGTAACTGCCAGTCATCTTTTGGAGTACCTGTTTTGCCCCAGGTTTACCTATTTTGAATATGTGCTGGATATACCGCAGCATGAAGAGAAACGCTTCAAGGTCGAGATTGGCCGGAAAGTTCACGAAAGGACGCGGAAAATTAATCCTGATTATTTGAGGAAAAAAATCGGAGTAACGGATAAGCAAAGTGATGTTTATCTCTCCGGCAGAATGGGAATTCGAGGGATTGTTGATGAAATTCTATTTTTAGACGATGGAACAGCCGCTCCCCTGGATTACAAGTATGCCGAGTATAAAGAAAAAATATTCAAAACCTATAATCTTCAACTGGTCTTTTATGCTCAGCTCATAAAGGACAATTTTCATGTTCCGGTAAACCGTGGATTTATCGTTTACACCCGCAGTAAAAATAAATTGGTTGAGGTTCCCATTTTAGAAAAAGATTTTCATGAGCTTGAAAAGATTGTAGAAGATCTATTGGATATTATCCAGGGGTGCCGTTATCCCAAGCCGACAAAGTATAAAAGGCGGTGCCCGGATTGCTGCTACAGAAATATTTGTGAAAGAACAATTTAATAACAGGACGCCCCAGTACCATCTGCCGGCCTGTCCCGATATTTTAACGGGGAGCTACCCCGGTTAAATAAAAGCAAAATCGGATTTAACTGGGCGGGCAAGGCAGGCAGATTTTCTCAGATAAACACAGATAATATTATTTAGTATGTTAATCTG
>CAZIIV010000084.1:0-11827 GCA_964539365.1 uncultured Desulfobacteraceae bacterium | reverse complement strand
TGTCCGTTATCGAATCCATGGCCTGCGGTACGCCCGTGATCGCCTTTGATAGGGGTAGCATGCCTGAACTTTTCGAAAACGGAAAAAGTGGTTTTTTGGTCAACAACGTGGAAGAGGCCATTGAGACTGTTGTACGTATTAAAGAGATTGACCGAGCATACTGTCGTCGCCATGTTGAACGGCATTTCACAGTCGACCGCATGCTCGATGAATACATAAAAGTCTATGAAATGATTCTTGACTCTGAAAGACTGTAAAATGGCACTGTAAAATGGCCTCGAAAAATCTTAAAACAGATAGCCGGTACAGGTGGCCTAATATTTTAAAATGATTTTATAGGACAGACCACAATGAAAACTCATCATCCAATAATAACACGTTTTAAAAAAAACCCCATATTGACAAGAACGGATGTGCCGTATCCAGTAGCTACAGTTCACAATGCGGGCATTGTCAAACATAACGATCGTTACATAATGCTTTTCAGGTCGCATCTGCTAAACGGGCGCTCCATCATCGGCAGGGCCGACAGCGAGGATGGTTTTTTATTTACGGTTCATCCCAAACCCTTTCTTATACCCTCGACGGACAATGTTTTTGCCGAATATGAAGCGTTCGGGGTCGAAGACGTGAGGATTTCCCCGGTAGAAAACGAGTACCTGCTGACCTATAGCGCCTATTCCCGTCACGGCGTGCGGATTGCCCTGGCACGCACCAGGGATTTTGAAAAAGTGGAACGTATTGCGCTGATCACCCAGGCCGACCTCCGCAACGTGGTCATTTTCCCTGAAAAGTTCGGCGATCGGTATGTGCGTTTGGACCGGCCGCATTCCGAAATTTCGTCCTGGTCGATCTGGATTTCCTATTCTCCCGACCTCGTACACTGGGGCGATTCCCGGGTAATTATGAAGCCGGTGGCCTATCACTGGGATGAAATGAAAATCGGGCCCGGCGCGCCGCCATTTAAAACCGACAAAGGCTGGCTTCATATTTACCATGGCGTCTTTAAGACGATGTCCGGAACAGTGTATCGACTCGGCGCGGCCCTTCATGACCTTGATGATCCGGCTAACATCATCGGCGTTTCCGATCAGTGGATATTACAGCCTGAGGATCCTTGGGAGGTAATTGGGTATGTACCCAATGTTGTCTTTACCTGCGGCGCTGTTCCTGAAAACGACGGTACGGTAAAAATATACTGGGGCGGCGCGGATACGGTCATGTGCGCCGGCACGGCCGTGATAGATGATCTGATAGCGCTCTGTCTTTCGGTTTCCCGTCCGCCGTTGTAGCTTATCCTTTCCAGCTGAGGGCAGACCGAGTAATCAGCTCTTTGTTTTATGAACTGATCGAAATACGTTTTCGAGGATAGGCAGGAATTGCAAGTCTGTCCTGATGAACAGACTTCCGATGCAGAGCATAAAATTTCAATCGACATTAAGGACACAATGATATGCAAGCAAAAAAGCATCCAAGGCTGAAAGTTAAAAGAAAAGCAAATAAGATCGTAGGGGATACATCACGGGTAATCACCCTTCTTCATCTTCCCGATGACAAGTATCGCATATCTAAAATAATTCAGCGGATAATGAGCTTGTCTGAAACAGCGGCCAAAAATTTAATTACTCAAATAATGATCGACTTTTCCGGACGACACGAAGACATCGGGCACATTTTTGAGCGGCACCTGAATGAGGTGAAGGATTATCTTCCACGAAATACAATGCTCAGTGATGTTCAAGAGGACCTCATCGGAGCTTATTTTACAAAAGAGTACGCCATTGAATCGGCCGCCCTTTTTAACCCTTCCATCGTTCCCCATCCTGATCAGAGCCATCTGAAAAAAGGCAGCTTGCGCTTTGTCATGAGTCTACGGGCAACCGGCGAAGGCCATGTTTCGTCAATTGTCTTTCGCAGCGGCGTTCTTGACCGGCACAATACGTTTCTTTTCGACCCGATCAGTGATTTTGTGGAAACGCCGGATCTCCAATTAGACGCTGTTTACAAACGCGATATTTTTCAGCGTAAGCTTAACGAGATGGGGGCCAGCAATGAGATAACCGTTTATGTTCTTAACCAGATGCCGGAAGATTTTACTTATAATGAATTAATAAAAAAAATTGGAATACTTCGCGCAAAACCGCAATTTTCTGAAACGATCCAAAACAGAACCTTCGAGATCATACGCTGGCTTGCGGATTCCAATTATGAGGTGGGTTTCCACCCCGATCACCGCATATCCGAACGGGTGATCTTTCCCGTTTCGAAAAACGAAAGCAGAGGCATTGAAGATGCCCGGTTCGTTCAATTTTTCGATAACAGGCAAGAAGTCACCTATTATGCGACCTATACAGCCTATAACGACCATGCGATCTTGCCGCAACTGATCGAAACAAAGGATTTTATCAAATTTAACATTTTAACGCTCAACGGCAACGCCATAAAAAACAAGGGCATGGCGCTTTTTCCGCGGAAAATTGGCGATCGCTATGCCATGCTCTCGCGCCAGGACGGTGAAAACAATCATATCATGTTCTCAGATAATATCCACTTCTGGCAAGAGTCCCAAATCATCCAGGAGCCTAAACACCCATGGGAATTCATTCAAATCGGCAACTGTGGTTCACCCCTCGAAACCGATGAAGGCTGGATTGTGCTCACCCATGGCGTCGGGCCTGTGCGCCAATATTGCATCGGCGCCATGCTGCTTGATCTTGAAAATCCAACAAAAATCATCGCTCGCCTGGATGAGCCGTTGCTTGTCCCGCATAAGAAAGAGCGCGAGGGATATGTTCCCAATGTTGTTTATTCCTGCGGTGCGATAATTCATAACAACGAGTTGGTCATTCCCTACGCCATGTCCGATATCAATTCCGGCATAGCAACCGTTGTAGTCAGCGAGTTGCTTAACTGTATGCGCGCGGTAGCCTAGTGATTTTTTTCCAAGGTGTTGCTTGGTTTTGGAAAAATGATCAAGTTTGAAAGAGTAAAGGATAAAGAGAGCTTTGAAAGGCAAAGAAAGCAACTTGAAGATATTATGCTTCCTGCGTTAAAAGTTTAAGAGTCAATATCAGAAATTCGATTCGCACAACATAACTGCAATGACTAACAGCTATCAAGTGTTTGATTTTTCTGTGATACCATAATACCGTATCTCCAAACGATAGTTGTCTCGATTCTTCTACCTATATTTAAACTTCCGAATTTGTGATATGGTCAAAAAAACGAAAAAGAGGTTAGCGGTGATATGTAATGGAGATCAAACGAATTGGAGCTGATTCCATTTTTGTGATTACTCCAAGGTCTATGCGCTTAACCCTGATTTGATGTATGTGCCATCTACCATGTCCAAAGTTCGATGGCCGGAAAGTATCTTTCACCGGTGTCTATAGTATAATAAAACATACAATAGAGTTCCAAATCCCATAACCCCATCCATTTTTTTTCAACCATGTCGAATCTTAATCAATCAACGGAAGATATTGAGCGGTGTGCGTTGAATATGGGATTAGAGATTATATTACTGGTATAAAGCCATTTTCTTGGATGTAAATTTTTTATTCTTTGGGGTAAGATGTTTCTATGCTCAACAGCTTGGGACCTTGTTTGATGATGAATTCATTTTCAACGGTTTCCCAAATCCAGCCCGAAAGGCCATAACCTCCCACAGGTTTCGATACAAAGGCGTCTATCCAAATTTCCGACTGAGGTTGATTCACGCCCGCCGTGCCGAAAAGTCCGTAAGTTATTTCAGGTACCCGGTGGCAATAGGGTTCACCTGTGAGCTTTTCTGCCAAGTTTGCGGCGGTTTCGTCTCCGTAGACTGAAACTCTCAAACCATAACGGCTATCCCGAGCCAGGTGAAGCACTTCTTCAGTATCATTGAAAGCCCTAATGAACGATACAGGTCCAAAGGTCTCTTCCTGCATGCCCAGCATATCGTGGCTGGCGTTGATGACCACCGTAGGATAAACCAGGTTTCCTTGGATTCGTCCTCCAAGGGCAATCTGTGCGCCCCGTTGGATAGCGTCATTTAATTGTGCCTTAATGGCATTCACGGCTTTGGTACTGGCTATTGGTCCCATCTCTGTTGTTGGGTCTGAGGGATCACCAACTTTCACTGCGCGGCTGAAGTCGAGAAACAGTTCTAAAAAATCATCATGAACGGACTGGTGCACATACACACGCTCCGGGGCAGTGCAGGTCTGTCCGGCATAGATGTATTTACAGTATGCAAGCTCCCGGGCAGCATCTTCCAGGTCAGCGCCAGGCAGAACAATGAAAGGGTCTTTTCCCGGCCCTTCAAAGATGAATTTCTTGCCCTGCGCTTTAATGGCATCCAGATACTGACTCGCATAGTCGTCGGAACCAAACAGACAGATGGCTGGGGTTGCCGGATCGGTCATAGCTTTTTGAAGGAATTTTCTGCCGTCGGAATAATCGAAACGGATGGTATCGCCGAAGATAGGCAGATAAAGAGATTCCAAAAGGCGAGCGATACCAGACCCTCGTGAGGCAAATTTTACCCGTACCGCATTTCCCACCATGTATATCGAAATAATTGCAGTATTCAACCAGGCACTACCGTTGTATGGCAATAGCAGAGCAACCGCCTGGCCGGACTCACAAACCGGTTTTCGTAAAGTAAAAGCCTGGACCATGGTTTCGAACCCCTGCAGGTCGTTAAGAATTCCATCCACTTCCACATTGCATTCGCGGTAAGTAAAACCGGTGTCCTGAACCGCCACGTAGACCAGATTATCACGATTTGCCCGTATGGCAGTGCTTAAAGCATAAGTTTTTTCGAGTCGGCTTTCAAATGTTTCCATGATTGTCCTCGTTCAATATAAATGAGAAATTCACAAGTCTTTTATTACGATTAGGATTGTCAAGTTAAACCGATATTTATTTAGTATAATAAAATTTTATAAATTGCATAGTAAAACTGTCCTAACCATCCCGTAAAGAGTCCCAACCCTCATGATCCAATCCTGTAAGATTCCAAATGAAAAGAAAAAACGTAGAGGTGTTGTTATTGGGGAATGATGGATAAGGGAGGGGACTGTTAATAATATTTTTCAAGAATACGACTCAATTTGTCAAATAATTTATCAAGCTTCTTTTCTAATTTCTTATCCTCCATTTATATTTCTAACAATCCACCCTCTCTTTCAATTCTCTCCCACATTTAAACATCGGTAGCTTTTTCGCCTTAACTTTAACAGGTTCCCCGGTTTTTGGATTCTTCCCGGTGTATGCCTTGTAATTTTTGACGCAAAATGAGCACAGGCCGCGGATTTCGACTCTATCCCCGTTGGCCAAGGCGTTACCCATTTCATCAAAAAACATCCTTACAACCGGTTCGGCTTCGTTTTTTGAAATACCTGCTTGGTTTTGAAGCGCCTCAATAAGATCCAGCTTGTTCATCTGTAGCCTCCGGAATTTAAATTAATTCAAGCGAATACATCAGCAAGAGGAAAATGTCAAGGATTCTGTGGGGTTCGGGCGAGGCTTGTACCAAAAAAAATCTTTTTAAAAAGCTAAATTTCACTTGATATTTATCAGTATGGTTGTTGTTATACCATAATGAATCGAAAGGAGCATCTATGAAAGAAACGAAAAAATCGTTTATTAAACGGAAAAAAGATGAAAACAAACCTGGAATCAGGTTGATCGAAGTCAGGGAATTGTCAGACTTGAGGTTGGTGAAACAAAAAACGATGCAGCCCGAACTGTCTATCTTGATGATGAACTCAAAGAAATTTTCAATCATCAATATGAAATACGCAAAACAGCCAAAAAGCTGCTTCCCTATGTATTCCCCAACAGGGAAGGAACTGACAAAATAAAGCGGTTTGATAAGGTTTGGAAAAAGGCTTGTCAAGAAGCGGGAATTGGTATAAGGCTGTTTCATGATTTCAGACGAACGGCAGTTCGCAATATGGTTAGATCAGGTGTGCCAGAAAGAGTGGCCATGATGATTTCCGGACATAAAACCCGGTCGGTCTTCGACAGATATAACATCGTGAACGATCAGGATTTAAAACTCGCCGCAAAGCAGCAAGCAGCGTACCTTCGCGGGCAGTCTGGGCACAATTTGGGCACAATTTGCCATTTTTCGGCAAAAAATGAACGAGATTCAGCGATCTAACCTGCCGTTTTTGCTATAAATGCCCCCGTAGCTCAGTGGATAGAGCAATGGATTCCTAATCCATGTGCCGCAGGTCCGATTCCTGCCGGGGGCACCAGTAAACACAAGGGGTTATGGCTCATACCGTAACCTCTTTTTCTTTTCATGCCCATTCTCTGCCACTACTCTCCCACCTTTACGATGAATACATTCCTTTTAATGATCTCATTCAACTGATCGGCCGGAATGAGTCGTAAACGGTTTGGCCGGGGCATCGGGGTTTTCCTTTTCTTAAAAGATCTCCTTTAATGCCAGCAAGGTTTCAATCGATGGATTATCGGAAGGGTCTTTTGAATAATGCGCATAACGAATGTTTCCGGCAGTGTCGATCAAAAACACACCGGGCATCTGCATCACATCATCCCGGGGTACACCTGGTAAGTGTCCTCGTGACAGTGCTTTCAATCCTTTCAACAAAAAGGCCGGTGATGCCATTCGGGCAACAGAACTTCTCCCCAGACCATACGTTTGATACAACTTTTTTTCGGGATCGCAGATGATGGGAAATGATATAGAAAATTGCTTTTTAAAGGCTTCCGCCCGATCGGGAGTTCCCAGACCCACGAGAACCACCTGAAACCCATTGTCCTCAAACTGTGCTTTGGAGCGATGCAACTGCACCGCTTGCTCGCGGCAAAAGGGTCAGCCAAAATGTCTTAAAAACACAAGAAACAGGGGGCCGTTTTTCCATAACTCGCTGAGACTGCACTGGGTTCCGTCGGAAAACGTTACCCGGAAATCTATAGCTTTTTCATATGGTTCTGCTGCGGTCATTTTCAATCTCCTTTAACCCAAGCCAAGGGTTTCAACTGTTAAAAAATCATCAAATGTCCATGGTTTGGATGCGATTTGTATCAAAAATTTACGAGAATACTCATCTTGGACACCTCATATCTTCCAGAGTTTTCTGAAATACTGAATAAAAAGTCCGATAACCTTACAAGCAGAGGTTATCGGACTTTTTTTACTTTTTAGGGTTTAAAATTAAAATTCACGTGAATTGATCCTATTGAATTTTATCCCGGTACGTCCACAGGCGCGGCTCTTCCGCCGATATAATCAATGACTTCGTCGTATGTATTGGTTAAGTTGCCCTTTACACCATCAATTTCTTTCCTTATCGGGCTCCATTCTATAGGACACTCTGTCCTGAGCTGATGAATCCTGTCCTCCAGATCCGTAACGACCATCTTGAGATCTTGAATGTTTGGAAGAATTTTTTCCAGATCCGAAGATCCCAATTGATCGGCCTTACGAATGACGTCAAAAATCTTTGCCTTCCACATCGTTAGTTCAACATCCACATTCGAACAATAATCTTTTACATCCATGACATCCTCCTTTTTGTTTTTTTAAATGATTTTAATCAAACACTTCTTACCAGTTATTAAATTTTCAATTTTATCAAGCAATAACCATACCAAGCTATATTAAACTTGTAACATTATAATATTAATTGAAAAACTATAAACACAATTGGCTTAAAACTGTTTAAGTGATACAGTTGTGTGTCACAATTAAAGCATTATTTGCCTATTCGGGCCCTGTTATGGGGGCGGAACTATTTGTATGATACAATTTTGTATTATGAAACATTGGATCCTGTTTTACTGGCTCGAATACAATTTGCCTTCACCGTATTATTCCATATTATTTTTCCGTCCTTTACCATCGGTCTTGCCGGCTGGTTGGCCGTATTGAAATGGCGATGGTTAAAAACCGGCAACGCGGTTTATAAGGAAGTCTTTGGGATTATTCTTTTCATTTCGGGTCTATAGCGGCGACATTCATGCAGGAAATATTTTTTAATCAAAAAGAAATTGGTCCGGCCAGTGGTTGATACTGTCTCATGACACATAATTGTATCATACACACCATTTTGATACAGCGATCTATCAAACTTATCAAGCAAATCAAGCAAAAACAAAATTTTATAGGCTTTTATATTTTGGCATGATTACTGCAGTCCTCAAACTAGAAAAATTTAAAGACTGTCAATATTATTCCTAATTTTTGAAGGGTTATTTCCGGATAGACATTAGATAGATATGCTTTTGTATAATTTTTGGATTTTCCATGATTCATACCGGCGATGAGATTACGGTGGATGGGTATCTGGGAATCGTTACGATCTTAAAGGGACACAAAATGTGATTGGGTCAAACCTTCCAAAGTCGATTAACAGACTGACCCAGGGATTCTTCTGAAGATTATTGAATTTGATCGAATATACATGAGGTAAGCCATGGACGAAAAAATTAAGCTGGGTGTCAGTGCGTGTTTAATGGGGCAGGAAGTTCGCTGGAACGGCGGACATGCAAGGGATCGATACCTGACCGACATACTGGGGAAATATGTGGAATACGTACCGGTATGCCCGGAGGTGGAGTGCGGCATGGGTGTTCCCCGGGAGACCCTGCGTCTGGTAGGGGATCCGGACAATCCTAATCTGGTGACTTCTAAAACAAACATCGACCATACGGACAGGATGAACCAATGGGCTCGGAAAAAAGTTGAAGAATTGGAAAAAGAAAACCTGTGCGGCTTTGTTTTCAAAAAAAACTCCCCCAGCAGCGGGCTGTTTCGAGTTCCGGTGAGAACTTCCAAAGGAATGCCCAACAAAAAAGGTCAGGGCATATTTGCCCGTGTGTTTACGGAGCACTTTCCGTTGATTCCCGTGGAAGAAGAGGGCCGGCTGCATGATTCCAAACTCAGGGAAACCTTTATCGAACAGATTTTTACCTTGATGCGCTGGCGGCAAACACTATCCAGAAAGAAAACTATGGGGAACTTGGTCGATTATCATACCCGGCACAAGCTGCTCATTATGTCCCATAGCCCCAGCCATTCGCAAATGATGGGAAAGCGGGTTGCCGGAGGCAAAGCACTGGTCATGGAAGATTTGTTTTCCCAATACGAAACCCTGTTGATGGAGGCTTTGAGACTAAAGACCACCCTGAAGAAGAATATCAACGTAGTGCAACACATCATGGGGTACTTTAAAAAACAGCTGTCTCCGGACGAAAAGCAGGAGCTTCTTGAAATCATCGAACAGTACAGACGGGAACATGTCCCATTGATCGTACCGCTAACCCTGCTCAACCATTATGTGCGAAAATACAAACACCCCTACCTGGCGAAACAGATTTATTTAAATCCGCATCCCATTGCACTGAAGTTGCGCAATCACGTATGAAAACGAGGGTATATCAATGAAAAACGACAAACCGATGCTGGTTGCCGGAGCCACCGGCTACGTGGGCGGACGGTTGATTCCAGCCCTGCTGGATGCCGGGTATCGGGTGCGCGCCATGGGGAGATCCCTGGAAAAATTGGCCTGTCGCCCCTGGGGGCGTCATCCAAAAGTGGAACGGGTGAGAGGAGATGTTCTTGATTCGGCGGGCCGGAAGTTCTGACCTATCGGGACCTGCTGGATATTTATGCCCAGGAAGCAAAATTACCCAAACGACGGGTCATACCGAATATTATTATGCCGACCGTCTGTGGTGGCTGAGAGGTTTGATGGATCGATTCATGGGTGGTATGGGTTTGCGACGCGGGCGGCGTCATCCCACCGAGCTGGGAATTGGAGACGCTCTGGATTTCTGGCGAGTGCTGGATGTCTCACCCAAGGAGCAATTGTCATTACTGGCTGAAATGAAGGTTCCCGGCGAGGCCTTACTGGAATTTAAAATCGATTCAATAGGAGCGCATGAAACGGAACTGCAAATGCTGTCCCGCTTTTTACCCAGAGGGTTGGGGGGAATCATCTACTGGTATATCTTCTATCCTTTTCATGAATGGATATTTTTTGGAATGCTTCGTGGGATTGCCGGGGCTATCGAAAAACCCATTGTATCCGGTCCCGAGCGTTTTACGCCGAGACTTCACGACTCCTGTGCATTCCCGACGGAATCATAGGTTCGGTAAAGGTCACGGTCCAAAGGACCAGGTTTTTCAGAACAAAATGAATTTAAACACCTTTGGCAAAAATGATCGATGACCACAACATCCAGGATACTCGCATTCGTCAATTAAACGATCTGGATATACGTTGGGACGCAGATTACGTATTGTACTGGATGCAGCAATCCCAGCGGGCCGAGGTCAATCACGCCCTGGAATATGCGGTGCTTCAGGCCAATCATCTTGAGATGGGCGTTGTGGTAATCACTCTGTCGGTGTCTGATCTTAAAATTAAAAATGATGCTCCCTTTTTAGATAGGGCGGTTCATCAATGCTCTTATAGTAATTCTTTAAATGGGCACATACAGATTCCCCTATATCTGAAATGCAGGATGTTCGAAGAACTGATATTCCGTCTCTAATACTTTTAAAGGCCATGCTTGAGTATCTTCCCAGCTCATTATAATAATGTTTCTTTGGGAGTATTCGGATATATTCAGACATAACTCGCTCGTAAAGTTATCAATTGCAACTTTAATATCCTCCGAAGAACTTGTATCGCAATCTTCTAAGATGTTCCAATTGTCATTAAGTTTTTGATATTTCGTAAAATTGAAGTCTCCACTGGGTTCAAAAGTTATTTCTAAGTATTTTTCTTCTTTACTTGTTGCTCCATAAAGAGCTAACTGAACCTCCCCCTCTAAACCCGGAGCCGAATCGATTGACAAAAAATTACGATAAGCATATTTTGCAATTTCTAACGCCTTTTCAACGGTCTCTGTATCTGGCGGAATGCCCTCACCATGATTCCAGCCTTCCGGAAGGCTTAAAAAACCTTCTATTTTATCAACATAATTTTGAGGGTCATCTACTAAAAAATATGTGCTAAAAGCTTCTGTCATGTTATTTCTTCTCCATACCTTTTTCAATATATGATGTGATATCTTCTGTAGTCATAATTTTATTTCCACTAATCTTTTCTAAATAAGAAATCAATCCCTGTAATTTTATGGCTAAAGTTTTAGCTGTTGTATATGATAAATTAATGGTCGCAATTGGTTTATTCGTATTTTTGAATAAGATAACCGTATCCCCTTGGCCTAATGCACAGGAAAACGAATTTGAATATAAATTTGGAACTTCAGGATTATTCAAAGCATCGTTAATTTCTTCGGGAATTTTTTTGCCCATTTCTCCCCCTTAATAATTTATTATTAATTTATATAATATCGACATTATTTAAAAAGAATCAATATTTTTTATTTTTCTTGTACTCCAGATTGAATTTTTGGTCAAGAAATGGTCAACTTTTAGTCAACTTTTCCCTTGAAAGTGCCCTTGATTTCCTTGATTATCACTCATTAACCCACAATAAAAAAACCTAACGCTTTGATATGGTTAAGTCCTTTAGTTGTCCTTGGGTGTCCTTTAATTGCTTGGTTTCAGGCTTGCTAATCCATGTGCCGCAAGTTCGATCCTTGCCGAGGGCACCAATAAATACAAGGGGTTATGGTTTATACCATACTCCTTTTTCTTTTTTTGCAACCCAATTGTGACCGGTTAATTTAGAGAATTATTCATCTTGATTTTATAGCCCCATTGTTTTAGACAACCAAACATAAACATGAAACTCGCTGAAACAATTATGAATCAAGAGCAAGCGGTATGAACAGAGATCTTGCTGCCAGTGAAGATTATTTGTTAAACTCATGTCTGGATTTTTCCGCCACA
>CAZIIV010000083.1:0-12082 GCA_964539365.1 uncultured Desulfobacteraceae bacterium | reverse complement strand
AAATTAAAGTGGCTAGAGCACATAGACATTTCGTTTCTGGCCAGATTTATCACACCCCGGTTGAATAGTCTTCTTCCCAGATAAAATATGCTCCGCGCCGGGTAAATATTAAATGCAGATTTAACTGGGTAAGCTTTTCCAGGGAAAGAATTCAACAGGGTAAATTACCCACCAGACTTCGCCTATGGCTTCGCCCCGACAAGCCGCTGCCATAAAAGCTTACCCGAATGATAAAATAAACGTTTTCTCCACGTTCATTTCTAAAAAATAAATAGAACTGGCTGTGTATTTTAGTAGCACCAGGGCAGGCCTGTCACCAGAAACGGGTGGTGGAATTTGGCGAATGGCTGTGCCATGAAGTCGTCAAAGCGGTTCCCCACCGGCATGCGGTGTTGAGTATTCCCAAGATATTACGGCGCTATTTTCTATATGACCGTAAGCTGCATTTTTCACGCTTGAAAGCAAGTTCTTATCATTCATTTACTCCATCCAGAAGGCTATGGGATGAATGAAGAAAAACCTTGACTTCTCATAATGACACATGTAAACAGCAGGATTAAAAATTCAGGCAGAAGCCGGTTTTATTTGGATTTATGAGTCATATCGAACTGGGCTTGCATTAGCAAGCCTCAAAACAACATAAGATTCTCCGCCGGATAATAGCGCGGTATCATAAAAAATCAAAAGAAAAGGCCACGAAGGTCTGAGCTCCCGGAAATGGGAAGCGACCTCGTGGCTTTTTTTTTGGGGCACAGAATATCCCAAGGCAGCCATTTATGAATGAATATTCAGACTGGTGATCGAAAGGAGGAAGGGATGAGAAAATGGATATATTGCGGATTCTTATCATTGGTTGCGGTATTGGGGCATTTCTCTTGGACCTCAGCCGAGGTGCAATCAAAGGATGTGCACCATCTTGATGCTATCGTGGTTTCAGCCACGCGAACAGGAATTCCGGTGTTCGATGCTCCCCAAAGCGTGACGGTCATCACCGGTGAAGAAATTATGGGGTCACCCTTTGAAAGGGTGGAAGACATTGTTCGCAGCGTGCCGGGTATATATAATTTTCGACATTACAGCCTGCAAACCAACGGAATCGTCAGCCCGTTAAAAATGCGCGGTGTCGGCAGTAACAGGATTTTGGTGCTGGTGGACGGGGTTCCCCAAAACGACAACTTCAACAACGCCATCGCCTGGGTGGCCTGGGGGCACATTCCCAAGGAAACCATCGAGCGCATCGAAATCGTTCGGGGGCCGACTTCAACTCTCTATGGATCGGAAGGGCTGGGCGGTGTGATTCATATCATCACCAAGGAACCAAAGGTTGAGAGAAAAACCTCGATCCGCGGCGAGGCCGGCACGGCGGACACCTATGGCGGCTACGGCTTCCACAGCCAGAAGATCAAGGATTTCGGCTTCATGGTCGCCGGCGGATATGAAGACAGCGACGGATTTTACATGGTCGAAGATCCGGAGAGCTATGAAATCAAACGCTACCGGGAAGTCGGTAAAGTGCTTGGTAAGGCCACCTATGACCTTAACCCCTTTTCCGATCTTTCTTTCGCAGCTCTGTATTACGATCATGAAACCGGAAAGGGGAGAAAATTCTTTTACGACGAACTCACCCTTGATCAATATTGGATGAAGTATTCCCTCAAAAGGGCTTCGGTCGACCTGAAAGGACTGGTTTATTTGAACCGTGCCGACAAAACCGCATACCAGGATACGGCGAATGACAACTACACCTCGCTGTTGCGCAAAGAAAAAATGCCATGCACAACCTGGGGGGCGGATATTCAGGGAACGGTTCCGTTTCGATCCTGGGCCAAACTGACTCTGGGTGCCGCGTATAAGCAGGCTGTCTGGGATTACGATGACGATTACGTTGCAAGTGCCCGAGACGTGGGGGCCGAAGGCGAGCAACAGTTCATTTCACCTTTTGCCAACATTGATTTTCGATTCTTGGATGAAAGCCTGATCATCAATCTGGGAGTGCGGTACGACTGGATCGAAACCTCGGACGGGGCCAACCGGGACAGCCAGGGCAGTGCCGGAAAACCGGCCTATAACAATAAATACGGCAGTGAAACAGAGGGGAGTTTTTCACCCAAACTGGGCATTGCCTGGCACCCGACCGAAAAGACCACTCTACGGGCGTCAGGGGGAAAAGGATTCCGCGCTCCCAGCCTGTTCGAGCTTTACAAAGTCCATGTCAGGGGGGGCGGCACCTATTACCGTGAGGCCAATCCGGAGCTTGATCCCGAAGAAATCTGGTCCTATGACGTGGGAGCCGAACAGTTCCTGCTGGACAACCTTTGGGGCAGACTAACCTTCTACCAGTCCTTTGCAGAGGATTACATCGGCGACCGTCTGATCGGCACCAGTAAATTTTCCGGAGGTACAAAAACCCGGTATGAGTACAAGCTTGACAACATCAGCGATGTGGATATCTATGGAATCGAGGCGGAGTTGCAATGGTATCCGGTCAACGGCCTCACCCTTTTCGCTAATTACACCTACAACATCTCCGAAATCAAAAAGGACGAAAATAATGCCGACCTGGAAGGCAACTACCTGCCCAACGATCCCCGGCATAATGTGCATTTCGGGGTCCGGTATCAAAACCCGAAGCTCGTCAATATCTCACTGATTACCAATTACTACGCCGACATTTATTATGACAATGAAAACACCTTGAAAACAAAAGACTATTGGACCGTAGACGTGGCAATTTCGCGCAAGTTATTCGACCACGCAACGCTCTACGTGAACGCAGAAAACATATTCGATGAAGAATACACGATTTTCAAATCGCTTTCGACTTCCGACACCATCGCACCCGGGGCGATATATACATGCGGCGTGAAGTTCGAGTTCTGATTTGGCTGTGTTTCGGACGACCGTAAATCACAAACCTTCCGAACTGCTTGGGATAAAAACTTCGGAAAGATATATAGGAGGAATGCCCGAATGGATAAATGTAGGCATATGTCAATCAGTGTTATTCTCGTGATCCTGACCCTGTTCATACCCTGTTCAACCCTGGCCCAGGCAAAAGGAAAATTATATGTGGTCGGTATGGGGCCCGCCGGACCGGACCTGACGGCTCCGAGGGCACTTGAAATTGTTGAAAAAGCAGATGTGTTGCTGTGCTCGCCCAGGATTCCCGAAAGGTTTGCCGCCTTCGGCCGCACCATAGACCCGTCAAAGATCGCTTTTGACCCCTGGAAGAGAGTCTTTGATAAAAAAGCCAAAGATTTGAAACGCTCGGATCCCGGGGCGTGGATTGAGGGGGTTGAAAGGCGCAGGAAGGAAGTGCAGAAATTTGTGCTCCAAAAAATCAAGGACGGTAAAACCGTTGTCATGATGGATGGTGGCGATCCGTGCGTTTATGGCCCGTCGCTTCACTATCTGCTTGAAGGATTTGATCCGTCCTTGTTTGAGGTGGTTCCCGGAATGGGTGCTTTCAATGCCGCCGGAGCAGCCCTGAAACGAAGCTTTACGCCCGAAGACGTACGTTTTGTGCTTTTGACCTCGCCGCAATCCCTTTTCGGTGAAAACTGGGAAAAAAATGATGATATTTTAAAAGATTTGTCAAAGTATGAAACGACCATGGTGTGGTATATGTCTCTTCGCTCAATCACTAAAGTCGTCGCAAAACTTAAAAAATACTATGCTTCGGACATGCCGATTGCCATCGTTTATTATGCCGGTTATCCTGATAAAGAAAAGGTTCTCAAAAGTTGTCTTGAAAACATTCTGCGAGATGTAAAAAAAATGGACGAGAAGTGGCTCGGATTGTTCATTTTGGGTAAGTGCGTGAAGTAAAGTTTGTACCAAACCGGTGAATTCTTGAGGTGATGAACAATCGAATTTAGAAAACAGGCTGAACAACTATCAGCTCAAAAAGAAAAACCGATTTTTTTTCCGCCGTTGCTCTAATGATGACAGGGCATGGTCTAAAGTTGTAATATCCATTTTGATGGAAAATAGTATGAGACAATTCATGCCATTTTGAAAAGCATGCACATTTTTCTGTGCACTATGCACAGAAAAATGTGCATGTTGCAGTGATCCGAGTTCTTCTAAAAGCCCTTTTTCTGATAACGGCAAACAACTCCTGTTAAAATAATTCCCAAACTGCCCATAAAACAAAGCGTTATCGTTACATCCGAACAGAAACAATGCCAGACCGCTAACTTTTGGCACATATATTGTAAGCAAACAAACCCAATCATTCTTATAAATCAAATTACTAAAACATAAGAAAGGGAATTAAATGATATCACTTTCAAAGAAAATATTATTTGTGGATGATGAAGAGTCGCAAATCAAATTGATGAAAAATATTTTTTATAGAATGGGATACGATGCTGAATTTGCTAAAAGTGCCAAGGAGGCTCTGGAGATTTTAGACAACCAAGATATCTCAATTGTTTTAACAGATTTACAAATGCCGGAAATGGATGGTGCTGAATTGTGCAAGAGAATCAGAGAAAAATGCTCAAAGATTGTTATTTATGGTTTTTCCGGTGATCTGATAGGTGTTGATCCTGATCATCTTGAAGATATTGGCTTTGATGGTCTTCTGTGCAAGCCGGTAAAGCTTGCAGTATTACAACGAGCTATTGAAGGAGCTTTTGAGAAAATAGATAGAAGCAGGGGGGCACAGGAATGGCACATAAAACTAACCGGCAGTTATTGACTGAAACACAAGTGAACATGGCTTTATATATGAGATGAATAATATGTGAGGATATGATATAATGTTTGCACGAATTAATTCTGAAATGTTTCTTTTGTGAGCAAGGTGCAAATCAGTGATAAAACAGAGGCGCCCAAAAGAATATAAATAAGCATTGAGTAGGCTTCGAGGGAATATCCCCCTGCAAGAGATTTGGGATAAGCATCTAAAACCCGCCCCAAAAGCGGCATAAACACAGCACCGCCCAAAAAAGGGAAGAGGTTTACAAAACCGGTTGAGGTCCCGGCAATTTCTGTGGGGAAAAGCTCTTTAATAATGGTAAACCCAATAAAATTTTTTACTATAAAAAGCACAAGATATATTATCAATCGGCTAAAAAAGGGGGGCGGATTTTTTTCGTTTGGCCATTTCCTCTGCCCGGAGTTCCTTTTTTAAGCTTTTGCCCACATTGGTTTTGGGCAGATCATCCCTGAATTCAATTTCTGTGGGAAGCTTGTACCTGGCCACTTTGTCAGTGCAGAATTCGATAAGTTCTTCCTGGGTTGCGGTTTCTCCTTGCCTCAGAACTGCGAAGACTTTGACCGATTCGCCGCGCGTCGGGTGCGGAATCCCGATGGCACAGGCTTCCTGAATTTTGGGATGTTCATAAAACACTTCTTCAATTTGCCGGGGATATACGTTACAACCACCGGATATAATAAGATCTTTTTTTCGGTCAACAACAAAGAAGTACCCGTCTTCATCCATTTTTGCGATATCTCCGGTGTGGAGCCAACCGTCTGCCAGAGTATTGGTGGTCTCTTCGGGATTGTTTCGGTAGCCTTTCATGACTTGTGGACCTCTAACCAGCAATTCACCGGATTCGCCTGCCGGAACATCTGTGCTGCCGTCATCAAGGCTTACAATACGGCATTCCGTGTCGGAAATGGGGATTCCGATACTTCCGACTTTCCGTTTTCCGCCGGCAAAAGGATTTACATGGGTTACCGGCGATGCTTCCGTAAGACCGAAGCCTTCAACGATTACGGCGCCGGTCCGAACTTCAAAATCTTTCATAATTTCAATTGGTAGTGGCGCACTCCCGGAAAAACAACCTTTTATGGACGTTAGATCGGTTTTGTCAATGGCCGGATGATTGAGTATCCCGATATACATGGTGGGAACCAGCGGGGTAAATGAGGGTTTATATTTTCTAATCGCCTCAAGCAACGCATCGGGCTGGGGTTTCGGGACCAGAATATCTCCCCATCCCAGAAATATGGCCAAGTTCATTGCCGTGGTTAGACCGAACACATGAAAGAAGGGAAGTGCTCCCAGCATGACTTCTTTGCTGTCAAAGGTCGGGAACCATGCACCAATCTGCTGAACCTGACTGCTCAGGTTTCCATGGGTAATCATAACCGCTTTTGAAATACCGGTGGTTCCGCCGGTATACTGATACATAGCGATATCGTCAAATGAGAGTTCAACTTCAGGTAACCGGGAAGGATTTTTTGCCCGAAGGTTTTTCCACGGATAAACATGTTCAGCAGTTTTTACATCAGCAGCAAGGTTTTTCTTTTTGGCGACAAAGGGGAACAATAAATTCTTGGGAAAGGGCAGATAATCACCGATCGAGGTATAAATAATCTGTTGTATTTTTGTTTTCGGCCTCAGATCAATCATGCGATTTGCTAAAAGATCTATGGTAACGAGCAGTTTTGAATCGGAATCATTGAATTGGTATTCAAGCTCCCGGTCAGAATACAAAGGATTATTCATAACCGTTATGGCCCCGATCTTTAATATGCCATAATAGGCCACAACACAGGGAATAACGTTTGGCAAAAGGATGGCGACGCTATCCCCTTTACCAATGCCAAAGTCATGAAGGGCAGCGGCAAAACGGATTACCATATCATTAAGTTCATGAAAGGTAATTTTGTACCCTTGGAATAGGAGCGCCATCTTGTTGGGAAACCTGCGGGCCGATCTTTCCAGAATTTGCGGCAGACATATTTCCTCATATTCTATTTTTTCCGGAACACCTTTTTCATAGCTGGTTACCCAGGGTTTGTCTTCATATCTAATTTGTTTTGCCATGCTCTCCTTCTTTTTTTCGCCACCAGGCATTAAGTCACTAAGAAAGAATAAAAAAATAAAAACCTTCGTGTGTGCATTGGTGGCAAATATTTCTTTGTTATCTTTGTTACGAGCCGGGGGCCGGCTTGTCCGGATTCGGTTGGTTAAAACGATTTTTTTAAATCTGTTTTGGTGAACAAAGATCACCATCGTTTTTTTTTGATTAACCCTGTTATGATGAAAATGGATATTTGTCAAGAAAGCTTGTAATTTACGTCAGTTTTATATACTCAAATTGATTTAAAATTGATTGAAAAACCGAACTTTTTATTGTTATTTAAAAAATGAGTCTGTTAAAAAGTCAATGAACCTTCATTTACAACTTAAGGGCTCGGCCCCAATTGGAATAGTGGAATAATGGAGGAATGGAATAATGGGTTTGAAGGAGTTTTTTTACAATTATAATGTTTTATTTCCGCCTTTATCCCCAATATTCCAACATTCCAACATTCCAGCATTCCATTCTGATGAAACAAACAGGATGCCATTAATAAACCTGTATTATCAAAAAGTTGTAGAAATTATGAGACGTTTAATTAAAGGATGGAAAATTAACCAATGAAAGCAGCTTTGATTTCTCCGGCCGAAGCGACTGTTTTGGGAATTCCCTGCGTGATTTTCTCATTAATCATACCGCTTGTCGGCGTTGGAATATTTGCTTATATGATTGCACTTCGGCTAAAGCCGCTGGTTAAAGCGTGTCCGGACCCAAGACTTGATCGTCCGGCCGCTCGGTTTTTCAAGATGATAAAATATGCCGTGGGGCAGTACCGGCATCCCAGGTACATGGATGCCGGAATTATTCATATTATTATCTTTGCGGGATTCGTAATTCTGTCCCTTCGATCCATAACGTTGGTGATGTTGGGACTGTCAAGCAATTATGTGTTGCCGGGGATGAGCGGTACCGGCGGACAGATTTACACGGTTCTTAAGGATTTGGCCGGAACGTTTGTTCTGGCGGGCTGTGCAGCCGCACTGTACCGCCGGATCATCGTAAAACCCGAACGATATGCAGTGCCTGCCAGGTATGGAAAAGAACATACTTGGGAGGCCGTGCTGGTACTTCTGTTAATTATCGGACTGGTGACGTGTGATATGCTTTTTGAAGGCAGCCGGGCTGCGGCCGAGATCCAGAAGGGGTTTAAAACGGAAATTCTGGTTCCAATCACCGGGACATGGCTTGCCGCGCATATTCTAAGTGGTGTACCGGTCCATACCCTTCAGCACTTACATCTGGGCGCCTATTTTTCACATGAGATCTTCTTCTTCTTTTTCTTGTGTTTTTTACCCCTGGGAAAGCATTTTCATGTGCTTACCTCCCTGCCCAATGTGTTTTTTATGAAACTGGACAAGGGCAGGGTAAAACCGGTTAAATGGGGGGTTGAGGATGAAGATCTTGACGAACTGGAATCTTTCGGAGTCAAGAAGTTCGAGGATTTTACGTGGAAACATATGCTTGATTTTTATTCGTGTGCAGATTGCGGGAGGTGCTCCGACCACTGTCCTGCCAATGCCGTGGGTCGTCCGCTTTCTCCACGGTTTATATCCATCAAATGTCGTAACTATTCATTCAACAAATATCCGCTCATAGGCAAACCCACAAATGATCGGCCGTTGATGGGCCATGTACTGGAGGAAGATGAGATCTGGTCGTGTACCACATGCGGCGCCTGTGAACAAGAGTGTCCGCTTTTTATCGAATATATCGACAAGATTGTTGATTTAAGAAGAGGCCTGGTGGATGAAGGGATGGTGCCGCAATCTCTGCAAAAGGCGCTGGGGGCTATTGAAAAACGAGGGAACCCTTACGGCAAAATGGAAAAAAAGCGCGCAGACTGGACAAAAGATTTGTCCGAAGATTTTCATGTGAAAATTCTTGGGAAGAACCAAACGGCAGATACGCTCTATTTTGTTGACAGTGTTACGTCATATGATGACAGGATACAGGAAATCGGCAGGGCTTCTGTGCGGTTTCTTAATGCAGCGGGAATTGATTTCGGAATACTGGGACCGGAGGAAAGAGACAGCGGTCATGAAGTGAAACGATTCGGCGAAGAGATGCTTTTTCAGGATTTGAGGGACCGAAATACGAATGCCATCTTCAATTCAGAAGCTAAAACCATTATCACTTCCGATCCCCATACCTATAACGCGTTGAAAAATGATTACAAAGGGATTCCACCGGTGGAACATATCAGCCGGACCATAATTACGGCTGTAACATCGGGGTGTATCCGCTTAAAACGTGTTGAGGATCCGGGTAAAATATATACCTACCATGATCCCTGCTATCTTGGCAGACACAACCACCTTTATGATGATCCGAGGAAAGCCATTGATGCGATTCCAGGTATTAAACGGATCGAGATGCAGGGTAATTGCAGAGACCGCTCATTTTGCTGCGGAGGTGGCGGATTGATGCTTTTCTATGAACCCATTGAGGAAAAAAGGATGGGACAGGTAAGGGTTGACATGGCAAAACAAGCCGGTGCCAACGTGATCGTTACGGCCTGTCCGTTCTGTATGCTCAATATCGAAGATGCCATTAAAACAAGCGGACTGGAAGGGGAGATGGAGGCGATTGATCTGGTGGAGCTGATCGAGCGGCATATGATACGGGATGTATGATACCCAAAAAATGCCTAACATGCTAACTTCTCAATAAGTTCTGGTGTATTAAATAGTGATATTGAGCCGCCAACTGATAATAAAATGAAAAATGCCTGGAACTCGAATATAAGTGAGCCTAAAGAAAAAACAGTAGCCAATCCATTAATAGCAATGGGTTAAAGCAACATCATATATTTAAAAGATAAACTATCTTGTTCGCTGTTTTTTCTTAAGGCGCACTAACATTCTCAAACAGCCAGACCTTTTTCATTTTATCACCAGTTGGCTCCATAAGCATAATTTATTGATATGTTTAAATAAATATATTTTGCCAAAAAAGTACAAAATTTACAATTAAGGAACTATTGCGGAGGAAGAATATGGAGATTTTAGTGTGTATTAAAAGGGTCCCTGATCCCTCGGAGAATGAGATAGAGGTGAATAGAAATGGTACGGATATCGAACGGGACGACCTCGTATACTCGGTAAACGAGTGGGATAATTATGCGGTTGAAGAAGCCATTCGGATTCGAGACAGGCTCGGTGGCAGTGTTACGGTTGTTTCCGTGGGCGGCGAAGAAGCAGAAGAAGTTGTGCGAAGAGAGATGGCAATGGGCGCTGACAAAGGGATTCTGCTTTCGGATGATGCATTTGAAGGTTCTGACGGAAGAGGGATTGCCGCGATTCTAACCGCCGAAGTCAAAAGAGGAGATTACGATCTGATTCTGACCGGTGTTCAGGCAGATGACGGAGCGGCTCAGGTTGGCGGCATGCTGGCCGCAATGCTGGATTGGCCTTTTGCTTCCCTGGTGAATTTTATAGAAGTTGTGGATGATAAAAAAATTAAAGTGGGCAGAGAAATTGCGGGCGGAAACCAGGAGATGTATGAGATCGATTTGCCCTGTGTTCTTTCCATTCAGACCGGTATCAACGAACCTAGATATGTCAGCATTCGAGGAATCAGAAAAGTGGCGTCTCTTGAAATTCCGGTTCACACAACCGGAGATCTGGGTATTGCATTGGAATCTTTAGGAGAGGCTGGCGCAAAGACAAAGCGTCTTGATTATTTTATGCCTGAACCGGGGGACGGCGCCGAAATTCTGGAAGGGAGCAGGGATGAGATAATTGATAAACTTATTGAACTGTTAAAAGCCAAAGGAGGGATTAAATAATGGCCCAGGTTTTTGCATATATTATTCACAGGGATGGGGTTGCAGATGACACCGCTATGGAACTGATTGCAGCGGCAAAGAAACTTGATCCTGATGCCCGGGTTACGGCTGTTGTTGCCGGTGCAGGCAGTGAGCTTGATTCGGTATGCAATGAAATGGCTTGTTCTTATGTCGAGGTTTGGAAAATCCACAGTCCGGCACTGACCTATGTAAGTGCAGAGGTGCTCCGACCCATGCTGGTGCGTATTCTGCCAAAACATGGAATTGTTCTGGTCCCGCATGATCATTTCGGCATGGACCTGGCGCCGGGTCTCTCCATCAAGCTTGGTGCGGCATACCTTCCGGATGCGGTAGATTTTGAAGGTATTGATAATGGAAAACTCAAGGCCGTGCGCGAGGAATATACCGGACAGGTCAGCACCCATGTACTTGCCGATATTTCCGAAGGTGCTGTAATTACCGTGCGCCCGGGATCTTTTAAGGCAGATGAACCCAACAGCGGTGAAGGTAATATTATTGACAAAAGCGCTCAAGCCGTTGAAGGGGGGGTGCCGGGCGGTGCGTGCCGTTTCCTGGAGATTGTTGCAGCCGAAGTCGGCGACGTGGATATTACCAAGTCTGATATCCTGGTTTCGGTGGGCAGGGGAATCGAAGATCAAGATAATCTGGAGATGGTACATGAACTGGCAGAAGCCATGGGCGCGGATGTTTCATGTTCCAGACCGATTGTGGATGCAAAATGGCTGGAAAAATCCCGTCAGGTCGGAACTTCGGGACAGACAGTAAAACCCAAAGTTTATATGGCGCTGGGTATCAGCGGAGCATTTCAGCATGTGGGCGGTTTAAAGGGATGTCCCTTTGTCATTGCCATAAACAAGAATCCAAGAGCGCCTATTTTTCAGGTTTCGGATGTCGGTATTGTGGACGATATACTCGATTTTATTCCTGAGCTTACGGAAAGGATCAATGATCTGAAAAGGTAGCCTGACATACTCAAACAGCCAGACGCGTGTAAATCAAGGCCGTTGGTAAACGTTGATCCTTGTCTATTGACAAACCGTGGCCCGGAAGCCGTTTTTTAAGGTTTCAGGTGTCAGGTATCAGGTTTCAGGGTTAAGGATTGGTTAAGGGGGATACGAGGTGACCAACAGCAACTATATGGACGTGGAGGATCTTGAGATCTATCAAAACCTGTGTCGGTCCGACCCATGACCCCTGACACCTGAAACCTGACACCTGGCATCTGATGAAATCAAATAGCCATGGCAATCCTGGCAAACAATAGTCTTGATTTACATCCCAGCCAGACCTTTACATTTTATAACCTGTGGCCTCCATACTCTATTGAAATATCAAGATATGCCGTCTCCCGGAAATAAGTTGAAAGATCTGTACTAAAAAAATAAGGGCACTTCCTGTTTTCCGGAAAATGCCCTTAGTTAATTTAAAATTGGTGAACTAAACTACGGTA
>CAZIIV010000082.1:4154-12140 GCA_964539365.1 uncultured Desulfobacteraceae bacterium | reverse complement strand
CGATTGAACTCAATAACCAACAATCTTGATTTACACCCCTCAGAGGCACATATTGACGTGAACATAGAACCTGCAGGAGAGTGTGATATGCCGAAGAAAAAAAGAATAAAGATGATTTCCTGGAATGTGAACGGGATTCGTGCAGTCATTAAAAAGGATTTTTTTACATCATTCAAGCAGGTGGATGCCGACATATTTGCCATTCAGGAAACAAAGATTCAGGAGTCACAACTTACTGATGATATGAAGAATATTAACGGTTATCAAGCATTCTGGTCTCATGCCACGGTTAAAAAAGGATACAGCGGCGTGTGCACCTATACCCGGATCAATCCAGAAACGGTAAATTTCAGTATCGGCGAACCCAAATTCGACAATGAAGGTCGCGTTATCGAGATGGATTTTGGTGATTTTATATTTTTTAACGTGTATTTCCCCAACGGCCAAATGAGCGAAGAACGGCTTCAGTTCAAGCTCGATTTTTATGACAGTTTTTTCAAATATGCTGACGCGTATAAAAACCGGGGCCGAAGCCTTATTATTACCGGAGATTACAATACCGCTCATAATGAGATTGATTTGAAAAATCCAAAAGCCAATGAAAACAATTCCGGGTTTTTGAGAATTGAGAGGGATTGGCTCGACAAGATTATTGAAAACGGTTATGTGGACACCTACAGATACTATTGTCCGGACGACGTAAAATATTCATGGTGGACCTACCGGTTCAAAGCGAGAGAACGGAACATCGGTTGGCGTATTGATTATTTTTTTGTTACAAAGGATATTATCGATAACGGCTGGGTTAAAGAGGTTTTTATCGACAACGATATTTTTGGATCAGACCATTGCCCCATTGGTCTGGTTATCGAAATCTAAAACGGATGAATGACACATAAAAAAGGCAGACCCCATTTTGGTCTGCCTGTACTCGCCCGGCATCTCTTTTTTTCTTTTTTCGAAGAGACCGCCTGGCGTTATTTTCTGTTAGCTTCCCTAAATGTCGTTGTACAATGCTGTGCTGCATTGAGATGCACGGACATCCGAGAAGCTTAATAAATGTCACACGTCGCTCCTCTTTTTACAGCGTAACCTTCGTAAAGACTAAGTCGTCACATGGTTTAAATGATAATGTTGAAGCTGAGTGACATTTAGTTTCGATTAAATAATAATTAATTTATAAGATATGTCCATAAGAAAAAAAGCTCATTTTTATAGGTGAGAATCCTATCCCATAGGGGTTATTCCCGGGACCCGGTATCAATCCGCATTTTTCAAAAAAAATTCACCCTGTTGCAAAAGTCTCTTTGGCTACCGACCTTTTATCTCACCCTTCAGAAGCTTCTTAAACCCTTCGAGAGTTCCTTTCCAGACACTATTGTCACCGGCCATTACCGCGACAATAACATCTTTCTCCACGCTGATTTCCAAAACAATATCTTCATCGTTAACCTTAAATACGGCTTCTCCCCATCTCTCGGCGGGAAGACCTGCTACTTCACAATCGTAATCCGTCCGAATTTCTCCGGTCATTCTTATATCGCCCATGGTTTTCTCCTATTCATTATTCAGAATATGCTTCAGTTTTCTCTGTGGTTACAAGAAGTTAATTTTGTTGGTGCTTCTGGTTTCGGATGGATTTTCAGCATAACGCTGAAGCACGAGACTCAGGTCAGACAAAGGGCCTTTAAAGTCCGGTTCCGGAATGTCCAGGATTTGGTCTTTGAGCAGATCTTCGCTGACTTCCAAGGTTACTCGCCAGGAATCTTTGCTGTCGTCGGTCAAATAGGTTTTTAATCCGGCCTTGGCTGCGATCATGTCATTAATCGGGTCGTTGCCGACCATGAGGCAAGCTTGGGGCGGTTCATTGATTTTTCGGCAGATTTCCAGATAATATTCTATCCGGGGTTTACAAAACGACATATTTTCAATATGGGTCACCAAATCGAAATGAAAATGATCCAAGTCGGCCCAAGCCAGCCGTTTCATCTGCACATTTAAAGGAAAGACGGGGTTACTGGCCAGAACCAGCTTTAAACCGGACCGAACAATTTTATGAAAAGTTTCATGAAGATCATTCGGAAGTCTTATGGTTGCTTTAATTTTATCATATTCGTTTTCGTAAAAATTCAAAAACCGGTTCCACAGTCTGTTTTGCCGGTCCGCGGATTGTTCGGCAAAAGCGTTCATAAAGCATTCGAGATTGACCATTTCACCGTTGTTTTGCAATAGAGCATGGGTTGCGTTTATCAACCGTTTCCGGAAGATATCCGCAGGCATAAGATCCGCAAACCGGGTTTCTATCCTGCGAAAATATTCCTCGTAGAACCTGGATTCATTAAATAAAATTAGCGTATTGTCTAAATCAAACAGGATTGCCTTCAACATGGCTCAAATTCACCGTCTAAATCGGACTTTTTAAGATACCATTATTCTTATCAGGTTAAAATAAAAAAATATATCATACTCAAAGCTAACTCATGAATCAATCTTTAAATCTAATAATAATTTGACAGCAGAGCATTACTAAATATCCTGGACCAAGATCCGGTCAATGGGCTGATTTTCATAAAACGCCTGGCTTCGTTAATCGGAAATCGGTTGCTTTGGAGCTACAAAGTGATTAGATCTTCATCGCAGGCCACGGTTTCTCCGACCGGAGGTTCCGGCCAGATTGAGGTGTCCGAAGCTGCCGCATAACTCTTGATCTCTGCTTTCCGGTTCTTTATCCGGCTTGCAGCAAAATCACCGTTAAACCTTGTAATTGACGTTCTGATGGTTATATTCGAAAAACAAAATTTGGGCCAAGTACAAGGATTATTTTGACTGGGAGGAGCCTGCGTGCGTCGCACCGTCCCACCGGGTCCTTGCCATGCGCCGGGGGAAAAAAGAAGATATATTAAATCTGACCCTTGCCCCGCATCTGTCTGAAAAACAGGTTGAAAACGCAGTGAGCACGGTAAAATCCTTTTGCGGACATTTTTAAACGCAGGTCGTAACGGTTGGAAAGTCGGTGGCGAATTCTAGTGATACAACATCCGTAATGGGAACATAAATTTTGAATGATGTTGAGACCCCTCAGGCTGGCACAGGTAATAGCATGGGTAGTGAGACGTTTCGTACCCAACTCGGGCCACTCCTCCTCATCGCATCCATATTTTTATTAAACTTTACTGCCCGAATCATTGCAGCGCCATTACTGCCCACCATTGAAAAAGATTTGGGATTTAGCCATGGGGATGCGGGGTCGCTCTTTCTGTTCCTTTCCATCGGGTACTTCATATCCCTTCTGGGCTCCGGGCACATATCTTCTCGAATTACTCATAGAAAAACCATCGCTGTTTCCGCAATTGCCGTGGGTACGGCGCTTTCATTAATTTCTTTTAGCGAAAGTCTGTTTGCCATGCGATGCTGTGTATTTGTGCTTGGAGTATCCGCAGGCATATATCTTCCATCGGGAATTACAACCGTCACCTCTCTGGTGAATCCCAGGCACTGGGGTAAAGCAGTAGCGATCCATGAGCTTGCCCCGAATTTAAGTTTTATTTTAACACCGTTATTGGCTGAGATGCTTCTTCACTGGTTTAAGTGGCGGACTATTTTATATTTTATTGGAATGGTTTCGGTTATTATGGGAATTGTCTTTTCCAAATTGGGTAACGGAGGGAATTTCTTGGGAGAGGCTCCTAATTTTTCGTCCATTAAGAAAATTTTCCAGATTCCCGCTTTCTGGATCTTGATTGCTCTATTCAGTTTGGCCATTACAAGTACATTGGGAATTTATAATATGCTCCCGTTATACCTGGTAACCGAACATGGCATGAGTCTGGATTGGGCGAACCGTCTGGTAGGAACTTCCCGCATTTCCACGTTAGGTATGGCGTTTTTAGGGGGATGGGCAACCGATCGGTTTGGTCCGAAACCCATTATGATTGGAGTATTTATTGTTACCGGAATTCTTACATTGCTCATAGGGATGGTTTCGACACCTTGGATCGCAGCGATAGTATTCCTTCAGCCCGTGTTGGCGGTATGCTTCTATCCGGCGGGCTTTGCGGCGCTGTCAATAATAAGTTCGCCGGAAAACAGAAATATGGCCATATCCTTAACCATACCCGTCGCTTTTGTTTTAGGGGGAGGCATTGTTCCCGCCCTGATTGGGGTTATGGCGGATAATGGGTGTTTTTCCTTGGGCATCAGTCTTTCCGGGGCACTGATCATGACGGGTTTCTTTTTATTATTTTTTCTTAAACTCTCAGACACCGGAACAAAAAGGGATTGAAAATTGAATATTGACAATTGACTATTTAAGGAAGTCGCTTCGCTCTATCATTTTAATATTGAAAATTATAAGAACTGGAAGAATTCCATAAATATTCAATCTTCAATTGAAAATATTCAATTATTCACAATAAAGAAATTATACGGATTAAAATTTTTTTGCCATAAAAAGCACAAAATTTATGACTAAGAAATTAAAAGGAACGGCAAATGAAAATTATAGATTCAAAGAAACTGACGAACCTCAAATGGTTAAACCTGTTCAATGTATCCTATGCGGATAGAAATGGTGTGCATAAAATTTGGCAGGTTGCCTCCAGGGCAAAAGAACCCAAATGTGTTACCCGGGATTTTGCCAAGCCCGATGCGGTGGTCATGGTTCCGTTTCATAAATCTAAAAAAAAGATGGTCATTACCAAAGAATACCGGGTTCCGTTGGCAGATTATGAATACGGTTTCCCGGCGGGACTGATTGATGAGGGGGAAACGGTTCAGGAAGCCGCACGTCGTGAGTTAAAAGAGGAAACCGGTTTAGAGCTCACCCGGTTCATAAAAATCGGCCCTTCCATATATTCATCCGCGGGAATGACCGATGAATCCGTTTCCATGGTATATATTGAATGTGATGGAGACCCCTCAACTGACGGTAATGAAGGATCTGAGAATATCCATGTGATTTTTGTGTCCCGGGAGGAAGCCTTGCGGTTATGTGAAGATGCATCTTTAAAATTCGATGCCAAAGCATGGATCGTTCTGATTAATTTTGCCGAGTTCGGTCGTATTTGAATGCTGCGGCGATGTCCCGTTCCTTGCAAAAATCTGTAAAGCATGTATAATTATAAAATTCCGGCAGCATACGGATGCCGATCCCCCAGTAGAAGACAACGGAGCATCATGAACGAAACCATTGACCCCCCCTATCCCGATAAACGGGCGGACAAACCCAAATTTTTGACGGAAACCCTTTTCAAGGAATTCGATCTTCCCGACAAGTTACTGGCCGGACTTGGCGATGCCGGCTTTATGCATTGTACGCCCATCCAGGCCCGGGTGTTGCCGCTGTCCTTGACCGGAAGGGATGTGGCAGGTCAGGCCCAGACCGGTACCGGAAAGACCGCCGCTTTCCTGGTCACCATATTTACCCGGTTGATGTCGCTGCCCAAGCCGGGCAACCGGCTGCCGTCCGCCATGGTCATTGCTCCCACCCGCGAATTGGCCCACCAGATTTACGAGGAGGCCATGGTACTGGGCGGTCACACGGACTTCAAAATGGTCGAGGTTGTGGGTGGGGTCGACTACATCCGACAGGCTGGACTCCTTCGGAAAGGCGCCGATCTGGTCATCTGTACGCCCGGGCGAATCATCGACTATTTCAAGCAGGGCATTTTCAAGACATCCGGTATCCGAATGGTGGTGATTGACGAAGCGGATCGTCTTTTAGATCTTGGTTTTACCAAAGACATGCGTTATATCCTTCGCAATCTTCCCCATTACTTAAAGCGTCAGTCCATGCTCTTTTCGGCAACCCTTTCCTACAGGGTCATGGATCTGACGTATGAATACATGAACCTTCCGGAGTTTATCGCGGTTGCGCCTGAGGAGATCACCGTCGATGGGATCGAACAAACCCTTCACCACGTGGGTAAAGAAAAGAAATTTTCTTTGCTGCTGGGAATTTTGATCCGGGAGAACCCCCGCCGATGCATGATTTTTGTGAATACGAAAGCGGGGGTGGAATGGCTGACCAAGAAACTGAAGAGAAATCGATGGCCGGCAGAAGGTATAACCGGTGATTTGCATCAGCGGAAGCGTTTCAGGATTATGGAGGGGTTTAAGAAGGGCCGGTTGAAGATACTGGTGGCGACCGATGTTGCGTCAAGAGGGATCCACGTTGAGGACGTCAGCCATGTCATCAACTATGATCTGCCTCAGGACGCGGAGAATTACATCCATCGAATCGGCCGAACAGCCAGGGCCGGAAAATCAGGCCGGGCCATATCGCTTGCCTGTGAAGATTTCGTTTACCACCTCGAACCGCTCGAGGAGATGCTCAAATACAAAATCCCGGTAGTTTGGGCCAAAGGCGACTGGTTTGCCAAGGATCAAGCCGGTAGCATTACCCGGAAACCCAGTGGGAAAAAACCGGTACCGGCCAAAGCGCGCGGCTCCCGGAAACGGAGTGATTCCGGAAAAACACCCAAAAAATTATCCAAAAGATCGCCCGGACATTATCCCGGCAAGTCTTTCGGATTCATGCCGCCGTCGGATGTTCCGGACAAGCCGGATGATCCCAAGGAAAAGAAGACGGGGTCGGCCGGGAAATCCGGCCGGCGGAAACGGCGCGCCCGCCGTAAAAAAACCTCCTAAATTAATATTCATTACTAAATCATAAATTATCTAAAGGTAATTCAAGAAAGAAATTAAAAACAAAACTTGACAAACAGTTATTATAAATTATTTTAATTGATAGGTTTTTTCATGTGGAGTAACCTATATAACAGATTAATAATACTGAAATTACGCTCTTGGCCGATATGCCCGGGGTTTCAGCCAATAATCTGACCATTGATCTTAGAGACAACGTTCTAACATTGACCGGTGAGGTTGACCCCTTTGAAGAAGCAAATGAAGAGGACATTCTGATTGAATACGAAATAGGCCAATACCACCGGCAATTCAATCTTTCCAGTGTAATTGATCAGAGTAAAATCGACGCCAAGCTAAGCGACGGCGTGCTGAGGCTTTCACTGCCCAAGGTTGAGAAAGCCACACCTCGTAAGATCGAGGTTAAAATCGGATAAAAAAACTGCGTGCGCCGGATGTTCAACAATTTATTAGGATATCCGGCGCTATTGCAAATCATTCCTTTGGACCGGTTTGGCATGCGAAACCTTCATATGACGGTATTATTCCGGCCGACAGACAGTAATAATTTTTAACGAAAAAATTTGTTGATGTTTGACGAGATGCTTTATCTGCAAGGGAACAAAAAAATGATTACAAAGTCAAAGGTATTTGAAGAAACCTTACAAAACTACCTGGAGCAGCTTGGGCGGATTGAATTTAAATATTTGGAAAATATACTCGGGGTAGGGGTTGAAAACGATGAAGTTGTGGTCCCTTTTTTCGGAAAATCTTACCGGGTTTCGACAAAAGGTGTGAGTGACCCATCCGGTAGGCAGCCGCCTTTGGAAATAAGCGTTGTTTTATGCAGATATCTTCTTCTTTACCCGAAAACAAACCCAATTGACGACCAGTGGGTATCGTACAGAGATTTTAAGGACTCCGGGCCGTTAACAAAGTTTTTTTTAACTGCCGTGGAACAACCCGTGGCCCATCATTTTTCAGGAAAACTGGATGAGCTTAAAGTATCGTGTGAGTTGCTCGGAGGATATCAACCCTTTATCGAACTTTCGTATGAACTCTCCGTGCAGTTCAATGCCCTTCCCAAGGTTCCGCTTCTTTTGCTGTATAACGATGCGGATGATGAATTTCCCGCGCATTGTTCCATACTTTTTGAACGCCGGGCGGAAAAATATCTGGATGCGGAATGTTTGGCGATTCTGGGAATGTTGCTTTCCGTGTACCTGAGAAAGCAAATAGAAAAGGAATTGCATGTTAAATACGAGTAAATCTTAACAGTAACGTGACGAATATCGAAGTAATATTATCGAATTTCACATCCGGAAGGGAGAATGCCGAAAG
>CAZIIV010000082.1:0-4054 GCA_964539365.1 uncultured Desulfobacteraceae bacterium | reverse complement strand
GAGAAGGCTCCATCCCGGGATCCCCGTGTGGTCTTTTTGATGGAGACGGATAGAATGCCAAAAAAGATCCGTCACATCCGATCGAAACTCTTTTTATGGTATGAAAAAAATCAACGTCCGCTGCCTTGGCGTGAAACGGATGATCCCTATCGCATATGGGTATCGGAAGTCATGCTTCAGCAAACTCAGGTGAATACGGTTCTGCCCTTTTACCGGGCTTTTTTTCTCGAGTTTCCGAATGTGAAATCTTTGGCCCAAGCCGATATAACCGACGTGCTCAAGGTCTGGGAGGGGATGGGATATTATGCACGGGCACGGAATCTGCATCGGGCGGCAAACACGGTGGTTGAAAAACACCACGGAAAAATTCCCGGTAACTGGCATGAGTTTAGAAGGTTACCGGGGGTGGGGGATTACATTGCTTCTGCGGTTTTAAGTATCGCCTTTCATGAGCCCCATGCCGTGGTAGACGGCAATGTCAAGCGGGTAATGGCCCGACTGCTGCAGATAGATGCGGCGGTAAACAAGTCCGGTTCGTATAAAATATTCAAGGACGCATGCGAGACCCTGTTAGATCCCGAAAACCCCGGAATGTTCAACCAGGCTTTAATGGAGTTGGGAGCGTTAATCTGCAAACCGAAAAACCCGAATTGCGGGATATGCCCCCTTCAAAGCTTTTGCCGTGCATATCAATGCCAAACTCTGGATGAATATCCAAAACGGATCAAGAAGCCGCCGACGCCGGAGTATCACATTGCCGTGGGGGTTGTGTTTAAAAACACCCGGGTTTTAATTACCCGAAGAAAACTTGAAGGACTGTTGGGCGGGTTATGGGAATTTCCGGGCGGAAAGGTCAGAAACGGCGAAAGTGCGGAAGCCGCCTGTGTAAGAGAGATCCGGGAAGAAGTGAACATTTCCGTGGAAGTCAATTCTTTCCTGATCCGTGTAAAACATGCGTATACGCATTTTAAAATTTATGCGGATGTGTTCTGCTGCAACTACCTGACGGGAAATGTTCAATTGAACGGACCCATAGATTATCTCTGGATAAAGCTTGAAGATATTGACCGGTATCCGTTCCCAAAAGCCAATCATAAATTCATTCCGCTGCTTAAACAAATGAATTTATGACCGGACAGTTGTATGAAAAGGAGAACGGACATGTCCATTTGGATTGTCTCTTTCATATTGGTCGTCACACTCTACCTGTTAATCAGAAGTTTCAGAGATAATTGCCGATTTAGGCCGCGAGCCCTTAACCGGCGTGGGTTTAGCTATCTGTAGAGTGTAAGACCCCACTGTCGTCAATCCGATGTCCCAACGCCGATAGGACTTCGGATTGGGTCTTCGTTGGGGTTTCTAATCGCCTGATCGGTTTTCTGGATCCCTTGTTTAAAGTTAGCACCGAGTGCAGGTGCTGCATATCATCCATCACATCTTCTGCTGTACGATTTATCCCTGCTGAAGCCAGTTTGAGCTCTAACCTGCGCAAGCAGGTCATTGCCGCAACACAAGTAAACAAGTGACAGCGAATTTTACTGTCGGTCCAGTGTCTAATAGGGCGAGTGCCAACCAAGTCTTCGTTTTTGCTGAGACGAAACCGGTCTTCCACCTGCCACCTGTCAAGACTGGCCTCTACAATTTCGCGCGTTGTCCAGTCCGTGTTGTCGGTGATAATTATATTTTTCCCAAACATGGCCTGTTTTCTGCTAATTTTGTAAACATCTTTACGAAAGCTCATCGACAGACCGTCTTTGGTATGCTCAAAGCTGAGCGTGTAAAAATCCGATGACACATGTAGGCGCTCACATAACCGCACATACCGTTCCCGGATTGCTTCATGTTTTTTCCAGTGTGGGGCTTTCTCGCGCACTTTGTTTCGCATTATCAGCAACTGCTGACGAATCGTATCCAGTTTGCTTTGGAATGTATAGTTTTGCTTACGTGCCGTAGCCGGAGTATATGTCACCACAACAGCTCGTTGTTTGCCCCAATACTCACCCTTGGTCCGATAGGCAAGTAACTGATCTTCAGGGTTTTCATTTTCTATCAGCTGTATGTTCTTTGCAGTGTCTACTGGTTCAAAACGGTCAAGTGTTGTTGTGGCAAGTTCCTGAGAAAAATAGGTCGAATAGGTGGTCACAAAATGAATCCGTGTATGGTCGTCTATCCATGCAAAATTACCCTCGGAGTTCATCCCTTTGTCGATTACTACTGTCAAGCGTTCTTTGGTCTTGTGAAGCCCACATACGATCCCGAACATCTCGTCCATGATCGCTTCAAATTGTTTGCTGTCGTGCACGTTGCCGGGATATACGCTGTAATACAGCGGCAGTCTTGAATTACGGGCCACCAAAAGACCCAGACCAATTTGTCGTAAATGATGCCGACCGTCTTTACTTTTTCCACGACGGGCAAGATCGGATTCTGTGTCGCTGGCCAAAAAAGTATAGTAGTTGGTCGTGTCAAAAAGAAGGCAGTCTGCATTTGGCGACTCAAGTTGCCAAATGCGTTTAAAAAATGTTTGTGCTATTTTTTGCAGAGCTTTCTCACTAACACGATCCCACTTCTCCCAGTAACGCTCGCTCGTCAGTTCGCCGATATCGACAGGGCGAATTTGCTGAACCGCTGTTCTACTATACCATCGCGACAACCGATTTTTACTGACCGCTTCAACCATTCGGTTCCATATGCAATAGAGAAAATACTCCCCAATGGTGGGGCCGGTCTCCCTGGCAGCCCTCGGCACGATGTTGTCGATAATAGTTGCCAGTTCGATATCTTGATCCATTTGCTGTGCCAACCATAGGGCGCCGAACTCTTCAACTTTTATCTTCACAGGTCCTTTTTCTTTGCCGGAGGCTAAAGCAGCAACACGCGCTGGAGATCCGATGTATATCTGTGAAACAACTTTTGGTTTGCCGTCAACGCGGGCAATCTCACGAACGTAAAGGTAGGGTCTTCCTTTTTTCTTTTTAACATGGAAATGAGCCATGTTGACACTATATATAGTAGGGTCTTACATGTCAAGCACAAAATCGCCCTAAACGCAATAAAAATAGGGAATAAGCGGAATAAATTGAACATAACCCGAGGGGTCTTACAATTAAATTTTCGATAAACGTAGCAATTTCGGTATGTTATGGCGGTTAAGAGCGGTTATCTCTGAAACTCCTGTTAAATTTTTCTGTAACCTCAGTTACTTTTGTTTTTATTTCTACTAAAAGATCTCTAAAATATTCGGACTCGAAAATAAACTCCTTGCCAAGTTTAGCGAACTTGCTTTTTAAATCTTCAACATCGTCAGGTCTAGATACTGCAAATCCAAGTGAATATCGGGGAAATTCAAAATACGCCATTAAAACACCAAATCTATAATAACGATCGAGCAAAATCGAAAATGCTTTCCTTTTTTCTTTTGTAAGTTGGTCTAATTTTCTTTCTCTTCGGGAGTTTATGGGTTCAACATATTGAGAGAGAGTATCAACGGTATCACCTATTTGTGGTACGAACCATCTTTCAAACCATACAGAAAAATATTTGTTTTGAAACTCTTCGTAACTAAGGCCAGTTATGTTTGTGTTTTTAGTATATTCGATGGCCCCAGCCTGCATACCTTCCCTTGAAATGATGTATCCGATATTTCCGCCTACTTCATGCATAACTGTGGTAAATGCATGAACAACTGTTTTTGGAATTGCAGTAGACCAATTTTTGCATTCAACTATATATTTTATTTTATCGACACTTTTTTCATCTACAGCATATACGTCAAGCTCAACACTACCCCTCGGAGTTGTTACAACCATGCCGACCTCAGCAGTTAAGCCAATTTCGTTAAATATTTGACACACTCCATTTTGCAAGTCTTGCCAGGTATGCGGATAAGCATTTTCAATCATAGTGAAGATTCTTTTTTAATATGCATAACGCCGCCGGATGAGCCGCGAGACTCGCAGGTTTTGGCGGAAGCTTGCTTGCGCTAAAACTGAGAATCGTAGTCGGCTCCATTGGCCTTGATAGGCGGAGCGCAAGCGGAGCCTCTCAAGGCCAA
>CAZIIV010000081.1:0-12229 GCA_964539365.1 uncultured Desulfobacteraceae bacterium | reverse complement strand
ACCGAAAACGGCAATGCTTGACGGGTAGAAAAATTTTTTCATATACGGTATTCCACTATTCCATTATACCAATTGAGCCTGCCCGCTCGTGCCTTCCAATGGCAGGCGGGGCGAAGCGCCTGAATTCTGTGGTTGTTTATGGCTGTGGCAGATTAAATGTCAAGGAAATTATCATTTTTTTAATTGAGTCACGTTTTTTGCTGCGGGAGTTCGCAACGATCCGGCAATCTGGGCGTAAACCGAAGCCGCCGATCCGTCTGTCCAAATCTCCGCGTAGTTTCCACAGCGCTTTACCAAAATACCAGCCGGTTTCTCCGCCGATGTTTTGGATCGGCGCCCAGATTTCTTGGGGCATTTTGCAATAATCTCAAAAGTTCCGGCGGTGCGTGGCAATCAAATGCGTTTTCCTTGAGACGATGATAGTTATGGCTTGTTTTGGTCGAGAATTTATGTTATGTGATGCTAATAGAGGAAAGAAAAATATGAAAGGATTTTTTTAAGAAAAGGAGATAAACAATGCCAGAATTTTGCGACCCATTTTCAGTAATGAAAGGTGATCGGAAGCTTACCCACGATGAACTGGTCCGTGCGATCCGGTTTATGATTGCTGCGGAATATGAAGCCATACAACTGTATCAACAGACTGCCGAGAGCACGGATAACGAACTTGCAAAGGAAGTTCTGTTGGACATTGCCGATGAAGAAAAAGAGCACGCCGGGGAGTTTCTTCGCCTGCTGCGAGAGTTGGATCCCGATGAAGAGAAGTTTTACAAGGAAGGGTATGAGGAAGTCGAGGAGATGATTGCAAAGCTTAAAAAATAGTCAATATCATTGCAAAGAGTCATAAAAAAGCTCTCTTTTTATTTTGTCTTAAAAAAACCTGGTCCTTCCCCGCAATGCGGGATCTTTAATGGGCCAGGTTTTTTTAATGGGCAAACTCAGATATAGGCGGAAAAGACCGTTTTGGTTCAGGCACTATCTGGGGGTGATTAAAATTGCCCATAATATGGCTTTAAAAAATATCCCATATTTATTTTTCCGTATGCCTGGTGTCAGGTGTCAGGTTTCAGGTGTCAGGTGTCAGGGCCTTTGTTCATCATTCCTGATACCTGAAACCTGAAACCTTAAGACATGGAACAAAAATGAGATTAATCCGCCAAAGTTCGGTGGCGGATTAAAATTCCATCTGTATATACGGCGATTTTCACCACCCTAAACACTATCTATAAACCAACACGGTGTCTCCTATTGAATTTATCGCTTTCAGACTTATATTGGGTTAAAAATAACTGATGAGGAGAATATCATGGATATCAAAGATTATTTTGAGAGTAAAAAAGGCCTGGGAGTGTTGTCCACGGCAGACGGAAACGGAATTGTAAATTCGGCAATTTATGCCAGACCTCATGTTATGGAAGACGGGTCATTGGCTTTTATCATGCGAGACCGGTTGACGCATAAAAACGTCCGTTCCAATCCTTCCGCAACCTATCTGTTTCGGGAAGATGGTCCGGGATACCATGGGAAAAGATTATACCTGACCCGGATCCGAGAGGAAGAAAATTCTGAATTGATTTCTTCGCTGAGCCGAAGAACGTACCCTTCGGAAAAGGATCGAAGAGAAAGCAAGTTTCTGGTTTTTTTCAAACTGGAAAAGGAACGTCCGCTGGTTGGTGGATGAGAATGCCGATGAAAACAAGCTGACACCTGACACCAAATAGTCATAGCAATCTTAGCAAACAACAGTCTTGATTTACACCCGACATTAAGCCCCTAACACGCTTTTAATATGATACAACGCCAATAGAACCGGCAATGATTTATTTAACCTCCATGTGAGTTCTTTTAATAAAGGAGATGAGATGGCTCGAATTATAGCTGTTTACGGCAGTCCCAGGCGACAAGGAAATACGGCAACTTTGCTCAAACGCGCTGTTAGCGGAGCTGTTGACGCCGGCGCCGAGGTCAATGAAATTACTCTAAGAGATTTGAAGATGTCTCCCTGTCTGGAAATTTACGGTTGTAAACAGGAAGGTAAATGCGTCATCAAGGATGATTTTCAGAACGTTATTGACAAAATTCTGTCCGCTCAAGGATTGATGCTTGCCAGTCCCATTTTTTTTTACACGGTCAGCGCTCACACAAAAATATTAATGGATCGTTGTCAATCACTTTGGGTTAAAAAATACTGGATTGATAAGGTGCCTTACGGCCGATGGGAGCCCGTACGAAAGGGCCTTTTCATTTCAGCCGGTGCCACTAAAGGTAAAAAGCTGTTTGACGGGACGCTTTTGACAGTCAAATACTTTTTTGATGTGTTGGACATGGAGCTTTGGCGATCGCTTTTATATCGCAGCCTGGACTTTGAGGATGATGTTTTAAAACACCCGGAATATCTTGAAGAAGCATATCAGGCCGGCAAAGAATTTGCTCAAGCGCTTTGAATACCCAGCCAAGTGGAAACATAAAGGTCAGGCAGTCATTCTTTAAAAAAACAAAACAACTTCTCAATAAGTTCTGGTGTGTGAAATGATCCTATTGACCCGCCTACTGATAATAAAATATAACCTGTCTGGAACTCTCAGTTAAGTGAGCCTAAAGAAAAAACAGATGCCAATCCTTTAATATGAATTGGTTAACCGCACCATGATATGACAAAAGTACGAATGATCTTATTCGCTGTTTTTTCTTAAGGCTCACTAACCTGCTCAAACAGCCAGACAGGTTACATTTTATCACCAGTACGCTCCATGATTTATTGAGAAGCTATAAAATAAAACAATATGAATACCAAAAAGGGAAATTGAAATGAATATCACCAAGGCCGGAGAAATTTTAGGGCAGCAATTTGCTTTTGCATCTGACCTGGCGAATACGGTTATTCAAGATTTGAAATTGCCGAAACATGCGAAAATATTGGATGTGGGAACCGGAATAGGAAGTATGGCCATAACCCTTGCATTAAACGGCTATGAAGTTCTAACGGGGGAGCCCAGAGACGATCACTCCGAATATGCAAAAGAAGATTGGTTCAATAACGCAAAAAAAATAAATGTAGACCATTTGATTCGATTTAAAGCTTTTGATGCTAAAGACATGCCGTTTGAGCATAATTCCTTCGATGCGATTTTTTTCTTGGGTTCCTTTCACCATATCGATGAAGCAGATCGGGTCACTGTGTTACAGGAATGTATTCGTATTTCTAAACCCAATGCAATTATTTGTTTTTTAGAACCCAATCAAAAGGGAATTCAAAGGATTAGGGAAAAACATCCTTCACATGGTGATGCGGCGGATCCGAATGAGTACATCCAGGGACTTAATTTGGCATCACGGAAAGTGGAGGGGACTTTTTTTGATGCGTTTATTTTTCAAAATACAAAGTGAATCTATTGTTGTTTTTTAGCATCTATTTTATTTTTTCGGGATTGCTGGCCTTTTATATCACGCGGCGCCTTTTGGGAATGACATCTCTCAGTCGAATTCGTAAATTTGCCGTGGCCACGGGAATCGTCGTGATTTTATTTATATCCCCGATGACCATCATGCTCCGAAGGTACGGGATGAATACCCAAGGCATAGATGTCCTGGTATGGATCGGGTATCTGGGGCTTGCTTTCCTAAGTTTTATTTTTACGTTTCTTGTCATACGCGATGTTCTCGGTTTGCCCGCCGCTTTGTTGAATACGCTCAAGCGAAGGTTACCCGACCTCCCCCATGGAGAGTCCGCCCCGGCCGTTCCTGAGAATCCATCCCGCAGGGGCTTCCTTGTGAATTCTATGAATTATGGTATTATGGCAACGGCCTCCCTGACCACGGGCTATGGTGTTGTAGAAGCAAAACGGGTACCTGAAATCAAGGAAGTGCAAATTCCGATCCCCGCATTGCCGGAAGAGTTTGATGGGTTTAGAATCGTTCAGGTCACTGACCTTCATGTCAGTCCGACGATTCGGCGCCCTTATGTAGAAAAAGTCGTTGAGATTGTCAACAGCCTGAATGCGGATATCTTCGCACTGACGGGCGATTTGGTAGATGGAACCATACACCAGCTGTCCCGTGACGTGGCGCCTTTGAAAAATATCCAATCTATTCACGGAAACTTTTTTGTTACCGGTAATCATGAATATTATTTCGGCATAATGGATTGGGTAACGCAAATACAGCGCCTTGGATTTTCCATTTTATTGAATGAATTTTGCAGGATTCACCGCGGTCAGAGAAGCCTGCTTCTCGCAGGCGTAACCGATTATCGTGGGGGTAATTTTTTACATGCACACCGATCTGACCCGATTAAATCGGTTGCAGGCGCTCCGGAGGCGGACGTAAAAATACTGCTGGCCCACCAGCCCAAAAGCATATTTGATGCGGCAAGGGCCGGCTTTGATTTGCAGATATCCGGGCATACCCATGGCGGTCAATTTTTTCCCTGGAATTTGGTTGTGGGTTTGAATCAACCGTTCGTATCGGGTCTTCATAAGTACAAAAACACGCATATCTATGTGAGTCGGGGCACAGGGTACTGGGGACCACCGGTGCGTGTGGGAGCGCCTTCAGAGATCAGCCTGATCAAACTGAGATCATTGAAATCGGATTCAAAATAGAACACAGTGGCAGGCGGCTTTACCTTTTGGGTAAAAAATATGATTCTATGATTTTGTTTGAACCCGCTTCAACTCAGTCGTTTAAAGACTCTCATTAATTTTTATGCAAGCAGGCAATAAAAGGCTTGACACGAATATATATTAAGTATATATAACATATTATAATAATTAACTATAAATTAATAGCAGGGCAAACTATTAAGTGTGACTAATAACAAGAGTGTCAGGCTTCATTGAAATTTTATGAGCACTTCAGCACATCCCGGCAAATCAGAATAGATTAAACATACCTGCCTTCATGGCTGAAATCGAAATAATAGCATATCTATTATGCCGGCGTGTGCTTTTTTGTTCCCAAGAAAGGAGTTGAACCATGTGTGGTATTGCCGGATGTTTTGGAATACAAGATGTGAAAACCATTGATCGCATGCTGGATGCCATGACGCATCGAGGGCCGGATGATCGGGGGATCTACGTGCATCGCAATAGCGTGTTTGGGCATACCCGGTTGTCCATTGTCGACGTAACGGGAGGTCATCAGCCCATCTTGGCTGATGGAAGTGATGCAGGGATTATTTGTAACGGCGAAATCTATAATTTCCGCGATCACAAAAACCGGCTGAGATCTAAGTATGTTTTCAAGACAAAATCGGACTCGGAAGTTGCTCTCCATCTTTACCGGGAAAAGGGGACGGAATGTGTCAAAGAGTTGGACGGCATGTTTGCCTTGGCTGTTTTTGACGGTGACAATTACATGCTGGCCCGCGATCCTATAGGTATTAAGCCGCTTTACTACGGGTATGTAGACGAAAAACTATACTTCGCTTCCGAGCTGGGCGCAATGTCCTTGGCCGGTGTGGAAATTGCACATGAATTCCCGGCGGGCCACTATTACACTCCAAGGGAAGGATTCGTTCAGTATTACAGCATTCCCGAAATTAAAGAACCTCTTATTACCGACGTTGAACAAGCTTCACATTTAGTCCGTAAAACCCTGATCCACGCGGTGAAAAAGCGGTTGCTTTCAGATAAGGAAATACATGTGGGGGCATTTTGCAGCGGCGGCCTGGACAGTAGCTTAATTGCTGCCATCGCTGCAGAAGAAATTCCGAATTTGCACACCTTTGCTGTAGGAATGAAAGATCGTAATGGAAATTTGAGCGACGATCTCAAGGCCGGCCGAATCGTTGCCGAGCATATCGGTTCGACCCATCATGAACGTATCTTTACGGAGGAGGACTACTACCGGGCGTTGCCCGCGGTGATTCATAAGTTGGAAAGCTACGATCCATCTCTGGTCCGGTGTGCGGTTCCCTGTTTCTTTACGTGCAAACTTGCTGCTGATTATGTAACGGTAGTACTGACCGGCGAGGGGGCAGATGAGATCTTTGCCGGCTACCACTACATGAAACGTTTGCCCGCGAATCGACTGAATAAGGAAGTGCGACGCAATCTCAATACCTTACACAATATCAATTTGCAAAGAGCTGACCGGATCGGCATGCTATTCAGTCTGGAACTGAGAGTACCCTTTTTGGACGTTCGCATGATAGATCTGGCCATGAGGATTTCGCCCAGGTTGAAAATCAAGAAGTCCCATGAAGAACGGATCGAGAAATGGATTCTTCGGAAAGCATTTGAAGGTACCGATTATATTCCCGAGGAAATACTCTGGCGATACAAGGCTCAGTATACTCAAGGAGCGGGCTGTGAACAGCTGGGCGAGAAGCTGGCCCACTTAGAAATAAGCGATAAAGAATATCGGGAAATAAAGCGGGACAACCCCCAAGCGTCAATCAACAGCCGCGAGGCCGCATACTACTTTAAAATCTTCCGCCGGTTTCATCCGCAAGACTCCATCCTGCCCTCCATTGGTATTTGGAAGGGGTTCGATTTTGATGAGGAACGCCAACAGATATCAGGCACGGTATAACAGCGCGTCCGTTTAACTCAAGATCATCAGTAGTATACACAGATAATTGTGCATGATGCACGTTTTTATGTGCATTGTTATATTTTATCACATTCCCTCAGCCATCCCTTTTCAAATCAATTCTTAAATTTTAAATTATTTATGCAATGCATCATGTTTGCCTGAAATATCTGTTAAATCAAAGTATTATAAATACTTCCGGATAAAGTAGATTCTTTTAAATATCGCCGGTATTACAACAGAAAAAAAGTTCTGGCACAAGTCTTGCTCAGAAGAATGGCGAACCAGGCAATAAATTGCATTCATACGAGATCGGGTTTGGAGGGAAGTAAAGTACTCTTCCACCGCAGGCTGACCCTCCAGCGGGTTAAAGCCAACCAAGATTTTTCATCCCGCTTTAAGATACGTTACAGTATATTTTTCCGGTTTGAGAAATTATAGCCGGGTTAAAAAGAATTTGAGAAGGTGAAAACTGCTCATGAAAAAATTCATGATCTTTACTGCAGGTTTTTGTTTTATCATTATTTGTGCAATCAAGATCCACGTAAATAAAAATACGGCCAGTTCTGATTTTTCTCTCAGAGAATATAGCATCCCGAGACAGGTTCAATATCATTTTACCCTTCAAAACAAATCCAACCGGTTACTCAAGCAAACTGAATTCCGGACCTATGCCCCGGTTAAGCTGACCGCAACCCAACATTGCTCTCGAATCCAAAGCTCTCATCCCTATAAGTTGATAACAGATGTCCTGGGCAATCAGATTCTCAATTTTACATTTGATGAATTTTTACCCTATGCCACCCGGATTGTTACCGTAACGGCCGAGCTTTTGATTTCAAACAGGGCAAATCCTTTGCCAGAACAAGATTTACAGACATTTCTCGTACCGGAGAAGTATATCGAAGCCGACGCTTCCGAAATTTATGATTTGGCGAAGACATTGAAAGCACCGACACCCTTGAAAACCGCTGAGACGATATTTCGGTGGGTTGCCGATAACATTCAATATGTCGGGTATTTGAGGAATGATCGTGGTGCCCTTTATGCGCTTCGACACCGGGAGGGTGACTGTACCGAGTTCATGTACCTTTTTGCCGCCCTGTGCCGGGCGAACCATATTCCGGTTCGCTGTATAGGCGGCTATATTTGCCGGAAAAATAGGATCCTGAAGCCCGCTGACTATCATAACTGGGCGGAATTTTACCATGACGGTGTCTGGAGAATCAGCGATCCTCAGAATAAAGTTTTTATGAAAAACGCATCAAATTACATTGCCATGCGGTTAATTAGAGAATCCACAAATACCCCCGCGCTGCAATTTAACAGGTATCGGTGCAAGGGTGAAGGGTTGAACGTAAAAATGAATTCATAGACACAATTATACTAAAATATGCACAGATAATTATGCATGCCTATCTTCGATGAGGAATAAAATGGAAAAGAAAACTATTTTAACAGAGCATACATCACTATTTTTACTGAGATTATATTCATTGATTATTATTGGTGCATTACTTGTTTTTCCGCACTTTTCCTACACTGCCGACGAAACCGTTTGCGCACAGGTAAAGATTGAAATCAGGCAGGAAATGACCCTGGAGCGACAGGCTTTTGATGCGCACATGCGTATTAATAACGGTCTTTCTCATATTACCCTCCAAAATGTGGATGTGGACGTCTCCTTTACTGACGAGGAGGGAAACAGCGTTCTCGCAAGCTCCAATCCCGCCAATAGCGATGCTCTTTTTTATATTCGCGTGGACTCGATGGACAATATTGAGAACATAGATGGATCCGGAACCGTAGATCCTTCTTCTGCAGCGGACATTCATTGGTTGATCATTCCTGCCCCGGGATCGTCTAACGGAGTCGAAAGTGGTACTCTTTATTATGTGGGAGCGACACTCACCTATATGGTCGGCGGAGAAGAAAATGTTACGGAAGTGTCTCCGGATTATATATTTGTCAAGCCCATGCCGGAGCTGGCCCTGGATTATTTTATTCCAACCGATGTTTATGGTGATGATGCCTTCAGCACGGAGATCGAGCCTCCGATTCCTTTTTCTTTAGGGGTTCGCGTAAAAAATAACGGCTTGGGTGTGGCCGGAAATTTAAAAATTGACTCGGCTCAGCCAAAAATTGTGGAAAATGAACAAGGCCTGTTGATCGGTTTTGCCATCCAGGGGAGTGAGGTCAACGGACAGCCGGCCACAGACAGCCTGCTGGTCAATTTCGGCGACATCGATCCCAATACCTCGGGGATGGCCCGTTGGATCATGACCTGCACCTTATCCGGTCAATTTGTGGAATTTACGGCCGAGTTCTCCCATTCGGACGAGCTTGGCGGAGAACTCACTTCATTATTGGAGGGCGTCACTACTCATTTTTTAGTTCGAGATGTACTGGCAGACCTGCCCGGCCGGGATTCTATTCGTGATTTTTTAGCTGTTGACGGAGATGTATACAGAATCTACGAATCGGACAGTATCGATACCGTTGTTTTGGATCAGTCGACCTCTTCAACCCTGCAGTTTGAAGGCCAGACCGGAACAAAGGTTTATTATACCTTATCTACACCCTTAACCGCAGGATTTATCTATGTAAAATTATCGGATCCGTATAACGGGCAGAAGATGATTGCCGAAGCGCGTCGCAGTGACGGCAAGCTGATTGAAACTGAAAATGTCTGGCTGTCAAAATCCAGAAACGGACAAAGCTGGAATTATTTTATCAACCTTTTTGACGCCGACACAACCGGCGCCTACACCATTAAATTTGATGATGTTGCTTTTTTACCCCAGCCGCCGGTACTCCAGTTCATTCCGGATCGAACGCGTTCGGAAGGCCATCGGCTTTCGTTTATTGTCGAGGCCAGTGATCCCAACGGCACAACTCCTATGCTTTCCGCCGCACCGCTTCCGGCCGGCGCTGATTTTACTGATCAGGAAAACGGGATGGGCGTCTTTGACTGGACACCGGTCGAGGGTCAGGCCGGCACCTATACGATCACGTTTAAAGCTTCCGACGGCACGCTGGAGGATTCTCAGCAAGTGCTTCTCACCATAACTTCCGGCGATGATTCAGATAATGACGGCATGCCGGACGATTGGGAGATGCAGTATTTCAGCACTCTGGACAGGGACGGCACCGGTGATTTTGACGGCGACGGAATATCGGATTTGGATGAATACCTAAACGGCACGGATCCCGCATCGAGCAATGCGCCGAGCATACCGAACATCGTTTCACCCCAAGATGCTTCCGAAATAACCGGTTTGCAGCCGGCTCTGGTTATCGCAAACAGCACTGATCCGGATTCGGATCCGGTCACCTATGCGTTTGAGGTATATGAAAACGAGGCAATGATCGATCTTGTGGATGGCCAATCTGATGTCTCCGAGGGGACGGAAAATACATCCTGGACCGTTTCTCAAGAGCTTAACGATAACACCTGGTATTATTGGCGGGTCAGGGCCTCGGACGGTATTGGGTCTAGTGCCTGGGCATACGGAAGTTTTTTTGTGAATACGGCCAACGATCCTCCGAATGCGTTTAACATCAGCAGCCCGGCAGACGGTTCCGAAGTGGATACGATAACCCCTGTTCTTGAGGTGACCAACAGTGTTGATGTGGATGAAGATCAACTCATGTATGCATTTAAGGTATATGCGGACAGCGGTCTGAGCATCCTGGTTGCTTCCGGCGAGAATATACCCGAGGGCACCTCCGGGACCACGTCCTGGACAGTGGAATTGCCATTGGATGACAATACCCGGTATTTCTGGCAGGCCATGACAACCGATGAGCACGGGGCCACAGCGGCAAGCCTGTCAGCCTCATTTTTCGTCAATACGGCGAATGATGCGCCCCTGGCGCCGGTCATTTCATCACCGGTTCATGAAAGCGAGGTGGAAGTACAGGATTTGGATCTGGTGATCGATAATGCACAGGACGTGGATGAAGACCAACTCACCTATTTTTTTGAACTTGACGCGGTGAATACTTTTGACAGTGCAGCCAAGCAAACTTCCGGTGAGATTACAGAAGGCGCAGATTTCACAACCTGGCAGGTTTTCGGTCTTGATGATAATACCACATACTTCTGGCGGGTAAAAGCCAGTGACGGATATGCTCAGAGTCCGTGGGCTCAGGGGAACTTTTTTGTCAATACGGCCAACGACGCCCCATCACCACCGACGCTGAAGAATCCGGGCCAGGGTGCGTGGGTGGCAACGATAACACCGACGCTGGAACTGAATGCTTCCCGGGACCTTGATAATGACCCGCTTGGGTATCGGTTCGAAGTGTATGCGGATGAAGCCATGGACCAGTTGCTTGCCGCAGGCGTATCAGGAAGTCCTGAATGGGTCGTCTCTGTGGAGCTGGGCGACAACACCTGGTACTACTGGAGAGCCCGGGCAGAAGACGAGCACGGGGCCGTCAGCGAGTGGATGGAAACAGTTTCGTTTTTTACGGACAAGAACGGCATTGATGATCCGCCGACCATTGTCATTCAAGAGCCGTCCGAGGATCTAATCACCGAATTCGACAGTATTCTGATTGAATGGGAGGACAGCGATCCCGAGACGGATGCCGACATTGCCCTTTACTATGATACTGACGACTTCGGCGAGGACGGTACGCTGATAGTGGCGGGGTTAAAAGAAAATCCGGGTGAAGAAAATGATTCCTGTCTCTGGAATATCTCGGCCGTGGGCGAGGGGACTTACTATATTTACGGAACGATAACAGACGGAAATTCTTCCGCCGTGAGTTACGCACCGGGGACCGTGACCATTGCCAGGCCACCCGAGGTGAGCATTACTTCTCCGCAATCCGGTTATGCCCTTCAGGACGGGGTGACATTTGAGGCGGTGGCGTCCGACGATACCGAGGTTGCTGAGGTTTACTTCTATCTGAGAGAGCAGGACGGGGGCAACGGCATCCCCATCGGATACGAAGACCTGTCAAGCGTGTTCAACAACACCACCGGCCGGTGGGAATATGATTTTGAAACGACTCAGATCCCGGATGGCTATTATGTTCTTCTTGCCAAGGCGGTAGATATTTATGAAAACCAAGGGTGGAGCGAGGTTGTATCGTTCAGCATTCGCAACTGGGCCGTCGTCGAACTCCTGCCGGCTTCTGAAAACAATAAAGCAGGACGAACCCTGCCGGTCAAGTTTGCATTAAGAATCGCGCCGGAAGTCGATCCCACAATGCCCTTTGTCTATAATGAGGAACTGGAGATTAGAATATACGACCAGGAAAAGCCGAATAAAATTCTACAGGCGGCGTTTTTGGGCGACAGTTCTAAAGATTACAGGATTAATAACGACACCGAGCATTATATTACCAATTTTAAAACCAGCAAGAAACCGACCGTTTACATGGTGGAGATCTGGAGAACCGGCAATAATTTCCTTGTGGGTTCCTTCTCCTTTGAGACGTTTTAAATAGAAAAAATAAATATATGAAAGCGTATTTAATGAAACTATGCTGCATTTTAGGCGTCTTCCTCACTCTGGCGGAATTGTATGTTCCTGCTATTTGTGCATCAGGAACCCATGTTGCGGATATAAAAAATAATACCCATGTGACGACCAAACCCATTTTAAAAATCCCACCCGAGCTGGTTGCCAAAAGATTGAAAAAGCCGGATCATTCCTTTCTGGTTTCGGCAGAGTCGATC
>CAZIIV010000080.1:0-12405 GCA_964539365.1 uncultured Desulfobacteraceae bacterium | reverse complement strand
TTTAATCGGGCAATGTTGGATATGGAAATTTCCTTGGGACATTCCGCCTCACATTCTCGTTCATTACTGCAGTTGCCGAAACACAGCTCATCCATTTTTCTCACCATGGCCAGGGCGCGACTCGCGGCTTCGGGTTTTCCCTGGGGCAGCAGTGCCAGCTGAGAAATCTTGGCACCGGTAAACAGCATGGCGGATGCATTGGGACACGCGGCAACACATGCCCCGCATCCGATACAGGCAGCGGCATCCATGGCCAGTTCGGTAATTTCCTGTGGGATGGGTATGCTGTTGGCATCCGGAGCGCCTCCGGTGTTTACGGAAATATACCCCCCGGCAAGAATGATCTGATCAAACGCACTGCGATTCACCACAAGATCCTTTACGATGGGAAACGCCTTGGCACGCCACGGCTCTATCACAATGGTATCTCCGTTTGAAAAATGCCTCATATGAAGCTGGCAAAGGGTGGTCCCTTTTTCCGGGCCGTGGGCACGGCCGTTGATCACGGCGCCGCACATTCCGCAGATCCCTTCCCGGCAGTCATGATCGAATGCAATGGGGTCTTTGCCCTCCAGAGTGAGCTGTTCGTTGACAACGTCGATCATTTCTAAAAAGGACATATCCGTTGAAATATCCGTCACAGGGTATGTTTCAAAACCGCCGTTCACATGGGAGCCTTTCTGTCGCCAGACTTTTAACGTTATGTTTATGCTTTTGGTCACTTGTAACTCCTTTGCGTTAATTCCACGTTTTCAAAGACCAGCGATTCCTTATGAAACTCGGGATCCGTGTCATCCCCTTTATATTCCCATGCCGCCACGTGACAGAAATTCTCGTCATCCCGCAGGGCCTCATGCTCTTGGGTCTTATAGGCTTCATTGAAATGACCTCCGCAGGATTCCTTTCGTTCAAAGGCATCCATAACCAGCAGCTCTGCGAACTCGAGAAAATCCGCCACCCGGCCGGCCCGCTCCAGGCTCTGGTTAAAATCTTGCGGCGAACCGGGCACCACCGCATTGTTCCAGAACTCTTCTCGAAGTTCCTGGATCATTTTTCTGGCTTTCAACAGCCCCTCATCGTTTCGTGACATGCCGCAGTATTCCCAGAGAATATGACCCAGCTCGCGGTGGAAGTCATCCACGGTCCGCTTCCCGTTGATGGAAAGAAGCTTTCGGGTACGTTCGGTCACATAATGGACCGCTTCCTTAAATGCCGGGTGATCGGTGGTGATTTCCGGCCGGCCCGTGCCCGCAAGGTAGCCGCCGATGGTGTATGGAATAATGAAATAACCGTCCGCCAGACCCTGCATCAGGGCACTGGCGCCCAGGCGGTTTGCCCCGTGGTCCGAAAAATTAGCTTCACCCATGACAAAAAGCCCGTCAAGGGTGCTCATCAGGTTGTAATCCACCCACAGGCCTCCCATGACATAATGGGATGCAGGGTAGATCATCATGGGCGTTTCATAAGGATTTGACGCGGTTATTTTTTCATACATCTGGAAAAGATTGCCGTATTTTTGTCGGATCATCTCTTTGCCGTCCCGCTGGATGGCGTCGGCAAAATCAAGGTATACCGCAAAACCGGTTTCCCCTACGCCCTTGCCCATATCACACTGGGCTTTGGCATTGCGCGACGCCACATCCCGGGGGACCAGGTTGCCGAAGCTCGGATATTTTTCTTCAAGGTAATAATCTCTTTCAGGTTCGGGGATCTGGTCGGGCGGACGCTTATCTCCCGGGGTTTTCGGCACCCAAACCCGACCGTCGTTACGCAGGCTTTCACTCATCAATGTCAGTTTGGACTGATAAGTACCGTGGACCGGGATACAGGTGGGATGAATCTGAGTGTAGCAGGGATTGGCAAAAAAGGCCCCCTTTTTATACGCCCTGTAGGTCGCGCTCACATTAGACGCCATGGCATTGGTGGAAAGGTAAAATACATTGGCATACCCGCCCGTACACAGCACCACGGCATCGGCCCCATGACTTTCAATTTCTCCGGTGACAAGATTTCTGACAACAATGCCCCGGGCCTGTCCGTTGACCACCACGATGTCCAGCATTTCCCGGCGCGGGAACATAGAGACCCGGCCGGCCGCCACCTGGCGCATCAGTGAGCTGTAAGCTCCCAGAAGAAGCTGCTGGCCGGTCTGGCCGCGGGCGTAAAATGTCCGGGACACCTGGGCGCCGCCGAAGCTGCGGTTGGCCAGAAGGCCTCCGTATTCCCGGGCAAACGGTATGCCCTGGGCCACGCAATGGTCGATAATATGATTGCTCACCTGGGCCAACCGATAGACATTGGCTTCCCTGGATCTGAAATCACCCCCTTTGATGGTATCGTAAAAAAGACGCCGGATACTGTCGCCGTCATTCTGGTAATTTTTGGCGGCGTTGATCCCCCCCTGAGCCGCGATGCTGTGAGCCCGCCGGGGGCTGTCCTGAATACAGAAGCTTTTTACGTAATAGCCGAGTTCGCCCAGGGATGCCGCTGCAGAACCACCGGCAAGGCCGGTCCCGACCACAATGATCGTATATTTTCTTTTATTGGCAGGATTGACAAGCTTAAGTTCAAAACGGTGCTTATCCCATTTTTCTGCGAGGAGTCCCGAAGGTATTTTTGCATCAAGCATAATTAAGCTCCTTATCGTAAGGGTGCATTACCAGTTTGTTAATTGCTATCCAAGACTTTTTGGTTTCAGGTGTCAGGTTTCAGGTATCAGCCAATTCGTTTCTTACTCCTGACACCTGACACCTGATTGCAAGGCTTTCGCTCAAAAAATAAATAAGTTAATGGGTGAAAACCATTTTAACAAATCGGTAATGCTCCCTATCGTAATAGGGCGACATAAACCGGAATAAAACCGAACCCCATTCCCACCACCACACTGAATACAATGCTCAATCCCCTGAGAAACGGGGTATATTTGGGATGATTGGCCCCAAGGGTCTGGAACGCGCTCCAGAGCCCGTGGCTCACATGAATCGCCGCAATGATCACCGCAACCACATAAATGAATATATAGACCGGGCTTGCAAACGCATCGGACAGGAGTTGAAACGTAGTGGTGTCGGTTTTATCCGCAAAATGAAAATTCATCAGATGAAAAATAACAAACAGCAGCAGAATAAAACCCGTGTAGGGCATGGTTGCCGATCCCAGGGTCCGTCCGCCGGCACGTTTGTTGACCGAATATCTGATGGGCCGGGCGTTAAGGTTTTGATAAAAAAGAAGCGCACCGGTCATGATGTGTATGACGGCAAAAAATAAAAGCCCTGATTCTGCAAGGGTGACCAGAGGTCCTAATGAATGGAGATGCTCCACATACGAGTTAAAGAAATCTTTGCCGCCGTAAAGGGTCAGGTTGCCGGCAAGATGTATGGTCAGAAAACAGCAGAATCCCAGACCGGTAAGCGCCATCATTAGCTTTTTCCCAACGGAAGTCCCAAGAGGGTTTGCAGGCAGGTTCATTTTTTCCTCCAACAGGTTGAACTTGTTATCAAACAAAACAAAAAATTTATTCCTTTTTATTGGGGCTGTCAACATAATTTTCCAGCCACCATGCATCCCATTCTGTTTGCATAATACTCTCTGCAAGGGTTTGACCGGTTTTGGTTTGCAGACGCTTCAACGCAAAGGGCAGCCACTTTTTGGGAGGGTCATAGCCGATGTCCGAAAGAGATTTTAAGTCCAGGATCAGCGCAAGCTGGTCCGCATCATGAGCCAGTTTGGACTCTATGGACCGGCAGGCATTAAATTCCTCTATTAACTCGCCAATTTTTGTACCAAAGGGCAGGTTTCTAATAATATGCCTCACCGCCTTATGTTCATCTGCGGCCACATATTTTTTCTGGACATAGTTCAGGTCACCGGTTTTTGCCTCCGGGAGATCGTGCACCAGGCACATGGCGATCAGTTTGAATGCGTCAACATCCGGTTCTATTTGAGACATAACAAAAGCAATGAATGAAACGGAAAATGAATGCTCGGCCACGGACTCCTTCCCCGCTCCAAGAAAATGGTAGCCGGATCGGGGAATTTCTTTTAAAATGTTTGCTTTGAACAAAAGATGTGCAATGTTTTTCATAAAATCTCCCAATGTTATACAATTGTTTTTTTGACGTTTTATGAGACCGTCAGGTATAAAGCAATACAAAAATTAACCACGGTTTTGAGAACAAACCAAATTTCTTGACACTATATTCCGGTTCATATAGTTTGTGTCCATCCATAAAGGGTTTTTTTGTCCAATATCTGCGCTTGCCCTGTGAAATGCGGAGCCTATTTCTCTGGGGTTATGCTCAAAAAATAATTCGCCAAAGATCGGTGGCGAATAAATCCTCGGAATATTAGACATATGCCTGCCTGCTCCGTAGGTCCGGCAGATCGTACCGGGGTGGTTATTTTTTTCGCATGCCTTGATCTTGAACAAAAATCCTCATTTATGGATGGACAATAGTCAAAAATTTAGAAGTGGGTGACCGGGGGATTTTAGAAGACCTTATCGCCCTAGCGTACCCCGTCATGGCGGGAGAATGCTGGAAAACGGGGGTATTGTAAAACTCCTCTTGACTGGAATTAAATAGAAGAATATCATCTTTTTAAAATCATCATTCCAATGTTCCATCATTCCGATATTCATGTCAAAGTTAAAAATATATGCCTAAAAAAGCCTGTATTTTCAATACATAATAAAATTTACGCAATGCTGAATTATATGAAACACGGAGTTGTTAAATGAATCCTGCAAAGATAGATATATTGCATATGATACTGAACGCAGGTCTTATGGTTCAGTTTGTGCTTTTGCTGCTGCTCTTTTTTTCCGCAACATCATGGGCAATCATGATAATGAAATATCGGTATATTAAAACAGCGGTTTCGGAATCTTCTGAATTTATTGATTTTTTTTGGAAAAGCAGAAATCTGTCCAATGCATTTTCCAAGGCAAAGATGCTTCAGGGCAGTCCCGTTGCCAGGATTTTTCGCGTAGGATATGTGGAACTTAAGAAATCCGGCAGATTCAACGAACCAGCGGAATCCGGATCGGTAAATCCATCGGAAACCCAAGGCGCATCTTTGGGTTCCAGATTCACGGGAATCGGCAATGTTAAACGGGCCATGCGCCGGGCCATTAACGCCGAGACCCTTCGCATGACTCGAATGCTCCCTTTTCTCGCCACAACCGGGAACACAACACCGTTTATCGGTTTGTTCGGTACCGTTTGGGGGATCATGAATTCTTTTCATGGGATCGGGCTCAGGGGGTCTGCCAGCCTTGCCGTGGTAGCACCCGGGATTTCCGAAGCGCTTATTGCAACGGCCGCCGGGCTGGCAGCCGCCATACCCGCGGTTATCGCCTTTAATCATTTTATGCAAAAGATAAGAATTGTCGAATCCGAACTGCAAAATTTTGCTGCAGATTTTCTAAATATTATTGAACGGGATATTATAACCTAAGCCGGATAACCCGAAAAATACAAAAAACAAATTCCAAATAACAAACAAATCGCAATGACCGAAATTCAAAATCTCAAACAAAAAAACAATCGCTCGCGCGGCGCAAGCGCCTGCGCTGCGCGTTGAACCGGTTTGCAATTTGGAGTTTGAGATTTATTTGTAATTTGGTGCTTGTAATTTGGGATTTCAAAAAATCCGTAAACGGTTACGGATAGGGTATCGTCTTTATGAATATATGTACTAAGAAGTTTAAGGGGGGGAACATTCGATGATTAACGGGGGCAACAGTGACCGCCTCATGTCTGATATTAATGTAACTCCGTTTGTTGATGTGATGCTGGTTCTTCTGGTGATTTTCATGGTAACGGCTCCCATGATGATGCAGGGCGTGGATGTGGCACTCCCCGAGACCACATCACAGCCGCTTATTTCAGAAAAGGAGCATCTTATCATTACCATAACCAATAAGAATCAGGTGTTTATTAACGACTTTCAGGTTGCACTGGATTTTCTTCAGGAAAAACTCAAAAAGATTCTTGAAGGTCGGGAAGACCGGGGAGTCTATCTTCGAGCCGACAGGGAAATCCCCTATGGTTTTGTGGTTCAAGTCATGTCTGAAATAAAAGAGGCCGGGGTTGAAAAGCTGGGCATGGTGACCGAGCCTGTAGGTCAAAAAGAGAAGTAAAAAGCTGATGAATAAAAGAGTGCATTCAAATTCTTGTTTGCCTGAAAATAAAGAATACGAACGCAGGACATTTTCTTTTTATTTTAGTGTTTCCTTGATGTGTCATGTGATCCTTTTTGTGATTTTGATATTTGCTCCGGGGTATGCAACAAACAATAGGCCGTCTCTCTCCGTTATCAATGTCAGCATGGTTGCTTTGCCGGATGCAAAATCATCATCGGGTCCGGACTTTCAGCGGCCTGCAGAAGTTGAGAAGCCGGCAACCGTAAAACAAAAGGCTCCGGAGCCTAAGGTTGCATCAAAAACTGTTCCGGCACCGGTTCAGAAGCCCTCAAAAGCGATTTCTATTGCGCCCAAAAAGACAAAGATAAAAACATCACTTAAAAAAAAGACCTTCAAGTCTGACCGGGTGGTTAAAAGCGCGATCAGCCAAATTGAAAAGAACGTTGAAAAATCACGGCCCGATCAGATCCGGCAGGCCATCGACCGCCTAAAGGATCATGTACAAAAGAGCGGACCCACTGACCGTAGCCCCAATCAAGACATAAATAATTCCCAAATCCCCGGCGGATCCGGTGCCGTCAGTAAAAAGGTTCTGGAATTAATCGATATATATCGCATCGAAATTGCCTACCAGATCCAGAAAAATTGGGCATTTTCCGAGCAACTGGGCGGAGGGCAAAAAAATCTTGAGGCATATCTGGCACTCAAGGTGATGCCCAACGGAGCGATAAAAGATATATGGTTTGATAAAAGGTCCGGAAACAGTTATTTCGATGAATCCGCTAAAAAAGCGATTATGAAATCAAATCCGGTTCGCCCCCACCCGCCGGGGGTGAAAAAGCCCTTTGTGGATGTGGGCCTGAGATTTACCCCCGAAGGGATACAATAAAGTCGTGCTTACAATCGTGCCCGAACGAAAACTAAAATTTTTCGTTCGGGCACTAAAATAGGTTCAAAGGACATATGAAACATTGCTCCGTTAAAACAATAGGGTTACTTGCGCTGTCATATATTATGATCGGGACCGGCATATGCGGGACCGGATATGATTATATTGATATCACCCATCCTTTTTTACGAAAAATTCCAATTGCAATTCCTGTGTTCAAAAAGGTTTACCCGGGCGACGCCACCGAGCGCCTATCCAGAACCGCATCTGATTTGCTCGCTGAAACCTTGGATTTTACCGGCTATTTCAAAATCCTTGACCGCGGTGCCTTTCTTGTGGATATGCAAACCGTAACCGCTTTGGCCAATATAAACTTCCACAACTGGACCAGTATCGGAGCAGAACTCCTGGTGACCGGAGGAGTTCTGATTCAAGGTGACCAGGTGGAAATGGAACTTCGACTTTATGACACGTTTGAAGAAAAATTGCTGGTGGGAAAACGATACAAGGGATTGATCAGGGATCAGCGAAAAATAATCCGCCGTTTTTGCAGCGAGATCGTCTTTTTCCTGACCGGGGACAAAGGGATTTTTAACAGTGAGATTGCGTTTGTCTCCAATGGTACGGGAAACAAGGAAATTTATATCTGTGAATTTGACGGATACAGCCCCAGGCAGGTAACGCATTTAAACAGCATTACCCTTTCCCCGGCATGGTCATCCGACGGAAAATGGCTGGCGTATACCTCATATGCCAAGGGAAATCCCGACCTTTACATCAAGCATTTAAGAGAAAAGCGCGGGGCCGTGATCTCAAAAAAAGGAATAAATATCACACCGGCCTGGGTTCCCAACCAATTTGCTCTGGCAGCGAGCCTTTCATTTTCGGGGGATCCGGAAATTTATCTGTTGACCGGAACCGGGAAAGTTATTAATAGGTTAACAAAGAAAAGGGGTATTGATGTGTCGCCGACCTGGTCCCCGGACGGCAAGCATATGGCGTTTGTTTCAAACCGATCCGGAACGCCTCAGATTTATATTAAAAATACAGTTTCCGGAGAGGTAAGAAGACTGACGTTTCAGGGACGATACAACACACAGCCCAGCTGGTCGCCCAAAGGGGATAAGGTGGCTTATACCGGGATGGAAAGCGGGCGAAACAATATCTTCGTGATCGGCAGTGACGGACAGGGTCTCATTCAATTGACACAGGAGCAGGGCGACAACGAAGCGCCGTCGTGGTCCCCGGACGCAAGTCTTATCGTGTTCAGTTCCACACGGGAAGGGCCATCCAGAATTTATGTCATGACCGCTTACGGGACCGACCAGAGACGATTACTTGCCTTGCAAGGTGAGCAGACAGAACCGGACTGGTCACCCGGACGGGTTAAAGAATGATATAAAAACTTTTGTTACAAACCGAACAAAACTATTAAACAAACAAGAGATGAAAAGGAGAAAGGCATGCGAAAAAAATTATTAATACATTTTGCCATGGTATTTGTAATCCCGGGATTTTTGTTCACCGTTTCATGTGCAAAAAAGACAATTCGCTCTGATACTTCTTTAGTGCAAGAGACCGAAGGTGAAGCGGCGGACGAGACAGCAAGACAGGAAGAGTTGGCACGGCAACAGGCCATCGAAGAGCAACGCCTCCAGGAAGAATCGGAACGTATGGCGGCCGCCCGAGACATGTTCTTATCTGAAGATATATTTTTTGAATTTGACAGCGCGGTTTTGCTTCCCGAGGCTCAAGAGATCTTAAGGAAAAAAGCGGAATGGCTGATAAACAATCCTGAAGCTACGGCAACCATTGAAGGGCACTGCGATGAGCGAGGTACCAATGAGTACAACCTTGCGTTGGGTGACCGACGTGCTGAAAGTGCCAAGTCCTTCCTCATGGATCTCGGTGTGCAAGGATCGCGATTAAACTGTATAAGTTACGGCGAAGAACGTCCCTTAGACCCCGGCCATAATGAAGAAGCCTGGGCCAAAAACCGCAGAGGTCATTTTACCATTAACTAAACGTTTCGGGAAATGTCTTCCCCTTAAGAGGAAGAAACCGATTGATTTCCAATTGTAACCCCTTATAAAACCAAATGGGGCAAAGCCCCATTTGGTTAATTTTGCCATGAAAAATATAAACCTAGTTATTTTATCGTGCATGATGATTTTTTACGGCTGTGCGTTGCAGCGGGATGTGATGACCCTCGACGATCGACAGGCTTTGATTGAAAAACGTTATTTGGAATCTCAGCAAAAGAACAAGGACCTCGAATCCCAAATAAAAGCTCAGAGACAAGATAATCAAAATCTTAGAAATAAATTTGCCGAGCAAAATGCCTTGATCGAAAGCTTCAGACAAGAAATCCACATGTTAAGCGGCAGGCTTGAAGAGGTGGAATATGTATTAAAACAGAAAATGCAGACTTCCGAAGATTCATATGAGAAAAAAGAAATCCGGTTGGACAGAATAGATCAAACGGCCAGTTCAAATAAAGACCGTATCGCACGTATTGAGCAATATCTGAATTTTGAGTCTACGGAACCTGATGTAAAAGCCGGACAGGGGGCAGGCATAAAAACCCGGAGCAGAGATGAGCAGAAACTTTCAGAACATGGAATTTATCAAACGGCAAAACAAGCATTTGATCAGGGAGATTTGGAGCTGGCCCGGGAAAGATTTCAAAAATTAATAGACACATATCCGAAGTCAAATATGGCCGACAATGCGCAGTTCTGGATTGGCGAAATCTACTATAATCAAAAATGGTACGAAAAAGCCATTTTAGAATACCAGAAGGTCATCGAAAACTATCCCAACGGGAATAAGGTCCAGTCCGCTTTGTTAAAACAGGGATTTTCTTTTTTTAATCTCGGGGACAAAGCAAATGCCCGCCTTATCTTTACGGAACTGATTAAAAAATATCCAAAATCCAATGAAGCCGAAATCGCTAAAAAAAAGTTGAAAGGGCTTGCTCATTAATTGGATTTAAGGATTGGATTGTTAAAGAAATCGGTTTCCCAAACAAGATAGAGGGTTTCATCCGAAATCCGGAAAAGAGCGTTACATGATAAAGGTCATCGGTATAGATCCGGGTCTCTCAGCCACGGGTGTGGGAATTGTCAGGGGAACGGGTCTGAAGGTTAAAGGCTTTTCCTTCGGCAGTATTCATACTTCAAAAAACCTTCCCCTGCCGGACCGCCTCGATAAAATCTTTTCAGATCTTCTCATGGTATTAAAGGATGAACGTCCCGACCTTATGGTCGTGGAAGATATATTTTCCTTGGTCAAGTTTCCTAAAGCCGGTATCACATTGGGAAAGGTTACCGGTGTGGTTCTGCTTGCCGGTTGCCAGGTGGGCGTTCCGGTTGCGGAGGTCCCGGTTCGTGAAGCCAAACAGGTACTGACCGGAAACGGCAATGCAAGCAAAATGCAGCTTGAAAAAGCGGTTCGGCGATTGTTAAACCTGACCGATCCCATTAAACCTTATCACGCTTCTGATGCAATGGGCTTAGCGCTTGTGGGCCTGTTTCGCCATAATAACGGACGGTCGCAAACCGTACCGCCCAATCTGTATGCAACGGTATCTAATGATCGGTTATCTTGAGGGCAAACTTTTAAAAAAAGAGGGCGAGAGGATACTGCTTCTTGCAAGTCAGGTCGGATATGAAGTTCTGCTTCCTGCCATTGTCATGGAAACCTTCAGAGCAAAAAAAGTCGGTGACAACGTTTCCCTGTATATTTATTACCAGCAGACCGAACGGCAGCCTAAGCCGGTGCTGATCGGTTTTAATCTGGAGGTGGAAAAAGAATTTTTTCAACATTTCATTTCCGTAGAAGATATCGGTCCCCTCAAAGCGGTGAAAGCCCTGAACATACCGGTTCGTGACATCGCACGGGCCATAGAATCCAAAGACATTCCTAAGCTTAAGCAGTTAAAAGGCATCGGAGACCGGACCGCACGTAAAATTATTGCCACACTTGAAGGCAGGATGAATAAATTCGCATTGATCCGCGAATTGGAAAAAGTAAAAGCGCCGGTGGTCGAAGACTTTTCAAAGCAGGTGTTGGATGTCCTTATTTTTCAGCTGGGGCACAAGAGAACCGATGCAAAGAAAATGATTGACCAGGCAATGAAACGTAACCGCGCCATCACAACCCCTGAAGAACTCTTTGAAGAAGTATATCGGGGAGAAAATCCCTTGAGCCCATGACACGAAGATCATGAACGATATATTAAACCATAGTTCCGACAACCAGGGAATTCTTAAATCATCCTGTCTGCCCGCGGACCGGGAACCGGAAATCCTTTCTTTGCGGCCGGAACGTTTTTCAGACTATGTGGGCCAGAAAGAAATTGTAGAAGCCCTTAAAATCGCAATTGAAGCCGCCGTAGAACGAGATGAGCCCGTGGATCATATTATTTTTCACGGGCCCCCGGGCCTGGGAAAAACAACCCTTGCCCATATCATCGCCAATGAAATAGGGGGCAATCTGATTACCACTGCCGGCCCTTCCCTTGAAAAGGGCGGCGACCTGATCGGCATTCTTACGCATCTCGAAGATAAAGACACGCTGTTTATCGACGAGATCCACCGAACCCCTAAAATTGTAGAGGAATTTCTGTATCCCGCCATGGAGGATTTTGCCATCGATTTTGTGTTTGACAAAGGCATCCATGCCCGCAGCCATAAATACCGGTTAAATCGCTTTACCCTTGTGGGCGCCACCACACGGGTGGGACTGTTATCCGCACCCTTGCGGGACCGGTTCGGTATTTTTAAAACCCTTGATTTCTACACGGAACAAGATTTGGTCAAAATCATCGAACGGTCGGCGTCATTGCTTAAGGTGACCATCGATACCCACGGGGCCATGGAGCTTGCCAAACGATCCCGGGGAACGCCGCGGATTGTGAACAGACTTCTGAAACGGGTGAGAGATTACGCTCAGGTACGGGCGGATGGAATCATTACCCGGAAAACCGTTGAAAAAGCCCTGTCCCTGGAAGGGGTTGACGCGAAGGGGCTGACCCATCTGGACCGCCGCTACCTGACAACCATTATCGAGTTTTATAAAGGGGGGCCGGTGGGAATTGAGGCCATGGCCGCAACCCTTCAGGAAGAAACCGATACCCTTGTGGATGTGGTGGAGCCCTATCTGTTAAAAATCGGAATGGTGACGAGAACCTCTTCGGGGAGAAAGGCGTCACAGGACGCCTACCGTCATCTGGGGTATAGCGTCCAGAAAAAACTGTTTCAACAATAGACGGTTTCGTAAAAAGCCCAACTTCTTCGTTGTGCTGCATTTCGTAATCATTCAACGTACAACAAGTACGCCTCATGATTACAAAATTTGCACGCCTTGA
>CAZIIV010000079.1:2482-12459 GCA_964539365.1 uncultured Desulfobacteraceae bacterium | reverse complement strand
TCCTGTTTCCTATTTTCTACTCTCTATTGACTTTTAAACGGGCATTTTTTTTCTCGAATGTGCACGTATACTTCATCTTTAAAATTCGTTAAAAGACTCTCTATGGGAGCGATCCCGCCGGGAGCAAAAGCGCAGTAAGAATTCCATAGATGACGGCACATTTGTTTAAGGGTCGAAACAAACTCCTCACGACCCCGGCCGTGTTCTATCCGCCAGAGCAGATCGCGCATGTACGGGAAGCCTTCCCTGCAAGGGGTACACCAGCCGCAGGATTCCCGGGCGAAAAACTCGGTTAAATTCAAAGTGGCCTCAACCAGACAGGTCTTATGATCGAAAACCATGATCGCACCGGTACCCAGCCGATGTCCGGCTTTTTTCATGGTTTCAAAATCCATTTCAATATCATAGAATTCAGGAGTCAGAAACGCGGTGGAAGCCCCGCCGGGTAAGCAGGCTTTGAATTGAGCCCCATCCCGCATGCCGCCGGCATAAGTTTCTATGATTTCGCTCAAGCGGATACCCATGGGAAGTTCATAGCATCCCGGTCGATTCACCTTGCCGCTGACGCAGAAAATCTTGGTCCCGGAACCGGTTTGGGTAAGTGCCAGGTTTCGGAACCACTCGGGGCCGTTGCGAATGATATGCGGAAGACATACCAGGGTTTCAACGTTGTGAGCAACGGTGGGTTGTCCCCAAAGGCCTTTTTCCGTGGCATACGGGGGAGGCTGTTTGGGGTTCGGACGTCTGCCTTCAAGGGCATTAACCTGGGCCGTTACCTCCCCGCAGATGTAGCGCCCCCCGCTTCGATGCACCACGATATCAAAAGCATAGCCGCTGTTCAGGATATTGTTCCCCAAACAGCCCGCTGCTTTGGCGTTCTCTATTTCCCGATGGAGTATCCGGGCGGCGCTTTCATACTCGGGCCGGATAAAGATTATCCCTTTTTCCGCCTGTGCCGAGTATCCTTCGATGGTCATCCCTTCGATGAGCATGTGTGGATCCGCATGGATCAATACGCGGTCCTTGAAAGTTCCGGGCTCCATTTCATCGGCATTGCAAATGACATATCTCGGGAAAGGTGCGTCATCGGCCACGGTCATTACTTTCCGTCCCGCAGGAAATGCGGCGCCGCCCCGGCCCAGGAGCAAAGCATCCAGTATTAGGGTCTGGACATCCTTGTACGACAAGTTTTTCAAAGCATGGACCAATCCCTCATAGCCTCCGCCGGAGCGGTATTCTTCCAGCGTGGCAATCCGGTCCGGCTTGCGATTTTGGAAAAGGACTTGAGGATACATTTACCCGGCCTTTGTTTTTAACTCTTCCAAAATGTTATCGAGTTTTTCCGGTGTCAGGGGACCATAAACTTTGCGGTTGATAAGTATGGCCGGCGACCTGTCACAATAACCGATGCAACATACGGGGAGAAGGGTAAACAACCCGTCGGACGTGGTTTCGCCCATTTTTATCTCTAGTTTTTGACAAAGATAGTCTCGAATGGATTCATATCCGTCCATCAGGCAGATGATACTGTCACACACATGAATCACATATTTTCCCACCGGTTCCCGAAAAATAAAGGTATAAAAAGTGGCGAGTTCTTCCATTTCAAGGGGCGTCATGCCAAGTAAAACGGCCGCTTCTTCCAAAGCCTCGTCACTCAAGTAGCCGTAGTGATCCTGAAGTTCAAACATTATATCCACAACCAGTTCCCGAGGGTGCTCGGCAAAAGATATCTTCTTTTCCAGCGATGCTTTTAATTCCTGGGGCAGCATTCGGCCACTCCCTGTTTTTGATGAGACATTCGGATTAACGATCAATATCCGGTAAAATAAAATCAACGGAACCGACGATGGCAATCAAATCGGATATGGACCACCCCCGCGCCATCAGAGGCAGCACTTGCACATTGGCAAAGCCGGGAGCCCGTATGCGCATGCGATACGCATATCCCAGCCCGTCGCTGACCACGTGGTATCCCTGTTCCCCCCGGGGAATTTCACAGGACGCATACGCCTCCCCCTTCGGGATTTTAGGGCCCCGGGTCACGTTGACGAAGTGATGAATCAGACTTTCGATATCTTTGAGCATGTCCTCCCTTTTGGGGACCGCATAGCGGTAATCATCGGTAATATAGCGCCCCGGAGGCATCTGTGCCGCAGCCTGTTTAATGATTTTCAGGCTTTGGCGCATCTCCTCAACCCGAACCAGATAGCGTGCGTAACAATCGCCTCCCGAAGCGGTGGGAATTTCGAATTCGAATGAGTCGTAACCGGAATAGGGAAACGCTTTTCGCAGATCCCATGCCAGGCCGCAGGCGCGCAAATTGGGGCCGCTGACTCCCCATTCCATGGCATCCTCCAGGGAAAGCCGGCCCACGCCCCGGGTTCTGGCCTTGAAAATCGCATTTTTGGTAATCAGCGCTTCGTACTCCTTTAGACGGGAAGGAAAGATGTCAACAAACGCATCCACGGCCGCTTTCCATCCTTCGGGAAGATCGGCGGCGACACCGCCCAAACGAAACCAGGAAGGATGCAGACGACCGCCGGTGATGAGTTCAACGATGTCTAAAATCATTTCCCGTTCCCGGAAGGTATAGAAGGTGGGCGTCATGGCACCTACGTCATGGGCAAATGTTCCGAAAAAGACGAGATGATTGCTCAAACGGAAAAGTTCACTCAACAGCACACGGATATACTGGGCCCGGTCCGGCACCTTGATTCCGGCCAGGGTCTCCACGGCCATGACATATGGAAGGTTGTTGGCTGCGCCGGCAAGGTAGTCCACACGATCCGTGTAGGGGATGAATTGATGCCAGGTTTGTCGTTCACCAATCTTCTCGGCGCCCCGGTGATGATAACCGATATCCATGTCCATTTCAACGATTTCTTCGCCCTTAAGGGCGACGATAAAGCGCATCAAGCCATGGGTACTCACGTGGTGAGGACCGATATTCAGTACCAGTTCTTCCTCTCTGTCCGATTTTCGGACATAAACACCGCCATCCAGCGGCTGGTGTTTTATTGCGTCATCTCGAGTAAAGGGGAGCATTTGTGTGGCCCTGCCGGGATAATTTTTTCGAAGCGGGTGTCCCTGCCAATCGTGGGGCATGAGAATCCGGCGAAGATTTTCATGCCCTTCAAAGCGGATTCCGAACATGTCAAAAACTTCCCGTTCATACCAGTCGGCGGACGGCCAGATATCGGTAATGCTTTGAGTTATCGGATCATCGCCCCACAGCGGCACTTTCAAACGCAGCCGGCGAGGCGGTTCGAATGAAAGGAGACTGTAAACCAGCGTGTAATCCGGATAGCTTTGGCCCGGCCTGCGCGCGGATTCGTCGATGGCCGTCAAATCTTCCAGGCGCCGGAACAGAGGCGACGCCTCGGTCTTGAGAAAACGAAGTATTTTTTTTAGTCCGTCTTCCTTGACCTGAAAGGTCGGCATATCCGAGGTTTTCGGAAGTTGCCGAAGGGTGTCGCCAAATCGAGTTTGTAAAATTTCAGCCAGGCTTCTGTCCGTCTCGCTGATTTCAATTTGAGCCGGCGGCGGCGACCACATCAGATCGGAGCGGCTCTCGAAAAACCCGGGCGGTACCGTTGAGGTGCCTCGAATCGCAGCACCCTCCATTCCCGGACCTCTTGGATCCCGGGATTTGGTTTTTCCGTTCACGAGAATGGGTGCCCGGGAGCCCTGGGTTCCGCCGCCAAGGTGAAGAATAGAACGGAAAGGCCGTTCCGAAAGGATTTTTTTTTGCAAAAGAACAAGTCCTTGCAGAACGGCTTCGGGCCGCGGCGGACAGCCCGGAATATAAACATCTACCGGTAAAATCTGATTGACACCCTGAACCACGCTGTAGACGTCATACATGCCGCCGGTGTTTGAACAGGATCCCATGGAAATGACCCATTTGGGTTCGGCCATCTGTTCGTAAAGTCTCAGAACCACCGGAGCAATTTTTTTAAACACGGTTCCGGAAATAATCAGAAGATCGGCCTGTCTGGGTGACGGACGCAGCACTTCAGCGCCGAAACGGGCGATATCGTAGCGGGAGGTAAACGCCGTGGCTTCTTCGACAAAACAGCATGAAAGCCCGAAAAACATGGGCCACAGGCTCATGGACCGCGCCCAGTTGATGAGCGGATCCAGGTATTTATCGAGGCGGTTTAATCTTTTGTTCGCGTCGGTCCCCAATCAAGTCCCCCTTTTCGCCAGATGTATACAAGGCCTAACAGCAGCATAATGATGAAAAACGATATTTGCAGCCATCCCGACCAGCCGAGTCCGTTGCAAGAGACGGCCCAGGAAAAAATATAGGCGCTTTCCACGTCAAAGATGAGAAAAAAGACGGCGATTAGAAAAAAGGGAATGGGATACCGAAGGCGGGCGGAACCGGTGGGAATGATCCCACTTTCGTAAGGTCTTAATTTTTCGAGGTTAACTTTCTTTTCCCCAAGCCATGAACAGATAAAAAGAAGCGCTGAGACCAGTCCAAAGACCAAAATGCCGTAGATGATCAGACTAAAAACGCCCGGTTCCCAGGGAGATAATGTTCCGACAATCGTAACAGGATGCATATGTCCTCCGGCAAGCGTTGTTCTCTATGCAATTGAGGATGATGAGGTACGGTTATGCTTTCTGCTTAAATAATAAGACGGTTAAATTTCTTAATTATCTTAAACAATAGAATCCTTGATTGTCAAGTGGCGAAACGGACACAAAAAAGGAAATTCACAGCTTGCATTTTTCGAACATTAGTGAATTTTTTTAAATCCCCGGCTAATATGATTGTTCGCTAAAAGGACGCAAGGGTAACTGCTATGTTAGAAAATTTTTATGATCTGCATCAAGGGTTTCCAGAAGATGGAGCCGAAGGAATCAGCACCAGTTGGAAAAGGAGCGTATTACTGATTCTGGCAATTACAATTCATAATATACCGGAAGGTTTGGCAGTGGGCGTGGCATTTGGTTCACTATCCTCTGATTTACCGGCAGCTTCGCTTGGCGGAGCTATGGCTTTGGCTCTCGGCATATAGGGATACAGAATGTTCCGGAGGGCGCAGCTGTTTCGGTTCCGCTACGCAGAGAAGGCTTTTCGAGGATTAACCCGCCAAAGTTCGGTGGCGGGTTAAAATTTGAGTCTGACGCAGATATTGGCGAAAAAGACAGTTTTCGTTCAGGCACTAAATAGGTTGCTCTTAACAGTACACAAAGAAATGTCGCCCATAAAACGACAAGTTCAATGGGCGACACTATATTTCCTTTTCAAACTTTGCTATAATCTGCTCAGATAAATATCAATTTTATTACTCTGAGTATCCACTTCCGACAATTAAACCGCTATTGGTTTTCCTGACATAGGTATGTTTTTGCTTTTCTTTCCATACATAACCAACCCATATACCATCAGCAGTCGCTTTGGCACATTCATTATAAACGGGTTCTGCTTTTTCTTTGAGGCTTTCTCCAACCAATGACGGATGAACCAAGAGCATTCCATCTTCTTCCATTATAAATACATAGTAGGGTTCATTTTTAGCTGCACTTGCAAAGTCCTCAGCCATTTTCCCGCCATCAATGGCAACAACAATGTCATCTACTTGTTTTTTAATAGCATCTCTATCTGCTGCAAAAGCACCTGTTGCCAAAGAAAGCCCAACAATCAAAGCGAAAGATATAAGTGTAATTCTTTTCATATTCATCTCCTTTTGTGAGAATTTATGTTTACAATCTTATAGTTATAAAGTGACCATGCAAAATGAAATACCCTTGTTCACCTCCTTGCTATTAAAAATCGGACTCGCTTTTTTTTGGTTTCCTTTGTTAATCTATGTTCATCTATACGGGTTCTCTTTGTTTTCTTCGTCAATGCAGGTTTTTGATGAGTTTAGCAGTTTATAAGCTTATAAGCAATTAATGTGCCAGACCGGATTGATAATGTTAACCAACTGTTTTAACAATAAATATGATTTGAACACCTGAACAAAAAACGGATGACTGAAGGAATTTTCATACGGCAGTAAAAAGTGAATTGACAAAATAAAAAGCTAAATTTTTGAAAATAAACGACTATTAAACGACTATTAATTGAAGGAAATTTCATACATAATGTCTCAATATGAAATCATCAACTTAGAGCTTGTGATTTCGGGTATCGAGCGCAACGATCCAAATTTATCCGATATCAAAAAAGGATTTTTTCCACCGGGCGCCGTTCCGGAACATAGTGGTGAGGAATTTTACCCTCATTCCATTCTTTTGACACATAAAGATTGCAGTAACAACTGCCATATTCTTCAATATCCGGCACACTGTATATGCAGGGACAGATAATATCCCGGTCGGCCTCCCTGTTTCCTGACAGCAATCGGCAGGGACATCCCATGTACCCGTAACGGTCTTTGTTAATAATCAGGGCTTCTAAAAGCTCAAAAGTTCTTTTTTTATCTTTATTAAAGAAATGTCCTTTGGGTTCCTGAACTTTTTTCATCATTTGATAAAGCTTTTCAGCGTCCATATCATTCCCCAAGCCTCCTTAATTCCCCTTTTGCAACTGCCGTTTCTTCACAGCCAAAACCAAGATAATGTATTAATTATTAAAATGCCAACAATTACTTGATTTGTCAAGCGGCTCGACTTGGGGTTACCCTGTGAATTATTAATGCAATCCTGGCAGCTTTTCGATGATTGACTTCAGACGTAACATGTTTATATTTCTTATACGGCACACTTCTATTGCGGAAGCGTGAAATATAAAAGATCATGTGCAGAAATCCAGTATTCCGGTACCAGCAATAATCTGAATTAAAATGCCGGGATAAGGGGAGGTGATTGTATGAGTGATGATATAAAATCAGAAAATACAGAGCGTGCGGATCGAGAGGTCTCCGAGTCCTGTTGTTATATGGTGGATCCGTGTTGTTGCTATACTGTTGATCCCTGCGGGTGTTACGTTGATCCCTGCGGGTGTTATGTCGATCCTTGCTGCTGTTAACTAACTGTATTTGATAAAGATAGCCGAGGTGCCGAAAGCCATACCTCAACACGTAAAGCTTTTGCCCCCGGCATTTTTGTTTTGACGCTTTAAGTTATAACGTTTAGAAAGGGAGCGCACGGGTGCATTACCAGTTTGTTAATTGCTATCCAGGAAATTGCTGCTGAAATTGTGGAAGATGGACAGGTTTAATGCAGGCAACAACAGTTTTGATTTAGCCTGTCGTTGCAAAAGCTCAGGATGCCGTAAGTCCAAGGCGTCCAAGGGTGACGCTGTAGTAAACTACTGCGAACCCTTGGCAACAAAGGAATTATGGTATCATGGGCTTTCCCGACCTGTTGGGTCGTAGCTGAAAGCGAAGCCCAAAGGGTTAAAAATATGCCCTGGGAAACGTTTTTTTCTGGAATTCACGCGGGGTTTATTCCAAAAGCTTCTGTATGATGCCTGTAACATTTAGAAATGTTTTAATAAAATATATTTTTGGTATATTTTTTATGCAACTACAGGGTTTACACACCAGGAATTATAATAATGGCCGAACAAAAAATAACATTACCCATTACCGGTATGACGTGCGCGAACTGCGCCATGAATATTGAGCGGGGGGTGAAAAAACTGCACGGCGTCACGGATGTCAGTGTTAATTTTGCGTCCGAACAGGCAGTCATACGGTTTGACTCCGGAGCGTTGACCGTTAAAGATCTGGTCGATAACATTCACCGGTCGGGCTTTACCGTTGCGACAACAAAAATAGAACTGCCCATAACCGGTATGAGTTGCGCCAATTGTGCGGCCAACATAGAGCGGGCGTTACACAAAAAAACAACCGGTATTGTAACCGCATCCGTAAATTTTGCCACGGAACGACTGACAGCCGAATATATTCCCGGTGTTACTTCTGTTGATGATATGGTTTCGGTCATCCAGCAGGCCGGGTACAATGCTATTTTGTCGGATGAAGTCGTTGAAGGCCAAGACGCGGAGCAGGCTGCACGAGATGCGGAGATAAAGGATCAGACACGAAAATTTGTCCTCGGGGCAATCTTTGCCTTTCCTCTCTTTATTCTCAGCATGGGACGTGATTTTAACTTTCTGGGGTTGTGGAGCCATGCGTCATGGATGAACTGGTTGTTTTGGGCTCTGGCCACGCCGGTTCAGTTTTACACCGGATGGGATTTCTATAAGGGCGGAATAAAAAGCCTGGCACTTAAGAGCGCAAACATGGATGTTTTGGTGGCCATGGGGTCGTCGGTGGCATATTTTTATTCTCTGGCGGTTCTTATGTTCCCTGCTTTGGGAGATCATGTTTATTTTGAGACCTCAGCGGTCATTATCACTCTGATTAAGCTGGGAAAGATGCTCGAAACTCGCACCAAGGGAAAGACCGGAGGTGCAATTCGCAAACTCATGGGGCTTCGCCCGAAGACCGCCACGATTATCCGGGACGGCGTTGAAAAAGAGATTCAAATAACACGGGTCCAAAAGGGCGATACGGTCATTGTCAGGCCCGGGGAACGCATTCCCGTGGATGGGGTTATTATAGAAGGGGAATCCTCGCTGGACGAATCCATGCTGACCGGTGAACCGTTGCCCGTGGCCAAGCATGCGGGGGATCGGGTTGTCGGCGGAACAATCAATGGAGAAGGTCTCCTAAAATTCCATGCACTGGCCGTGGGCAAAGAAACCGTGCTTGCGCAAATCATTCGTCTGGTTCAGGAAGCTCAGGGGAGTAAAGCCCCCATACAATCGCTTGCAGACCGTGTGGCGGCGGTTTTTGTTCCCACGGTTATTGCGATCGCTTTTACCGCCTTTGTATTGTGGTGGGGCATTACCGGTGAATTTGTACCGGCCATGATCCGCCTGGTAGCGGTGCTTGTCATTGCCTGTCCATGTGCTTTAGGTCTGGCCACACCCACGGCCATAATGGCCGGTACCGGGAAAGGGGCGGAAAAGGGCATCCTGTTTAAAAAAAGTGAGGCCCTCGAGACGGCGACAAAACTCGACACCATCGTACTGGACAAAACCGGCACCATCACCATGGGTAAACCCGCCGTGGTTGACATTATTCCTTTTGATCCGGGTGTTACAAGCCGGGATCAGCTCTTAAGACTTGCGGCTTCGGTCGAGAAAGGATCGGAACATCCCATTGGCAAAGCGGTTGTTAACGAAGCGAAAACAAAAAACATCGATCTCTGGGAACCTGAAAATTTCAAAACTCGGGGAGGGCTTGGGGTTGAGGCCAGGATACGCGGCAACTGGGTAAAACTGGGCAAACCAAAATGGTTTCGAGATATTGGAATCGATATTGAAAAAGCAGAAGATAACATAGACCGGCTCCAGTCCCAGGGCAAAACCGTAATGGTTCTGGTTCAGGAAAAGGAACTGTGCGGCCTGATTGCCGTTTCCGACACCCTGAAACCGGAATCAAAGGCCGCCATACGGCAGCTCCACAATCAGAATCTTAAGGTGGTCATGCTGACCGGGGACAATCTTAAGACCGCTCAAGCCATTGCTTCGGAAGTGAACATTGATGAGATTTTTGCCGAAGTCCGTCCGGAAGAAAAGTCATCCAAAATCAAAGAACTTCAAAAAAAAGGAAACAAAACCGGCATGGTGGGGGACGGGATAAATGATGCTCCTGCCCTTGCCCGGGCGGATGTGGGATTTGCCATCGGGACCGGTACGGATGTGGCCATTGAAGCCGGCGATATTATCCTTTCCAGCGGGAGTTTAACCGGCGTATCCCGGGCCATTGAACTGAGCGGCGCTACCATGAAAACGATCAAACAGAACCTTTTCTGGGCATTTTTCTATAATATTGTATTGATACCGGTTGCAGCAGGAGTTCTTCAGCCCTTTGATGTTTTTCCCGTCTTTCTAAGGCAGCTGCATCCCATTTTGGCCGCTTTCGCCATGTCCTTTAGCAGTATTTCGGTGGTAACAAACAGCCTTCGCCTGTATCATGCAAAAATCGGTTGATTTTTAC
>CAZIIV010000079.1:0-2382 GCA_964539365.1 uncultured Desulfobacteraceae bacterium | reverse complement strand
GCAAGTTCTTCCAAGCCGTTTCGATTCAAAAGCGTTATATTCCGACCCTCTACTTGAATCAAATTTTGTTGGTTCATTCTCGCCAAAATACGCGAAAGGGTTTCCGGAATGGTTCCCAGAAGACTGGCGAGCTGTCCTTTTGAAATGGTCAGGGAAACAAAGTCCCCGGCAGCTTGTTCGTCGGCAAGGTAGCTTAGATAGGATGCCAGGCGGGCCGGAATCTCTTTTAAGGAAAGATTTTCTATCTGGACGGTAAATTGGCGCAGGCGCATGGACAGAATCGCAAGCATATTCATGGCAAGTGAGGGATGTTCTGAGATAAGGTCCACAAAAGCCTGCCTGGGGATAAACAAAAGACGGCTTTTGATAAGCGTTTCGGCATTTGCAGGGAAATTTCGTCCGGAAAAAACCGGAACCTCACCAAACGGATTTCCCGGCCCATAAATATGAAGAATATGTTCTTTACCTTCCAATGAAACTTTATAGATTTTTACTTTGCCGGCCACAACAATATAAAATCCATTACAATCATCGCTTTCCAGAAAAACTGTTTTACCCTTATCATAAAACTTGTCTATGGCGATTTGTCGGATTTGGCTCAATTGTTCTTGGGAGAGACCGTTAAAAATCGGCGCCTGTGAGATGATATCCAGAATTTTTTTCATGAATTCCCTCTTTTTTGTTAAAATATCAATTATTTTTGATATAAGTCAAGGTAATGCATGTTTTTATTCTATACCATATACTAAAAATTGAGAAGAACTTTAAAATCCAAAAAACTGACTTATTTTATAAAATGAATCTAAATCGTGTCCCTTCATAAATTTATATTGGACACAAATTAAGTTTTCAATAAGGAGAAAACACATGAAATGCCCGGGACAAGACAGCAGATACTGGAAGCCAGGAGCCATTTTTAAAGCAAAATGCCCGGAGTGCGGCCATAACGTTGAGTTTTTCAAAGACGATACCACCCGCAAATGTGACAAATGCGGCCACAAGTTCGCAAATCCAAAAATGGATTTCGGCTGCGCGGCATATTGCCAGTTCGCTGAAGAGTGTATTGGCACTCTGCCGCCGGAACTTTTGGCCCAAAAGGAAGATCTTTTAAAAGATCGCATTGCCATAGAAATGAAGCGGTATTTTAAACGGGATTTTAAGCGCATCGGCCATGCCATCCGGGTGGCGCGTCATGCCGAACGGATCGGAAAAAATGAAAGGGGAAACCTAGCGGTGATACTGGCCGCCGCCTATTTGCATGACATCGGTATCCATGAAGCGGAAAAAAAGCATAACAGCACCGCTGCAAAATACCAGGAACAGGAAGGGCCGCCCATTGCGAGATCCATTATGCAAAACCTTGGCGCCAACGACAAACTCATAGAAGAGGCGTGTGATATCATCGGTCATCACCATCATCCCCGAGCTGAGGAAACGCTTAATTTTAAGGTGGTGTATGATGCGGATTTAATCGCCAACCTTGAGGACAAACATAAAGAAAAGCCCATAGAGAATGACCGGCTGACCAGGATCATCGAAACGTCGTTTTTGACAGAAAGCGGTCGGGAGGAAGCAAAAAAGACCTTATTAAATGGATAGGACACAGATTTTCGCAGATATACACAGATAATATTATGAAAGTAATACGTAAGATAATAGAAATAGATGACGAACTTTGTGACGGATGCGGGCAGTGCGTCCCCTCCTGCGCCGAGGGGGCGCTTGAAATTGTTGACGGCAAGGCGCGCATTGTAGCGGATAAGCTTTGTGACGGGCTCGGCGCGTGCATGGGAGAATGTCCCACAGGTGCGCTAAAAATTGTTGAACGGGAAACTGAGGAGTTTGATGAAGAAGCCGTTGAAAAACACCTGACGGAAAAAGAAAAACAAGAACTCAAAGAACAAGCCGGTATGCCTTGCGGATGTCCGTCAGCCACTGTCCGGACGTTTGTCCCTGCTGAATCCGGTCGGACGGCCGACATGCCTGACGCTGTCGGGACTGAAAGCGAATCGCTCCTTTCCCATTGGCCGGTTCAGATACGCCTCATCCCTGCCAAGGCTCCGTTTCTTAAAGGAGCGGATCTTCTCGTACTGGCAGATTGTGTTGCGGTGGCGTTTCCAACCCTTCACAGGGATTTTATTAAAGGAAAAGTCGTGATGATGGGATGTCCTAAATTTGATGAGGTTCAGGAATACGCGGCAAAATTTTCAGAAATTTTCCGGACAGCAGGCATCAAAAGCATCACCACGGTAGTTATGGAGGTGCCGTGCTGCGCCGGTCTCCCCGGGATTGTGGAAAAGGCATTGGAAGCATCCGGACAAAAGATCCCTATGAATGAAATCGTCATCAGCACCCGGGGCAAGGTTTTAAAACAAACCCAAT
>CAZIIV010000078.1:0-12599 GCA_964539365.1 uncultured Desulfobacteraceae bacterium | reverse complement strand
TGTATTTTAAGCTCTAAACATATGCAGCTTTGATTCATGCAGACAAAATGACCAGGAGGTTCCTGTTATTTTACCTGTTTAGTGCCTGAACGAAAACTGTCTTTTTTGTCAATATCTGCGTCAGACTCAAATTTTAATCCTCGAAATACTCAATGTATGTCTGTGGTTAAAATTTTCGTCTTCCCCTACGGGCCGGAGGCTTGATCTTAACGAAAAATCCTAGTTTTCGTTCGGGCACTGTTTACGGGCTTTGCCGGATTCAATTGCGGGATTCTGTGGTAAGAAAACATTCGTGGGTTTTAAGAAAAAGGAAATTAAAGAATATATTGCATCTCGGATTCCCTGGTTGCATCTTTAGGCGCTTTGTCAACCCGAAGCCGAGACTTTCTGTTTGATGCGGGAATCACATGGAAAAGCCGACATCAGCAAAGAAACTGAAATCAGAATACGGTAATTCCTTTTTAGTTATACAGGATTGTCTTTATTTACGGAACCGTTATTTTGAAATAGTCTTAATAGTGAGCTAAAAAATTATAACAAATTAAGTTTCGATGAAATGTCAAGCCGCCGGTCACGGATTGACACAGAAAACCCATAAAATTCAGAAGAATATGTGAAACATTCAAAATGATTGCGTGGAAAATAAAAGACGATTCGACAAATCAAATCAAATTCCAGGACAAACCGCCGGTCAAGGAGCCGCCGAACCGGCCCAAAAAGCCGCCGGTAGAGGAGCCGGAGAGTCCGCCGGAAACGCCGCCGCCGCCTGCAGAGCCACCCGTTAAAGAACCGCCCAATGAGCCGCGAAAACCACCCGTGAAAGAGCCGCCGCCCAAAGATCCCGATCGTGAGCCTCCCCGAAAACCGCCGGTTAAAGCCCGGCCGGCTCAAATGAACAGGTTTCTCAGGGCAAAATAAAAACGAGTCCGGACCGTATAAAGAACAAAATTCTGGTTATGAACGGGAAAGGAGGTGTCGGAAAAAGCAGTATTACAGCCTATCTTGCCATGGCACTGGCAAAGAAAGACTATGGGGTCGGCCTTATGGGTTTAGATCTTCACGGTCCCAACATCCCTCGGATGCCGGGGATTCAAGAAATCATCGTACCCGGAAATACAGGAAAGTTTTCCTGAAAGGTTCATAAAAAAATACTGGAAAGGAGGATCTAATGACATTATTTGGTATCGAAAATGAAAAGTATAATCTCATCAGTGTCGTTTATCATTTGCTGCAAGGAGTAGAAACCACCGGAAAGTATATTAAGGATGTGAAAAAGATAGACGATGAGGTACTGCTCAAATACTTCAAGGATGTTCAGGACCAATATGTGATGTTGGCGGATCGAGGCAGGATTCTGCTTAAGGAAAAAATTTAAAACAAACATGGTCAAAACCGGTGTCAAGGCAAGCTCTGTAAACTTTTACATGGGGGCAAAGCCTTGACTCCGGCTCCCAAGCTCCGGTTTTTACCGGGAATGGCAAAATAAGCGTCTATGATTCGAGCGAATGACAACATAAATATTATGGGTTACTGTTTTGATGTGGGGTGAGGCAAAGACGGTATGATCCTTTCGGCAGGAATCGTCATAGTCAGGCGGCAGGAAAAAGAATGGAAGTTTCTGTTTCTCAGAGCTTTTCGAAACTGGGATTTTCCAAAGGGCATCGTGGAAACGGGTGAAGATCCTTTGGAGACAGCGAAAAGGGAAGCCGCCGAGGAAACCGGTATATGGGATCTGCACTTCCGCTGGGGGCATATTTATCGTGAGACCGAGCCCTATTCCGGTTTCGGTGGAAAAAAGGCGGCCCGATATTACATTGCCGAAACCGAGTGCTGTCAGGTGATTTTTTCCGTCAATCCGGAAATCGGAAGGCCCGAACACCACGAGTACCGATGGCTGACCTACAATGAGCTCCTGGAACTGTCCCCCAAGCGGCTGAAGAGCATTGTCCAATGGGCGAACTCGGTAATCACTGAGACCTGATGCATAATTTTGCAGCCTACCCTTTTGTTAACTTTTCGAATTCTTCTTCATCGAGAATCCGGATCCTGTGCCGCCTTGCATCCTCCAACTTGCTGCCCGGGTTCTCCCCCGCCACTACGTAGTCCGTCTCACCGCTTACACTGGAAGGGGCGCGCCCTCCCAAATCTTCAACCCGTCTTTCCGCGTCCTCCCGCGTATAGTTTTTGAGCTTTCCCGTGAAAACAACCGTTTTTCCTTGACAAGGGGATGTTTTTTTCTTTTCGGGCATTGATTTTATCTTCACCCCTTCCTCTTCGAGACCCTTGAGTATTTGTCTGTTCGTTTTTTCGGCGAAAAACTGCGTTACACTTCGGGCGATCTCCGGTCCGATCTCCTCCGTATTTTCCAGCTCGTGCAGTGTTGACTTCCGAAGGGCATCCAGACTCCGATATTTGTCCGCCAGTACTTGGGCGATTCGCCGACCCATATGGCGAATGCCCAGAGCATACAGAAACCGGTCCAAACGCGGGTTTTTGGTTTCTTGGATAGCCTTATGAAGCTGGGTGGCGGATTTTTGAGCAAAACCTTTCAGTTCCAAGAGATCATCGACCGTTAGTTTATAAAGGTCAACAATACCTTTAACCAGGTCTTTCCGGACCATATCCTTTACGGTCTCCTCACCCAGTCCCTTAATGTCCATGGCATTCCTCGAACCGTAGTGAATGACCCTGCCAATCAACTGTGGTGAACAGGATAGCCCGGCGGGACAGAAATAATATGCTTTTTCCCTATAGATCTCCGCACCGCATGCCGGACATTCTTCGGGCATGGAAAAGGGCTTCTTTCTTTTTTTGTTTGGTCTTTGGACCCGCTCTAAAACCTCGGGTATCACATCTCCCGCTCGGGCGATGCGGACCTTGTCCCCGGGTCGTACGTCTTTTTTTTTGACTTCGTCTTCGTTGTGGAGGGTCGCTCGACTTACCGTGACACCGCCGACATCCACCGGCTGAAGGAGTGCGACCGGCGTGAGCATACCCGTTCTTCCCACCTGAACCACAATATCCTTCAGGATGGTGATCTCCTCTTTGGGAGAAAATTTCCAGGCATACGCCCAGCGAGGACTCCGTTGTCTCACCCCGAGCTTCGACCTTAGCTCATAATTATCCACCTTAATTACGATGCCGTCGATCTCGTAGTCCAATTTTTGTCTTTGATTCGAAAGATGTTTATGATATGCCTTGATGTCCTTGAGTGAAGTCGCCCTTCGACTGTGGGGGTCCGTCTTCAACCCCCATTTGGAAAATCGTCTCAGTACTTCCCAGTGGGAAGAGAATTCTTCGTTGCCTTCGGCTTTGAGTATTTCATAAATAAAGAGATCCAAGGGTCTTCCCGCTACTTTTTGGGGATCCAGCTGCCGCATGGTACCCGCAGCTGAATTGCGGGGATTGGCGTATGGCTCCAGCCCCTTTTTGATTCTCTCCTTATTCAACTGCTGAAAACCGTTTTTACCCATGAATACCTCTCCCCGCAGCGATAGAAAATCGGGTATGTCTGTTGTTTTTTGCAGATGCAGGGGAAGCGTTTTGATGGTCTTGAGATTTTCGGAAATATCTTCGCCCACCTCCCCGTTCCCTCTGGTGGATCCATAGCGGAAGCAACCCTTCTCATAGACCACTTCCACGGAAAGCCCGTCGAACTTAGGTTCGAGAACATATTCAACGCTCTTTCCCTCCGTATGGCGGTGGATAAAATCATGAAAGTTTTTGACGTCTTTTTCCTCCAGGGCCGAATTCAGACTGAGCATTGCCGCAGCATGTTTCACCCTCTTCAGTTCGTCCAAGGGTTCGGCGCCGACTCGTTGTGTCGGCGAGGTGCCGGACCGAAGTTCGGGGAATGCTTGCTCAAGTTCCTGAAGACGATGAAATAGTTTGTCGTATACGGCATCCGAAATTTCAGGCTGGTTTCTTACATAATAAAGAAAATCATGATACTCGATGCCTTCCCGCAAGGCCTCCACTTCATCGCGGGCTTCCTCCCGGGTCAGTTTTTTCAAATCTTTGAACTCGGTGTTGGGGTTTTTCTTGAAGTCCATATGGATGTTCTTTCCATCCTTCACATAAACCATCTCCTTATTTAAATCTTTTATTTCTCCGGAACAAACTTATCCGGAGGGCTGACGGGTGTTCCGGTTTTATACGAATCAAATTTCAGTTGCTCATAGACGGCTGTTTTGAGCCCGTCATCAGATAAGCTGAACCACAAAGAGTCCGGAGAATATTTTCTTTTTTGCTTTCCGCCGGGGGATAAGCGGAAAGCAAAAACAGGGCTGCCTATGGTAGATGCAAACTCGGTTAGGATGACTTTATGATAAGTTGGTTGTGCACATAAACCGCTCCGCCTTCATAAGCATTGTCCTGGGCGGCACCATACTCCGTCCATGAATCCACGGTCCCGGTCAGCGTCGCCTCACCTTTGTCAACAGTAACAGTTATGTCTTCGGAATTCACATAAGGGCTCCACCACAATTCCTTTTCGATATCCTGCTTGATCCTTAAATCAGTCTTGTCAGGATACGTTATACTGTAATGATACCAATCGTAATCGTACATATAACTGTCATCTATATAAGGATCGTATACATAAGGTGTATAGTCGTTTTGAACGACCAGGTTGTTGTCCACTATTATTACCCCATTGACCCTCGAGGACACATCATCGGCCTGGGACTTTTCAAAAAAGCTGTCCACGGTCCCGTAAAGGTCTGCGACACCATTTTGGACATCCACGGTGATCTCATAACTTTCTACCCATGGATCACGCTTAAGGGCACTCACGATTTTGTTCTCGATTTTCTGGTCGCTCAGAAATTCGGCAGGCCGCACCTTTATGCGGTTGTCGACGTCTATTACGCCGACGGTATTCCGGGCATCCTGGGCTGCCGCCCGCTTTGCCTTGAGATTATCCACTGTGCCCCGAAGGATAACCGTACTGCCATTATAGGCAATTTCCGGAGTAATCTTGAAAGAAGAAACCCTGGGATCGTAAAACAGAGCATCCTTAACCGCGTCTTCTACTTCTTTTTCGGTTTTTTCGGCATATTTCTTCCCTCTCAGATCTTTGTCCCGTGCCCACCTTTTGACCTGCAAGCCGGAGTCGTCCACGGATTTCACACCATGTACATAGGCATCCGCGGAGGCCCAACGTTTCTCCGCAGCACTTCCCACGGTTCCGTTCAGCATGATTTTTCCGTCTTTGACTTTTATATCAATGAGGGCATGGTCTACGAGCGCATCCCACTTCAAGGCCTTTTCCACTTCGGCCTTGATTTCATTGTCGGAACGCTTCTTCAGCCAGGAAAATACGATTCTATTTTGCACATCTTTGACACCCTTGACTCCCTTTGCCACCGTTTCGCAGAGTTCTTTTTCCTGCCAGGAATCAACCGTACCGGACAGGGTGACGACGTTGTTCTCGACCTTGACATCGATCTCGTAAGACTCCGTAGCCGGATCATAAAGAAGGGCATCTTTTACATCCTTTAAAATTTCCTGGTCTGTACGAAGGATAGGCGGATTTACCTGGATCTTGTTCACCACGGACCGCACCCCTTTGACAATCCCGGCAATACGGGCGGCCCGCTCCTTGGCAAGAATATTGTCCACCGATCCTTCGAGGGTAACAATCCCCTCGATCGTATTAACATCAATCAGGTGCGAAGGAACGCCGCTATCCATAAGCAATTCATCCTCAACCGCATCCGTTATGGACATGTCCGTGAGTTGAAGTTTTGACGCAACCACGGGCATTGCCGTGAGACCCATTATAATTACTGCAATTAACACGCTAAAAATCATGGATTCCCAATTCAGTATTCCTGAAAAAAAGTTTTTTTTCATCTTCATCATTTACCTCCTTTGAGTGTTTTTTATTTTTTTGGTCCGTTGCTGAATATTTAATAAAATTTACGCACGGATGCTATGGGTGAGACACTGTATTTCGATCCTGATTGACCCTTACGCATTGACTTGCCTGACTGACGATCACTCTTCACGTTTTATCAGGATAATATCTTGTATTTTTATTTTTTTAATTGGGCATCATTTTGTTTACGATATTTGAAGCCAGAAGCGGATATTCACCGGTATCACTTTGTTGACCTTGGGCTCCAAATTAAAAAGCATCGCCGTGTAAAACCGAAAAAAAGATCCGGGACGGGTACAGCTTAATAGCCCTTTTCAAACCCTGCTACAGCTAACTGATTGTCCACTTCGACGACGCCGGCGGTATACAGCGCCGATTCAAAAACCGAACGTCGGGCAGTCCAGTTCGCAACCGTTCCGGTCAGCGTGACCTTACCGTTTGTCACCTTTACGCCCACATTTTTTGCATTCACGTTTGCTTTTGCTTCAAGCGACCGGATGATATCATGGGCGATTTCTTGATCGATAACGCCTTGTGCGGGAACGACGGCCAGGTGGTTTTCGATAAAAACCACTCCGGGTTCGGCCTCAATGAGATTTTCTGCGTAGAGCTTCTTCCAGTAGGCTTCCACCGTCCCTCTGAGGACAACCCTTCCGGCATTTACCTCTATATCCATGTCCAGCAAATTTATATCGGGATTGGCCGCAAGCTTCATTCGAATATTGACACATTTTTTGGTTTTTAGTTTCACATCTCGTATAGTGAATAAATATTATTGTATTTAACCTGCAAATCAGAATCTTTTTGCATTCTGGTTCGCATGGAACTTAAAATGTGGCTTATTGCCGAGTAGGCCATGCCAAACAAGCGCCCGGTTTCTTCGTTGCTCAGAATACATATTTTCCACACCAGATAGGCCAGCAAATCCCGATCATCCTTTATGAACCTGGATATTCTTCAAGAATGCCGGATGTAATCAAGATCACAATTCAAAATCGCGGCTGCTTTACAGAACATCTTTAGCAAAAACAGAACGCGGTGTATTAAAAATTCCGCGTCTTGTTATCAACAATTCATTAACAGATAACGGATAACGATAACCAATTTCGGGTCGACTAGAATCTGTATCTTAATCCAAGCAAGTAAAAATCGGATGCCCCTTTGACACCGCCAAAAAGTCCGAAAACCCCTGAGCGATGATGGATGCGGTAAATCAGGCCGGTTTTTAGAAGGTTTCTATTAAAAGCCATAGACACTGTTTTTTCTTTAGAGTCACTTTCATATGAGTTTCAGAATTGGATGGCGGTTGAGAGAATGGATTGCCATATTGGGGCTGAACGCTGGCTGACAGGTGTTTCGAGAGACCGCTTTTTCGGCCAATACAGCCTCTGTTTTGACAGCTTGGCCAAACATTTGCTACTGTGATCATGTATTTTGAGTATTATCGTTCTCATTGCTGTCTTCGACATGAGGTGAGCCATAGTGGGTTAACCAGATTTTTAAAACAGCATTGACAAGGGTGGCCAGAGGAATAGCGAAAAAAAGGCCCCATAGGCCCCATAATCCCCCAAAAAGCAGAACAGCCGCAATGACGGCGACCGGATGCAGGTTGACAACACCGGAAAGAAGAATAGGTACCAAAAGATTTCCATCCAAAACCTGAATAATTGCATAAGCAATGACCGCAAAGGCAAAATCAGAACTGAGTCCCCATTGAAAAAAAGCGATTAAGACCACGGGAAAAAAAACCACTGTGACGCCGATATAGGGAATCAGCACGGAAATGCCGGTTAACAGCGCCAGCAGTATGGAATATTCCATTTTCAAGTATGAAAAGGTTGCATAGGTTATGCTCGATACGATAATGATTTCCCAGACCTTTCCTCTGACATAATTTGAAACCTGTCTATTGACATCTCTCCAGACTTCTATCGCAAGCCCTCGATGATCCGGAAGAAATCCCGAGATCCAACACAAAATGAGAGCCTTATCCTTGAGAAAAAAGAAAACCAGCAGCGGCACCAGAATTAAATAAATTACGATCACAATAATCCCCTTGACGGATGCCATGGATAGAGAAAGAACTTTCTGGGCCAAACCGGTAAACTCGGAAGTAATGAATCCTAAGAGTGTTTGGATCTGAGCGGCGGAAACAACATCCGGATATTTTTGGGGAAGCAGAATAAGTTGTTTTTGAATGGCATTCACCATGAGGGGAAACTGTTGGATCAATTGACCAACCTGTCGTGAAATCAGAGGGAGCAATCCGATAAAAATGAAGAAAAGACTTGCGAGAAAAAACAAAAACACCAGACTAACGGCGATGATTCTAGGAATTTTCAAACGTTGAAGTCTGTCAACCATGCCATCCAATAAATAAGCAATAACGATAGAGGCAAGCATCGGAGCAAGCATCTGCCCCAGATAGAAAATGAAAATAAATCCCGAGATCAGCAAAAAGCCCAAAATGACCACCTGAGGGTCGGAAAAATGTTTATTCAGCCAATCTTTGATCAGATTAATCATGTCGGACTCGGCAAATAAAGATTCAAAACGCTTTTCCCTGAAATCACGATAAAGCTGGTTTTGAATTCAGATTAAAATCCATTGTTTGTGGTGACAATCAAAATTTCCATACCAAAGGCGAGTCCCGTTGTCAATCGCTGTTTTTTGCCAATTTTTACCCAACCTTATAAAATCACTGGTATTTTATGCAAAGCTTTCCCCGTTGATCTCTCGACGGGTCGGATGCTAAAAATCGGCTTCGACCGGGTAGTCTGTATCGATCAAATAATCATTTAGGGGAAAAATGGGATATGCGTCAGGGATGAAAGGCGGGGCATTATGCTTTGGGCGGGATTTGCACTTTACCTTTTACAATCCAAGATGATTTACGATCTTTTTAATAATATTTTCATTGCTATCGGCGGGATCAACGGCTGCTGTCATTCTATGGGGCGGCAGGATACTTCTCGGTGAACATCTTTTCGGACTCGGCCGATCCGATCAGAACCAACTCGTCCCCGCGCTCCAGAATGATCGCTGGGTCCGGATTGATTATCAATTCATCTTTTCTTTTAACGGCCACGATGCTGCATCCGGTGGTCTCTCGGACCTGAATGTCGAGAAGAGTTTTGTTTTTCAAATTGGAGTTCAAGCCGACGCAAAACACATTCAGTCCTTCGGAAAGCATCAGTATCTGTTGCGGATGCAGCAGGTTCATGATCGTGGTGGTGACCATCGAACTGAACGACATCACCAGATTGGCGCCGGCCTGATGCAACGTCTTGATGTTGCGATCCAGACTGCGTCTGAAAATGCTTGATTTCTTTGTTAAATCTGAAATAATTATATCAGTTAGCGCATACATGACAACCAAAATAAAAAAATTGGGCATGGAACCGTGAAAAAAAACAGTTGCCGGTTTATTTTTTTATTTACCTGCGTTTTTTCAATGTTCTTCTTTGCAGGGAGAGAAGGAGGGACCATGGAATTAACAAGTTCGGCGTTTAGCAAAGGGACCATGATCCCCGGCAAGTACACCTGTGACGGAGCGGATGTGTCTCCGCCCCTGAACTGGGGGGTACTTCCTTCTGACACAAAAAGCCTTGCGCTCATCTGTGATGCTCCGGATGCACCGGTGGGCACTTGGGTTCACTGGGTATATTATGATGTTTTGGCGCGAATGCATTGACCGGGTTTAAGATCTCTTCATTAAGCCACTTATCAGATGCTAAGATTGATGAGCTCGCAAAAAGTCACAAAACACCGTATTCTGTCATTCCGGCGAAAGCCGGAATCCAGTATTTTCAAACAGTTGCAGAGCATCTGGACTCCTCCCGGACTTGATCCGGGATCTACCGGAGTGACTACTTTTTACGAATGCATCAAGATTTTTGGGCTTTCCTATATTTGGAAGTCCATGCAAGACGACTACCGGCTATGGGAAAATCCCTTCAGGGATCTGTGCCGCAAGGCCCGAGAGGTCCAGATTAAGGACATTATCAAGGGACTATCCGAAGGACAATCCGTCAGCGCGGATGATAGCCTTGTAAAATGTTTCCATCTGTTCGTCATGAATCGTCATGACGCGCTTTTCGTTGTCGAGGGTGATAAGACGATCATCGGGCTGCTGAGGTTCTCGGATGTATACAGAAAGGCCTCCAGGATTATGAAAGAATGTAGTATTTAAGGTTCACAATGGCAATCGGGAGTTAACGAAGTCCCGATTGAGGAGCTGCTTGATAAAGGCGTCCAGATAATCGCCGTATCAAAAGCGCAAAATCGCAGCAAGGAGTTCCTGGTCTGGAACCTCTCCCGGAGAAACAGCGTACAGCATGCCTCCATTGATCAGGGTCTGAATTGCCGTTAAATCCAGAAGGTCTTCGTCGCCGGGTTCAGAGGATTCGTGCATATCAACCCTGTCTTGTTCCGGATCAAACCGGCCCCACACCTGAACGCCTACAGCAACGAATAGCACATCGATCCGTCCGTGATGCGCCGCGAGGACCGCCTCGGTGACGTTGGTCGTGGTCTGTCCGGTGCCTGCCAGTTGCCGGTATCGGGCAAACCCTGCTTCCCGTTCCTTGTTGAATAAGGATTCCACGATGGCCCACGCCTGCTGGTGAAGATCTTCGGGCTTCATCCCTTCGGGATTTCCCGGGATCCCTTCATCCATCAGATGCGGGTAGGTGTTGACTTCCTTATAGAGCGGGAAAAGGGAGTCGACCCCGGCCAACACCAGCGGAGACGACCCGTCCGCCAACATGCTGCGTATGTGTTTATCGACCATGCGGAACCAATGTCGGACGCGGCTTTTGATCTCGTTACCGATGTCGTGTCCATGGAACACCGCCGCGCGGCTTCCGGACCCCGATGGCGTGCCCGTATGGAATTGCAGCTGCTTTTCCGGGAAACCGTCCGGAAAAGTATCGGAAAGGTTTTGCGGCACATTTTCCAGATCGATTTCATCCACCGTGTGCCGTGTCCCCTCCAGCAGTCGAAGCTGGTTTTGGCTGATCGCGAGGATATGAAATGTGCCGTCACTAGTCAGAAGAGGAAGCAGAGGCTTGACATGAAAGCGGTCCGAGACAACCACCAGCTCGGCAAATTCGATGGGCAGTCTAAAGAACTGGAAGAGATCCTCGGAAAAGAACACCACCAGGCCATCGCTTTGATATCTCCAAAACCTCTGATTCTGGAGCAGACGCTGAGGATCTTTGAGCACATCCTGGACTTGCCCCGAGCTCATGCCTTTGGCCAGCAGCCGCTCTTGTGCCTGGCGCATCAGGTTCTTGAAACGGATCGGATCCTGTTCTGTCGAACGTCCCGACCGGTGCGACGGCATGTAAAGAGAGACGCACCAATTGGAGTGGTGGTCGATGAATGTTTGCCGGAGTTGATCGAGAGTGATTCTATCCATACGTAAAAACCTCCTTGGCTCATTTGATCTTTTGTTTGTTATTCGTGGCCGCAGGATATGCGGCGGTCATCTCTTTTCCGAGCCCGTCCCCTTTTGATTACCAGCCATACCTTCATCAACCACGGGGTTTTGCACAATGCCCCGCAACAGTCTTCCGAGAATATCGCCACCGGTGATCATTCGCTTGGCATCATTCCAAAGTAGGATTACATCGTGATCCACCACATCATCCTGACAATGTTCGGGGTTGACCTTTAAACGTGCGATGACGTCGCCGATGGTTGCCCGGCCGTTTGTGACAATGACGGGACGGTGGCAGTGCCAATAGGGATTGAATCGTTCGAGATTGAACAGGGCGTCCCGGATGAACTCGTCGGAATCCAACACCATCTTCGGCTCATTGTCCAGATCGACGAGGACGATCCATTTTTTCCCACGTTCGTGAATGCGACTCAGAAAGGCATTGGATGTGCCACCCGGTATGGCCGGGAAAACTGGTTTTCCTTTCTCGAATGGCAGCGGAATGATGCTCCTGGGATCGACCGGTTCGCCTTCAGCCGCTAGAGGAACATCATCCAGTGCCAGAAAATTCAGGGCTCCCTGACCCTCAACCTTTTCGATATCGCTCTCGGAGGCCGCCATATGCAATTTGATGAGCTGCCGGATGTCCTTTTCCTTGAAGTACGAAATGGCCTCAGGCTCCGGTCGAGAATCATGGCCGTTGGCTTGGCCACGGGAAACAGAAGGATCTGATAAAAGCGAAGTACAGGCGAGAACAGGGAACCAAATTGAAACCGGACAGCATAGCTGACTGGGATAAACAAAGCGCGATTCCAATCCATGTAAGTAGAGCCATTGGTCACAAACTCCTTGGGTCCAGTTGGATGATGACCGATCGCATGGTCATCGATTCTGGTAAAATACAGGTTCCCGAATCATTCACGTGAAAGTTTTCCGAAAAAACGACGTCCTTGATGTTGGCGAATTTCCATCCCCCAAGCATTTCCCCGCACTGAGAGGTAAAGCCTCTCAGGCAATTGTCGCAACGATAGCATGGCGTAATGGCATTGACCGCAACACTGTATTTCGATCCTGATTGACCCTTACGCGTTCTTTTGCCTACCCCGCTCTGAGAACATCGTTCGGGAGAAATATAGTGTGGAAATACTGGGTCTTATAGTGATGATCGGTCTGCCCGGAACGGCGCTTTGGCTTATCGGTCTTATACTGGGAATAGATCTGATATTCACCGGTATCACTTTGTTGACCTTGGGCTCCAAATTAAAAAGCATCGCC
>CAZIIV010000077.1:0-12637 GCA_964539365.1 uncultured Desulfobacteraceae bacterium | reverse complement strand
ACGAAACATTGTTTGGAAATTCGAATTTCGGACATTGGAAAGTGTTTGATATTTGTAATTTTTGAACTTCCAACAAAGCAAACCCCCTCCGGGGATAAAACAAGGCCTGGTCCTTTGATCCAGGATTCTTTACTCTCCGGATGTTCTTGAAAACTACAGGGCCTTGATAAGTGCCAGCATTTCTTTTACGGCCCTTTCCATCCCGACAAGAACCGCTCTTGAGACGATGCTGTGTCCGATGCTGAATTCGTCTATTTCACGAACATCTTTAAAAAACTTTATGGTGTTATAACACAATCCATGGCCGGCATTGACCCCCATTCTTAGTTTACGGGCGAGTTTGGCGGCATCCACAATATTTGAAAATGCCTGATTTTTTTTGTGATGTGTTTTTGCTTCGCAAAATGTTCCGGTATGGATTTCAATCATGGTCGTATCTATCTGGTGAGCCAGCTTTATCTGATCCGGATCGGGGTCAATGAAAAGACTCACGGGGATACGACTACCTTGCAAGGCACCTACGGTTTCAGCAATTTCATTTTTATGGACAATTAGATCCAATCCCCCTTCGGTGGTAAGTTCTTCACGCCGTTCCGGTACCAGGGTTACAAGATCGGGCTTAATTTCAAGAGCGATTCCAACCATTTCGTCTGTTGAAGCCATTTCCAGGATAAGTTTGGTCTGGACAACCTTTCGCAATATTCTGAGGTCACGATCATGGATGTGACGTCTATCTTCCCTCAGATGAACCACAATGCCGTCTGCTCCTGCCAATTCCACCATGACTGCTGCTGCAACGGGATCGGGATAACCGACATCTCCCCTTGCATTTCTCAGGGTGGCGACATGGTCAACATTTACAGCTAATCCGGCCATTAACGAACCTCCATTTAAGTTTTAATCAGTTTAAGAATTTCATTACTCTTTTTTTCCATCTTATCCGCTTGTGTTTTATTTTTTTCATGATCATAACCCAACAGGTGAAGGATACCGTGTACTAAAAGCTGGGTAACACGTTCTTCCATGCTTATACCTGCAATTTCTCCTTCTCTCTCAGCGGTTTCAATGGAAATAACCACGTCGCCGAGAAGGTGAGGGGCAATATTATTAAATCGGCCTGTTCGCATGGGAAATGCGATAACATTGGTGGGGCCACATCGGCCAAGAAATTTTTTGTTAAGCGCTTCTATCTCGGGATCATCGACGATAAGTATGGAAAGCTCTGAATCAGGACAGGCCAAGGCGTTTAAGATGGCCATGGCCTTTTGTCGTAGTTTTTTCAGAGATATCTTGTGCTTGTTTTGTCTGTTGTCTAACAGGACTTCCATTTTTTTCCTTTCCGTTGGCAAGGAGAGGTTGTTCGGGATATTCAATACGGTGGTGGTACATTCCTGATAATATGTTATAAAAGCTTTTTGCAATCTTATGCAGATCCTTCAATGTCAACTCACAATCGTCTAACTGACCGTCCGAAAATGCCTTTTTTATCAGGTGTTGTACAAGTCCCTGGATTTTGGATGGTGTGGGATTGGCAAGTGTTCTTGATGCGGCTTCAACCATGTCCGCCAGCATGACAAGACCGGCTTCCCGGGTTTGAGGCTTTGGGCCTGGATATCTGAAGTTGTCGATATTTACTGCGTCTTCACCTTTTAAAAGCTTTGCTTTTTCATAAAAAAAGCTAATAAGACTCGTTCCGTGGGATTGCCTGATTGTGTCAATGATGACCTGGCCGAGTTTATTTTTTCTGGCGATTTCAACGCCGTCTTTAATGTGAGCGATCAGGATAAGGCTTGACATGGATGGGGCAAGCTTGTCATGTCTGTTAATGCCGTTGGTCTGGTTTTCTATAAAATAGAGTGGCTTTTTGATCTTGCCGATATCATGATAATACCCACAAACTTTGGCCAGCAGAGAATTCGCGCCGATTTCGGAAGCTGCGGCTTCGACCATGGTGCCGACAACCACGGAATGATGATATGTTCCCGGAGCTTCTATCATAAGTCTCCTGAGGATAGGCTGATCAAGGTTTGCAAGTTCAAGAAGTTTGATATCGGTTGTATAGCCAAAGGCTATTTCTATCAGCGGTGTGATGCCGGCGGTGACAATTCCTGCTCCCACACCCCCGGCAAATGCAAAGGCCCAGTCCCACAGAAATTTGATAATGGAGGAACCTCCTAAATAAATATCTATGGCCGTCACAAGTATAACGTTCATTACTCCGAGTTTTAAACCGGCCTTTATAAATACTTTGCGTTCCCGGCAGTTCTGCATCCAGAATGCCGCCATTGAACTGTTGATCAGAAAATAGAGAAACATATCAAATCTATTTTTAAAAATGATGGCTGTTCCGATTGCAGTTAACATGGCTGTGGGGATCGCCAGTTCAAGGCCCAAAAACAGGCAGATGGTCATGGCGCCTGAAGCAAGGGGAATACCATAAGCAATAGATGATGCCGATATGGGGAAAGACGTATAATGGGCTACGGATTCAGCCAAAGATGCTGATATCCTGGCAATGAAAAAAAAGGTTACTAAAACGCTGGCGATAAAGAGCAGATTTTTGTTGTTGGTAAGATCCGTTCGGCTTTGACGATGTATGTAAAGAATATAGGTGGTCATCAGGATGCATAGGATTATCAATGCGGATCCAATGGAACTGGATAAAATCTGTTCGTTTTTTATGCCCTCTTGGTAGGCCTTGAGTTTTAGCAGCTGGACTTTTGTAACTCTTTCTCCTTCGCGCAAAAGCATTTCCCCGGCTTTTATCTTGTGAAAAACCGGTTTGATTTGTGCCTCGGCTCTTTTTTTCCGTTCCTCGGTTTCACTTCTGTTTAAAGTGATGTTGGGCTGGATCAGTCTTTGTGAGAAATCGACAATCATATTTCTCATGGTATAATCAATGTCTTCGAGAAGGGGTTGACCTATGATTTTTACCATGGTTTTGGCCTGGTCAAGACCGTAAAAGTGTTTTAAGTTATTAACAACCCGTTCTTTTTTTGTGCTGATATCTCTTAAAATGATTCCTTTATCGGTTTCTTTTAAAATAAGATCCTTGTTTGTAACGACACCGTTGTCCAATATTTCTTTTAAAATGGCGCAAATAAGATTTGCAATATTGGGAAGAAAATTTTCTTTTTCGAGAATGGTATAAGCGCCGTTACTCACAGAAATGCCGATTTTTTCTTCAAAGTCGGCTTTTTTTTGCCATAAAAGATCATGAGCGGACGTTGCAATTGTACTGGTTGGAGCGGTTTCTGATGGTGTTAGCGCAATCTTGTTTTGGCTTTTTCCGGGTTTAAGAACCGTCCGAATATCATTAAAGGCCTTTTTTACATTCTGGTCGATGGTTTGGAACAGGGTGACGTCGTGGTCATAAACGGTTAACACCTTTTTTACAGCCTCTCTACGGTTGGCTTCCGTGGCATCTTTGTCTTCTATTAAAAAATCTTTTGTGGCCTTGATATTCTTCTCAGCAACATCACCTAATTTGTAAGAATGCTTTTTGACAACAAGATTAGGATAAAGGAGAAGGGTGAAAATTATTGTAACACCGATGAGGATACTCCATCTCACGTGGTCACTGGTCCCAAAAAAGTTTTTTAAAGATATTTTGTCTTTTTTAAATTTCATTGCGAATAATAATTATACGTCTCGGAAATTCTACAACTTCTCGATAATATATGCTTCTTAATGCAATATGTTTATGCCATCAGAATGGAATAATGGAATAATGGAATATTGGGGGTAAATGGATAAACAAACCATTTTAATTGTAAAAAACTCCTTCAAACCCATCATTCCATTACTCCATCATTCCACTATTCCAATTGGGGCGAAGCCCCTAAGTTCAATTATTTTTTCTGCTGGCATCCAGATCTTCATATGCTTTGATAATTTTCTGGACCAAGCCATGTCTTACCACATCTTTTTTTGAAAAAAAGATGAATTTTATCCCGTCTATTCCCTGAAGTATATTTTTTGCTTCAATAAGCCCTGAGGTTCTGTCGACAGGAAGGTCGATCTGAGTTATATCTCCCGTGATGACCGCTTTGGAACTAAATCCTATCCGCGTCAGGAACATCTTCATCTGCTCAGAAGTTGTATTTTGGGCTTCATCTAAAATAATGAAAGAATCGTTTAGAGTTCTGCCTCGCATAAACGCAAGAGGCGCTACTTCTATAACCCCCCGTTCTATTAAATTCGACACTTTTTCAAATCGCATCATATCGTGAAGCGCGTCATAAAGAGGTCTTAAATACGGATCCACCTTTTCCGAAAGATCTCCGGGCAGAAATCCGAGCGCTTCCCCGGCCTCCACCGCAGGCCGGGTGAGGATTATACGGTTAATTATTCCTTTTGAAAGTGCTGCAACCGCCATGGCCATGGCAAGATAGGTTTTACCTGTGCCGGCAGGGCCGATACCAAAAACCATATCAGAGGTGCGAATGGCATCTATGTATTCTTTTTGAGCAAGGCTTTTGGGAATTACATTGCGCTTTTTTGAGGTAATATAGACCGTATCCAAAAAAATATCCTTGAGTTTAATACGGTCATCTCCGCTAAGAATCCTGATTGCATAATCAATATCATTCGGATAAATTGGAAATTTATCTTTTAACAGGCCGTAAAGCTGGTTAAGTATATTTTGGGCAAGCCTTCTTTTAACGGTATCCCCCTGAATAAGAATACTATTACCCCTAGCATGGATAGAGACGTCGATTGTGTCTGCTATTCTTTTAAGGTTGCTGTTATGCTCGCCGAAAAGTTGCCTGGCCAGATCCAAATCTAAAAAGGTCAATCTGGTCTGATTATTTTCAGTGACTTCGTCCATATCTTAAGATTGAACCCACGCCCTAATTGGAGCATGTTCTAAAATTCCCACATATCATAGGTTTTTTAACTATTGCAAACACCAAATTTAAGATACAAGAGAAAAAGAAAAATATCTTGACTCGAAATACCTGCTTTGTTAATTTGCCCTGTTAGTTGTAACAAATTTTATCGTTTTGATTTTATTTAAATTTTGTTGGTTTCCAAAATAAATTGTTATATGCCCATGCCAATTTCAAAAGTTTCATATCATAAACTGATATAAAGGTGTGCCATGAATTTTTTTGATATAATCGTTATCGTTATTTTGGGCTATTGCTTGATAAGAGGTATTTTTAGAGGTCTTGTCAAGGAATTATCTTCCATAATTGGTGTATTCGGCGGATTCTATGCGGCTTACACTTATTACCCGATTCTAGCAAAGCCCTTGTCAAAATGGATTGCCAACACCGGATATCTTAACCTATTAAGTTTTATGATTATTTTTTGTGGCGTTTTTATTATTATCAGCATTCTGGGCATTATCATAAATTACCTGCTTAAAATAGTATTTTTGGGTTGGCTTGATCGTGTTAGCGGTGCCATGTTCGGTGCGGTAAAGGGCATACTGATTGTTTCAGTTCTGTTAATTGCATTGACCGCTTTTCTCCCCAAGGGCACACCGGTCATCAAAGATTCCCTGCTTTCCCCTTATGTTACACTGGTTTCCGAGAAGATGGCCAAAGTGATCTCCAAAGATATGAACCAGGCTTTTTCAACCAAGATAGCAGCAATAAAAAAAGCCTGGAAAAAAAATAAATAGAATTTATTTAGCCGGGACAGACCGAGATGGAAATAAATTCCATAATTGAATTGATTGAAACATTAAGGAGTGAAAACGGATGCCCCTGGGACAGAAAGCAGACACCTAAGACCATAGCGATTTATTTGCTGGAAGAGGTATACGAACTTGTTGATGCTATTGAATCCGGAGACCCTGGCAGTGTTTGTGAAGAGCTTGGTGATGTATTATTCCATATCCTTTTTCTATCGGTTCTGTTCCGGGAAATGGGTCATTTTGATATCAAGGATGTGGTTGATTTAAATATTGAGAAGATGACCCGTCGCCATCCCCATGTTTTTGGCAACGAACGGGTGGATAGTGTTGAACAGGTGAGGGCGCGCTGGCATCAGATAAAAAAGGAAGAAAAAAACCTTGATAGAGAAGCTTCGATTTTAGACTCGGTCCCGGCCGGATTTCCGGCTCTGATGCGGGCGTATAGAATTTCCGAGCATGCGGCCAAAACCGGATTTGACTGGAATGATATTCCCGATGTTATGCAGAAAGTCGAAGAGGAATGGTCTGAATTCAAAGCTCTGTTGGGAAGGGAGAATCGAGCCTCAACAGAGCAAGATTTTTTGGCATTAGAATTTGGAGATGTGCTTTTTACCCTCGTAAATATTGCCCGGTTTGCGCAAATTCACCCTGAGACAGCATTAAGAAATTCAACAAAAAAATTTGAAAACCGATTTAAATATATGGAAAAGCTGATCGCAGAGAGTCACAGGATCATGGAAGGGCTTTCCCAGGAGGAGAAGGATAAATTGTGGGAGGAAGCCAAGGCAAAATTGACGGTTTCGTAAAAAGCCCAACTTCTGCGTTGTGCTGCATTTCATAATCATTCAACGTACGAAAAGTACGCCTCATGATTACAAAATTTTCACGCCTTGAATTTGAACTTTTTACGAAACTGTCTAAATCGGACTTTTTACGAGTTCATCAAATTCGGGGTAAAAGAAGTCAAGCCCCATAAGAGGCGTAATACATTCTGATGAATCTTGCGTGGCTTTCAAAGGCTATTTCCGGTAGTTCTCCATAATGAAAATAGACCGCGTCATCCGCATCATCGCCGGCGATAAGCGTGCCGGTATACTGTCTAATAAGGTACCCGGCCATGAGGACCGTGTGGTACAAGGCACTGGGATTTGAGGAGACACCCAGGAGCATGTCAATCCGGCCCCAAAGCCCTGTTTCTTCGTTAAGTTCTCTTAGCGCCGCCTTTTCAGGGGATTCACCAAGCTCCATAAATCCCCCCGGAAGACACCAGCAGCCTTTTTTAGGCGCTACACTTCGTTTTACGAGAAGAACCCGGTTCCTGTTGTCCACGACAACAAGGCAGGTGGCAGGTATGGGGTTTTCATAAATCGGTTCATCACAGTGCTCACAGAAAAGCCGGAGACTGCCTTCAAAGAGCTTTTCTGTGAGCCGTGTGCCGCAATAAGGACAAAATTTCTTTTTCCGCATCATTGTAAGAAATTCAGGCTAATCGTCGAAATCCCCCTCCGGTGCATTTTGAGATTCAATGGTGGCGGCCCTCCGGATAATTTTTTCCGGCGTCCATTCAGCAGGATCCTCAATTCTGCCGGCCTTGGGTCCGGGGTCATAGGTGCCTGCCGCAAGTATGGTTTCTATGGCAAAAGGTGCTGAATCCTGGGCATTAAAAACATTAACCAGCATGTTATAAACAAATTCCTCAACCCTTTTAACCATCCGCTCCCTGATGGCTTGACCCTGCCCCAGAAGTTTATTTTCAAACGGCAGGTTGAGTTTTTTGTAGTTTCCCCCCTTAAGCTCATGAGCCTGTGCATAAACGACCATTTCCGCCCACATTTCATCGGTGACGCCACGGTCCTTAAGCTTGATAAAATTACCGCCGTCATCAAGGATGGCATTCCCGTAATCATTGACCTCCAGACCCCAGGAAATCATCTGAAGGGCCGTGGCAACATTGGCTTTGGTGGTTCTGGTATTGGCCGCTATTTCTCTTAATCTGTCCGAGCTGTTTCCGGATGTTCCGTGCTGGGCGCCGGAAACCCGATATTTTGCCAGGGCCTGGTGGATTTCAGCGGTTAAATCCACCTGTATCCCCTGACCGCTCGCCTCAATTCCGTGGGTTGTTCCGTTGTTTAAAGCGATCCAGTCGGGAAAAATATCATGGGCGTTCAGACCCTGAATCAGAAACAGGGCTTCTTCTTTGGTTGAAAGCCCTTCTTTCCCCTTGATTTCCCCCACTTCAGTTTCAAGGCCTGCCCATTCAGGAACAAAAGGGTTCAGTTCCAGGTTGGCAAGCAGATTTTTGTCGTCGGGGAGATGGGATGCATCAATGGCAATGGAAGTCATTCCGGCCTCAAACAGCGTGGGGATCTCGATCTTGGCCCCTTTGATATCCTGTTCTTTTTTGATTCCATAATGGTCGGCATGTATGGCCACCGGAATAGTAATATCCAGTTCGTTGCAGATCGCATCGACCTGCCGGGCGATATTCCAGTAATTGACCGCACAATATGCATTGGCTCCCCCCTCCGACCGGGCGATTTCTATGATAATGGCGGCATTGGCTCTTTGCGCGGCCTGGAGAACGCCTCGCATTACAAAATGGTTTCGACCATTCGCAGCCATGGCGATGGCTTTACCTTTGGCAAGCATGGCCCGATCAATAAATTTTCCACTAACAATCAGGGCCTTTGAATTCGGAAAAAGCTTTTTTACGTTGGGCGGCCGGCCTATTTTGAGCGCTTCTTCAAAATCCGTTGAGGTAACGGTTTTATTTCCAGTCATGGTTTAACCTCCTTTTTACGAAATTTTCATTCCGGGCTCTCAAGTTTTTTTGCTCTGATATCATTTAATATTTCAAGGATTTCTTCTTGGTTTGAAAGGGGCGCACAAACTTTGCCCCATCCCATTTGAACTTGGAACAATCCATCATAAGCGGTATCATGAAATGAGTGAATCAGGTGTGGTATGTTTTGTTCGCTTAAGATTGATTCGATAACCTGCGCTTCTATTATATTATCCAAGATCGCAATATCTATGAATTTTTTTTCGTGTTTGTCGTTCATATCCGAATCCTGGCCCTGGTGATTTGAACCCACTGAGATTTGTTTTTACATTGAAAACCTGGTCCTTTAAGCAAAGCCTGTCCCGCATTGTGGGAATCAGAGATAGGTGGCTCTGTCTTGGAGTTTTGTGTCTAAAATCACAAATTTCAAGCACCCCGCCAAAAAACCGGCGGGCAGGCAAATTACAAATAAATTTCAAATTACAAATTCCAAACCGGTTCAACGCGCAGCGCAGGCGCTTGCGCTGCTTTAGCGATTGTTTTTTTTGTTTGGGATTTTGAAATTCGGTCATTGTTATTTATTTGTTTTTTTGGGATTTGTTATTTGGAATTTCAATAAGCCAGTGAACTTTCAACAAAGCAAATCCCCTTTAAGTATAACCAAAGACTGGTCCTTTGGGCCAGGCTTTTTGCTCGATCTGACAAGTTAGTTATTTTACTCAAATTGGTCGGTTAGTCAATTATAAAAAAGTTTAATTCGTTGTTGTTCAAGAAAAATTGTGTAATGAATTACATATTTATAATGTAATTCATTACACAATTTTTTTATGCGTTCTCTGCGATAATCTTATAAGTATCTGTAATATATATCTTAAAATATTAATAGAATTGGGCATAGCTTTTGCTTGTATGACAGGAGGGCAGCATTAGCGAATACGTACAGGAAGCCACGCATATTGGATGAACCGCGATTTTAAATTTGTCACGAAGAAGTTTGGTGCCTTTTTTATTTCGAAACAGTTTAGAACGTTCTTTGGGCGTAAATTCTTTGCAATAAACAAGAAAGGATCAAAGCCCGTGAGAAGTTCGGGCGAAATATTTTCGAGTCAATTAATATCACAATAATACTATATGCAGTTGTTATTAATCATTGACATACAATATATGGTTTGTTATGGTATCAAATCAAAGAACAGATTTTTGTAGATTGTGATACATTCATAACACCTTGAATTCATCACTTTTTACGGGGTCATCAAATCCTAAAAGGTTTGTAAAAAGTTGTTTTTTGACTTTTTACGAAGTCGTCAACGTATAAGGGCGTTCTGGAATAATGGAGAACCAAGATAAATTTTCTCGATTGATCGAAAAAGGCACAGAAAACCACTATCTCAAAAAAGGAAAAGAGCTCCGAAAAAAAGATCTGATCAATTTACTGAATTATATTAATTTCCAAGATGCTTCCATTCTTATAAATTTCAAGCATGTCAAATACGACCGAATTATTTCCCACAAAGCAAATCCGCTTCCTTGCCTCGGGGACAGCTTAGAGTGTGTTTGGGCAGAGGCCGAAAACCTTCAAGAAGAGTTGATCATTTATAGATTCAAGGATATTCTGGTTCCCTGCGGACAAAAAATTTTATTGATAAAATCAGACAAGATCCGCATAACAGACAAAGGGATCAGTCTGATTCTTCCGGAAACTTGTTATGAGGTTGACTTCCGTAAACTGAGAAGGCATTCTTGTAAAGGTGTTAAGGCTCAATTGATTCAAAACAGCGTGCTTTTTAATGGTGACCTTATTGATTTTAACACGGGTTCCTTCCGAGTTGAAATGACAGCGGCGCCTCCCCAGACATTCCAATGGATTGATTTAGAATCTCCGGTGAACCTGATTTGTTCCAACGAACATGAGACCGTATATTCGGGAGAATGCAGGATAATAAAACAAAACTATGGTCAGAAAAAGAGAGAGTATGTTGTTGAGCCGTTAGCCCTTCAGATTCGGAGGTTTAAAAAAAAGGAATTTCGGAGTGCACGCCAGGAACTGGTTCCGTCCCCCAATATTATCTTCACACACCCTTTTACTAAAAAAGCTAATAATCTTAAAGTGTTTGATATTTCAGGCTCTGGGTTTTCGGTGGAAGAGGATGCATATAATGCGGTCCTTTTTCCGGGCCTGATCATACCGGAACTGGAAATTTGCTTTGTTAACAGTTTTAATATCAAATGCAAAGCCCAGGTTGTTTATAAAAAAATTATGTGTGAAGAAAAAGGAAACGATTGGGCGAAATGCGGTATGGCCTTACTCGATATGGAATTGGAAGACTACGGTAAACTCTCGGCCCTGCTCCATCAGGCAAAAAATAAGAGATCTTACATTAGTAACATTGTAGATCTGGACGATCTATGGAATTTCTTTTTTAAATCCGGTTTTATTTATCCCCAAAAATATGCATTTCTTGAGTCAAACAAGGATAAAGTTAAAGAAACTTATAAAAAGCTCTACACGCAGAATCCTAAAATAGCCAGACATTTTATTTATCAAGACAAGGGTCGTATTCTCGGCCACATGGCCATGGTTCGGTTTTATGAAAATTCATGGTTAATTCATCATCATGCTGCCGATCGTTCAGTCTCACGCAAGGCCGGCGTGGCCGTGCTGAACCAAATCGGCCGATTTATAAATGATTCCCATAGATTTGGTTCTATTCAAATGAATTTTGTTTTCTGTTATTTCAGGCCTGAAAATAAATTTCCCAGCCGAGTATTTGGAGGCGTAACCGAAAACACAAAAGATCCGAAGGGGTGCTCCCTCGATACCTTCGCCTATTTTCATTATCAAAAATTATTTAATAAAGAATTGAAGTTGCCGGAACCGTGGAAATTAATGAAAACCCGGCCTAAAGATCTTATGGAGCTAAAAAACTTTTATGAACATTCGTCAGGCGGTCTTATGTTGAATGCTCTGGAACTTGAACAAAGTTCGGAAAATCTTGATGAACTCTCAAAAGAATATCAACGACTCGGTTTAAAAAGGGAAAGACATCTTATGTCACTGAAAAAAGACGGCAGGGTTAAAGCAATCGTTATGATAAATATTTCAGATATCGGTCTAAACCTGGCGGATCTGACCAGTACGCTTCAGGTTATTGTTGTTGATTCGGAGGAGTTTACCAGGGAAATTTTCCATCTAATGGTTTCTCAACTCTCGGCGAATTTTGAGCAGGAAGACATACCGGTACTTCTTTATCCTGTTACATATGCTGAGAACCATTCCATACCCTATGAGAAACGATATAATCTTTGGGTATTGAATATGCAGTATACCGATCATTATTTCAGGTATCTCAAAGGGCTGCTTGGAGAAACCGGTTGAGCATTTAGATGAGGTTTCAAAACCACTTCTCGGAAACTCTAACCTGTTTTTCCCTGGGAATTGTTTGCAAATGCAAATGAACGTCTCACTCTTTATTTTCTTTTTCGAGATTAATTTTATAAAACAATGAGCCAAATAAGTATTGCGTAAATTTTTTTCAAAAGGCTAAATAGTTGCTTTTTTTAATTCTAAAGACGGGAGTAACACATGGTTAGAACGGAAATATCACTTTTTCTTAAGAATGTTCCCGGAGAACTCGGAAGACTGGCGTCGTTGTTTTCTGATGAAAATATAAATATTGACGCGCTGACCATACAGGATGCATCGAGCTATGTGAAGAACCTTTTTGAGGCCAGGGGTAAATCACTAAAGCGGATCGCTTCCGTGGCCAGCTACAACTCAATTCGAAAAGACTCAGCCGAGTTCGCCCTGATCCGGATACTGGTTGACCAGACCGATAAAGCGATCAATCTATTGTCAAAAAATGATTTTATTTTTGATACCATGCCGGTCATAACTATAGAACTTGAAAACAAACCGGGTGCACTGGCTGCCGTGGCAAATAAGTTCGGAGAGCAGGGGATCAACATTAATTATGTTTACGGAACGGTTTCTTCACCGGATGAAAAATGCCTTTTTGTATTTTGTCCCGAAGATTTCGACCGGGCAGCCAGGATTTTCAAATCATGATAAAATCACTTTGTGCCTGCACCTGCCGGTAAATATATTTACACAGACAGGTCGGCAATCCATGCAATGGGCAGTTGTGGAAATATATCTCTTTATCTCAGAAAGTATCATAAAACTTATTCCTTTGGTTCATAACTTC
>CAZIIV010000076.1:0-12780 GCA_964539365.1 uncultured Desulfobacteraceae bacterium | reverse complement strand
ATCGAGATCTTGGCCGTTAAATTGTCACCATGTACACACTTTTGAACGTTACCAATTCATTATTATGATTCGGTAACAATTATCAGCAATAAATTTCTTAGGTTAATTGGCTTTATTTGTCAACTCATTAAACGTTTTTAAGAGGTTAAAAACTTAGTAAATGAGTCAAATTTTAAGGAAAAGTGCGCACCTTTAACGTAATGATGCTGGTTCCAACCTAGCCGGGAAACATGGAGTCCATCTGTAACCGGTCAAGATTATTATTCAAATATCAAAAACAAACCAGAAAGTCAGCCCGCAAGATTTACAATATTTCACCAGATTCCATAGATTTTAAGCACATCTTTCCCCGGTCAAGCTGATTTTTTGCTCGTTCAAAATCAATGACGTAATAGATAGTCTCATATTGTTAGGTTTAAATGCTTGCTTTTTGAGTTGATGGGCTATATTTTGAATTCACAGCTCGATATGATTTGAGGAAAATATAACTTTTATGAAAAATATGACGTGAACACCCTGCCATTTATGGCGGGGATGAAACGTCATCCTTTAAAATCGGTTTAAAATCTATTAAGATATTCGCATGACCACTAAAAAAACCAGTCATGCGGTGTACGATACAAGATACCATTTGGTATGGGCCCCTAAATATCGGAAATGGATATTGCGGGGAGGTCTTCGAGAATTTGTTGAGACAGTTTTTAAAGAAATCGCAGCGGCGAATGATTTTGAGATAGAGGCAATAGAAATTGCTGAAGATCATGTGCACATATTTCTAGGATTTCCACCACGATATTCGATCTCTCAAGTAGTGCAACGATTTAAAGGGAGATCTGCAAGAAAGATTTTTCAGGTCTTCCCAGATGTAAAAAAGGAATTGTGGAGAGGCGAATTTTGGGAAGATGGTTACTTTATCCGGACAGTGGAGGACAAAGTAAAAACATATCTTGTCAAAAAATATGTCGAGTACTATAATCATTACTAAAGCTGATGTGTCATTTATTTATCTCACACTGGAGGCAAAACAGTGAACATTCATAAAACCATTTTGTTGTTATTTTTTTTTCTTTTATTTATAGTTAGTTGCGCAGGGATACAAGGCACACAGAAGTCACAAGAAGATGCCAAAGAACTAACTACTCCTAAGCTGGCTATCCCGCCCAATAGCCCCCTGTCAAAAATTAAGAAAGGAATGGGCATGAGAGAAGTTACGGACATTCTTGGCCAACCAAATGACCAAGAACACTATATGACAGGAAAGGCGTTTATTCCTTTTTACTTTGGGACTGATGTTTCCCAAATAGTACATTATTATAAGGGATTGGGGCAGATTTATTTTTCTGGTGGAGGAGCATTTGGGGGCGGCGGCCGGGTAATAGAAATTGTATATGATCCCACCGAAGATGGTTATAAATAAAGACTCAAGTTTTTGTTTCCTCATCGAGTTCTGGCTGTTGTGTAAATTGATCCTATACGCCTGACGTTTGCTGTGCCTGGCGGCAAGCGGTCACACCACAACGCCTTGGCTTAGATAATCATACGGAGGACAATATAAAACGGCTGCTCGATTTCCTCCTTGAGATTGAACTGGATCTGGCCGAATTTACCGTGCTGACACCTTTTCCCCATACGAAAGCCTTTAACGATCTGAGTATAGAGAAACGAATATTTTCCTATGACTGGAATGATTATTCAACAGACAAGGTGGTTTACTACCCAAAACACATGTCTCCGGATAAATTACAGGAGCTTCTCCAATATGCGTGGAACACCTTTTATAACGAGGAATCTCAAATGATAAAGACGTACAAATTGTATCAGAAAGTGATTAAAAAAGAAAAAGAGGACGGAACCTACCGACCAAGGCAGCGGAATCTTGTCACTCGAGCGTTTGGCAAAAATGTTTTCTAATTGTTAAAACAATTATCGACTCGGCCCTTTTAAGCAATATCTCCTTTTAAGAATATAATTAGAAACTGTTCCATAGACAATTATTTTCAAATAGATATTTCGTTTAGATCATCAAATGTGTTTAAATTTGACAGTCGTCTCATTTCTTTCTGATATCTTCCCTTCCATCCGTGTTTTCTGAGTGTACGATTTATAAAATATTTGAGTGCCGGTTTAAAAGTAAACCGCCAGATAGCCGTCCACAATTTCCCGTCTCTCCTGACCAGCTCCGAGGGATTCCACCACCCTAAAACTGTCTGTTTATGATACCAGAAAAGATACTGAAGCTGTTCGGCTTCCAGATTCCTTGTTTTCACATTTGCCCACATACCATTATACCATTTATAGTCATAAGGATTGGTTACCAGGCCCTCATCCATGAGTTTCTGCCGAATACCGGTCTTGGGATAAGGGGTCAGAATCTGACAATATGCTGCATCGACCTCAAGGGCGTTAAAAAATTCATAGTTCTGGATAATGGAGGCCTCATCATCATCAGGAAATCCCAGGATCAATCCACCGACCACCATGATTCCGTATTTATGGCAATTGGCAACCGCCTTTACCGTAGCTCCCGTGATATCCCCTTTTTGAGCTGTTCTGAGATTTTTTGGTGAAGCGTTTTCAATTCCAAGAAAAACGGATTTGATACCGGCAAGGGCCATTTTTCTGACCATTTCTTCGTTTTGGGCCATGGAAATACAATCAGCCTGGGTGACGATATTCAAGCCCTTGTATTTTTTTTGGATGATGGCATCGCAAAGGGATATGACACGATCAGGAGCCAGCACCAGGTTATCATCAGCAATAAACACCCAGCGGGTTTTTCGTTTATAGTATATATCATCCAGATCGGCTAAAACCCGTTCAACGGGAAAGGTTCTAAAGCTCCGACCATACATATGACGGATGCTGCAGTAATTGCAGGAACGGGTACATCCACGCGATGTCTCCATCACTTCGATTTTATTATACATGACGTGGTAACCCCAGGTGAGACGTCTTTTGTCACGAACGGGTAGTTTTAACCTGGAAAGTTCCAGGAGTTCTCCTTTTGGATTATGGACAAATCTTCCGTCCTGTTTGTATGAAAGCGAAGGGATATCTTCCACACGATCCTCTCCTGATAAGGCATTAACCAGTCTGCGACACGTCTCTTCCCCTTCCCCTCTGACCATGAAATCGATGAGTTCGGATTCCGGTGATGCCGAGATCTCTTCATACATCAAAGTGGCATGATACCCCCCGAGAGCAATCTTCACATCAGGAAGTAATGTTTTGATGAGCCCCATGATTTTAATGCAGGTGTCGTATTGCCATGTCATGGCAGATAATCCCACCAGTTTCGGTTTTATTTTCTTAAGCGTTCGGGTTAAATACTTTCGGACCTGATTGCGTTTGCGGATCAGATCGATGGTGTAAACGTCATGGTGTTTATCAATGTTCCCGGCGATGCTGGCAATACCGAGATTGGGCATATGGATCGCAGCTTCATGGATAATTACAGGCGCTATATCCGGCATGGAAATGAAAAGGACTTTCATAATTCTCCTTGATGGAATCTACGCTTTTATTACCCTGTCTATACAGGCAGGGCCTCATTATTTTTTTGTCGGGCTTCCATTAAATCCCGGGCCTCACTCATATGGTTTGAAATACCAGGTGACGCTCTTTGAGAATCAGGGATAATGTTGCCGATCAGTTCTATTTTAATCGAATTCGGGATACAGGTGTTAAATAGAAACTTCCCTGGACGAAACAGCCTGTCGGTATTGTGAATGAACAAAACTTTTATCGGTGCATGACAGCGTCTGGCGATTTTGAACACGCCTTTATTCAGCCGGCCTATCCTGCCATCGCGGCTTCGAGTACCTTCTGGAAAAACGAAGAGATTGCCCCCATAGGATAGATATCTCTCCATTCCTTCAATCTGTTCGATCATCAGTTCATTAAACTCGTCACCAGTTTCTGATGGAATATATCCCGAATTTTTCACAACCCATCCGAATATGGGAAGCTTGAAAAATACGCTTTTAACGATTGTTTTTTGCATTTCGAATAAAGAGATCAAAAGGATCGGATCAAGGTAGGAAACATGGTTGGATATGATGATCGAAGAGCGAATCGATAACACCTGATCCTGAATGTGAAATGACAAGCCTGGCGTTATTTTACGCATGAGAAAGAAAAAGCCTCTATAAAAGAGATGGTTTAACCTTTGAAATATTCTTTCTCGATTCCGGCAGAATAAAGATGCGCCAACATAAAAGGGAGAGAAAAGAATGAGATATCCCAGTGTGAAATAAGACCAGTAAATCAGAGTGAGGAAGAAATCTGCAAAGGGTTTTATTTTTTCGAAGCAAGTCAGCATCAAATCATTGTTCCAGGCTATATCATTCGTTCATATTTTTTTTATAATTAGGCAAGTGTTTACGCCGCCAAATGCAAAATTCTGAATGGCTGCAACCCGAATATCGGATTCAAGAAGATCGGTCACATGCCGGATCATGGCACATCTTTTGTCAATTTCTTTCAGGTTCAGGGTAGGAGCTATAAAACCTTTTTCCATCATGTATAGTGTAATCACCATCTCGATCACGCCACAGGTTCCCATGGTGTGCCCCATATAGCTTTTAAGGCTGGTGATATAAGGAGAATTATCATAAATGGTGTGGATAGCCCGGGCTTCGATTATGTCGCCCATTTTGGTGCCGGTGGCATGGGCACTGATAAAATCAACCTCGTCCGCTCTGATTTTTGCGCTTTGAAGTCCGAGCCTGAGCGTTTCTGTTATTCCTTCTACATCGGGCAAAATCAAATTCCCTCCGTTATTATTACAAGAGAAGCCGATAATTTCAGCCATGATATTCGCCCCACGTTTTTTTGCCCGTTCATATTCTTCAAGCAGCACTGCACCGCCCCCTTCACCCACTACTAGGCCGTCGCGTATGGCCTCGAACGGACGAGGTGTAAGATGGGGTGTATCATTGAAAGCGGTTGAACAGGCCAGCAGGTTATCAAATACGGCCACAGTGGTGGTATCGTATTCATCGGCCCCACCGCAAATCATGGCGTCCTGCATGCCATATTTGACCATCTCATAGCCTAAACCGATGGACTGACTGCTGGTGGTGCAGGCCGTGGAAGATGAGACCAGGCGTCCGGTGATACCAAACATTTTGGTAATGTTTACCGCTGTTGTGTGGACCATTGATTTAAGGTAATCCACCGCGCTTACAGAGGAAAATTGATCTTGGGACCCACTGAAAAAATTTCGGTATATGTCTCGCTGAACTGTGGGACTCCCGTGGGTGGAGCCAAAAGAAACCCCCAGTCGTCCCGATGAAATAAACTCATCTTCCAAACCGGCCTGTTCCAGAATCTCTTTAACGACCTGGCACGCGTAATAGGCTACCGGCCCCATGGTTTTCCGATGGCTGCGTTTGAAATCATATTCAATGGGATAGTCGACGGTTCCGAAGACATTTGAGTGGATGTATTTCGCAAGCAGGTCATCTTTCCGCAATGCTTTTACCCCGGAAACCCCGTTTATCAGACTTTGGACAATCTCATCTTTAACGTGGCCGATGGGTGTTATCACGGATCCGGCAGTTATGACAACTCTTCTTTCCATTATTCCCTTCTATAATAAGGGTGTCTTTAAGCACTTATGGCTGCCAATGTTTCAATATAATCGCAAATCTGATCAAGTGTTCGGATATCCATTGCCTGTTTTTTTTCTTCCTGGGTCAGGGTAAATCCTACCATTTTTTCGATCTCCACCAGAAGTTCTATAGCATCGATGCTGTCGAATTCGTATTCGTTTCTTAGATCGTCATCCGTACTCGGATTATCGATTTCAAAATTCTCTCTAAATATTCGGATCAGTTCATGCAATATTTCTTTACGGGTTAATTGCATATATTCAACAGATTTTCCTTTTCTGATTTGGCAAAGCGGCGAAAAAATTCTAACTGGAATTAGCTGGAAACCATCCGCACTATAAAAATTGAGAATTGATTATAATAAATCTCAATAAAGAGTCAATATATTAATATTTAACTTGGACGAGTTGCGATCATAAGGCCGAGGGCGTCTCCCTCAATTAGGAACATTATTTCAATCTTTTTTTAAGAAAAGGGCTAAAATGGTACCACTCCAGGGGGTGTTCTCGAAGGGCTTTTTCCAGCAGGGATGCGTATTCCTGACTAGATCTCCGAACAGCTTCTTTTCGATCTGACCGTGAAGCTGAACGGATATATCTGGGTTTTGTCACTGAAAAATGATACTGTCTGTTGTTGGTACGAAATGCGAAAAATATGAACAGCGGAGCTCCTGAAAGCAGGGAGAGAATGTGGGGTGTTTCCGGAAGATTCACTTCATGGTCCAAAAATCGGACGGAAACCGTCCGCTGCTTTTTGTGCCATATTACATCTCCGGTAATAGAAACGAAACCCCCTAATTTTAAAAAATTAATCCCTTCAATAATGTCAAAAGGTGAATCGCTATCCTGATCCAAGGCGATAATTTTTATACCTTTTTGGGAAAGACTTTCCTTCTGAATCCGCTCCATTTGCTCTTTGTGTTTGGCGCCCATATAGAGGAGTAAAGGGATATCCTGTTTTTTTTCTTTGAACAGATGGGCAGCGAATTCCCAGTTCCCCATGTGGGACATAAGGATAATCCCTCCGGTTTTTCGTTTCAGGGCATCTTCAATGTATTCCCATCCCTCGGAAGTATAAGAGATATCACCGGATTCCTGGAGCAGAAACCGATCCAAAAAGATGGTCGTGAAATTAAGATACTGCCGCCAAGTGCACCACAGATGATACCGTAAATTTTTATCCGGAAAAAGAACCCGATAAAATCGGATACTGACTGCTACCCTTAATGGAAACAGAAAGAAAAAACCGACGGCAACAATCGAGCTGTAGGTATGAAAAACCCACAGGCCCAATTTTCCGGACAGCATGACGATCCATCTATAAAAAATCTCATTCATGACCTGCGTACTTTCCTGTTTTCTTTTGGGCAACCTACCAAAAGCAGCAGAGGATCACTGGCGTAAGTCCGTGGGTGAATGCTCATTCTAAAACGTGCAACTTCTGGTTTCAAAACCTCTCGTTCGTCGGATTGACCACTTTAGAAAGTTCATATCAACTAAAGTTATCACTTTTTTCTGAAAGATGTGGGTATCAGAAGCCTTTGGAGAATCAATCGTGTGAATGTAAAGGAATTTCTTACAAAATCAATGAACGGACGGAAATGAGAGATTCTTTCGCACTGCTCTTGATAATTCACGCTGATCGGAATCTCACATACCGGCATCCCTTTCCATCCTGCTTTCACCAGGATTTCCACTTCGAACTGGAAACGTCTGGCTACAACCTTTAGCCGTAAAGTTTCTGGCAGTGGATATATCCTGAATCCGCTTTGAGAATCGGTTACTAATGGACCTCCAGAAACCCGTACCCAGAAATTAGAAAATTTTCGTCCGAACCGGCTTGTCCAAGGGACATGAGGTCCCATCATTCCGGTCCTCATCCCCACAATGATAGGGCGCTTTCCACTTTGAATACTTCGAATCATCGGGATAGCATCCGAGGGATCATGCTGTCCATCCGCGTCAAGGGTAATAGCCCAGTCCGCTATCTTGGTCGCCTCGGCAAATCCGGTCATGAGTGCAGTCCCCTTGCCCATATTTATATAATGACGCAAAATGTTAATACCTTTGATGTCTTTAATCCGATCAAAAGTGTCATCTATCGACCCGTCATCCACAACGAAAACCGGCATATTAAGCTTCAGTGCCTTTTGGATAACCTCCCTGACCCTCTGGCCGTGATTATAAACAGGGATAACGATGGCAAATCTGGACCTTTCAATGCTTTCAGATTGAGAGTTTTTATTAATTAGCGACATCTAATTATCTCTGTGGGATAAGAATAAAGCTCCTGTAAGGCGAAGAACCATTTCACGGCCTTAATGCTCTGATCTGGAAATATTACAGAGTCGATATAAGGGACTGAACAAACAGGATGTTTTTCTATCAATTAATAGGGATGTGCTCTTTCAGGCTGTTCAATATGTCCTTCACAGAGTGGGGGATAACCCCATCCGCCGCTATATCTGCCGCTATTTTCATAATATGTTCATCAAAAGATTGCTCATCGTCATTCCATATATAAGGCCGTCGGTCTGATGGGGAACGATCGATTACTTTGAGGATGCTTTCATAAAGATGCCCAGTGGCAGGGGATAAATTAACCCTGGCATCAAAATGCCCCGAAACAAGATTCGTTCGAAGATCGACCGCCTGTATACCGAACATCAATGAAACCGCCATATATTGATGGAATGTTTCAATGGATTGACGGGACAGATTGGCGGAACCAAACCCCTGACTATTGATGTTTTGATTGAATTGTTCCGCATGGGTCGGAAAGCGATCAACCAACGAAGCCCCCAGAAATGATATTAATGGCATGATCGAGTTGCCGGTCAACTGGAGTCCCTTAAGTCCCAGATTTATCTTACGCGCTGAATTTCCCACAAGGGAAGGGGGCAATCCATTACTGAACTCCGGTGCGACCAGCATGGCGATCTGTACATCCAGATGTTTGGCCAGAAGTCCAAGGTAATACCGCAGATGATCCATGGATACACCGATATACTGACCCAGAAAATTTCCACAATAGTAAACCTTGTTGTCAGCATCAATGAGAGGGTTGTCGGTGACGGAATTGATTTCGACTTCAACTTGTTTTCTGATGATGGAAAGTCCGTCGACGATCGGCCCCATATACTGAGAAAGACAGCGCAAGGAATAGCGATCCTGCTCCAGTTCATTATTGCATTGACGATGTTTCCCGTTTAATTCTTCCCGGGTCAACCGTGAACCGTTAAGCAGATTGAGCATTTGCTTGGAAGTCCATATCTGTCCGGGATAAGGCTTTAGCGTGCTGATATATGGGTGAAATGATTGTTTTGATGCGCATAATCCCTGAACAAACAATGCATGTGCTCCCATTGCCAGAGCCAGCAATATTTGGGCATCGTATGTACAATTCGCTGAGATAGCGGACATAACCGAGGTTCCGTTTATCATAGCCAGGCCCTCTTTTGGATAAAGACGCAGTCGGGGCAAGTTGAGAAATTTCAAGGCCGATATCGAATCTTTTTCTTTCCCCTTCATGTCGACTGAAAATGACGGATCCAGACCGATGACGGCACCCAATACATAAGATAAGGGGACCAGATCTCCGCTTGCTCCTATTGAGCCGAGTTCATACATATGTGGAGTTATATCCGCATTTAAAAAATCGACAAGTCTCTGGATAATTTCAAGTCGAACGCCGGATGCGCCGCGCATGAGTGAATTGGCTCTCAAAAGCATGCTTGCGCGTACATCGACTTTGGGCAGTTTTTTACCAGCCCCGGATTTGTGAGACCAGGGAATATTATTTTGGAGTGCCTCGGCATCCTCTCTCGACACCGAAATATTGGACATCCCGCCAAAAACGGTTGTTACACCGTAAATGGATTGGTTCGATTCGACGGCCTGCATAATAAAATCATGAGATTTGTGAACCCGTTGTAAAACCTCCTCTTCCTCTGTCAGGCAGACTCCGGCACCCCGGCGGGCAACCCGCACGATATCATCTATTTTCAGGCCGTCTCCGCGTACGATAATTTTGTCGGTCATAACAGAACAATGCTGAGAATTTTCTTTAGATCCCGGGGTATAATTCTTTCCATCGCTTTCCATGTTTTTTATTTTCAACATCACATCTCCTAAATAAAATTAAAACGGGTAAACCGATTTCGGCAGAAATGCTATACCCCATGTCCCCGGACCCATGTGAACACCAGAGGTCAAAGAAAGAGGCTGAACGATGATCTCCGATAAAGGGTAGCACCGTCGGATTTCTTTTTGTACCGTCTCTTCAACCCATTGCCGGTTGTCGGAATATTCCAGCATGATAAATGAAATTTTCTCCCTGCTATCGGCATGGGTCAACTTTTCAAGGACAAATTTGATTTGACTATCCTGATTTCGCACAACTCCAACCTTTTTAGCCCCATGGGACGTTGGAAATATAACCGGTTTTACATGAAGCATGTCACCGAAAAGAGCCCCGGTTTTTGACAACCTTCCGCTTTTCGCCAGGTATTGAAGCCGATCCAGAAAAACGTATTCCTGAGACAGCTCGAGGGCGTTTTCTGCAAAGCGTATCACCTCATCCGGATCATCCGTCTGGAATGCATATTTCGCCGTGGCCATTGCAAGGACCCCCAGACGTCCGGAAGCAGCCCCGGTATTGATGACGGTAAACCGATCTTTGGGGTCATTTTGCTTTTTCCACGCGGTAGCCACATCGTAGTTTCCCGTGTAGGCCGAGCCCACACAGAGATATAAAACCCTGCCATATCGGCTTAAAACACTCTGATAATATTGGTGACGTTCAAACACAGAAGCCTGGGATGTCGTCACTTTTTTCCCTCTTCTCATGGACTCGTACAGATCCGAGCGGTTGACAAAGGTTTCGGGCATAAAATTATCTCTGGTCAGAATATAGCTGTCGAGCAACGTAATTCCAAGACGTTGAGTATCCTGACGGGTTATGGATCCTGCGGCATCGGTCATGATATGGATATGTTTAGGAAACCTTGTGGGAATTAAATTTTTAATCTGATCTTCATTACCTTCATCCGGCCAGCTAACAATGTGACCCAGGGAATCGACCTTTTTCTTTAGTTCATTCTTATTCTGGGTATGGACGTGAATTTTTAAATAACCTTCGTCTGATGTTGCGACAACACTCTCTCCGTATTGAGACAGCTGTTGAACCGTTATCTCATCGTTTTCATTTGAATGAATGATCATATCGACGCAATGCGATGCACCGGTCTCCTCTTGAAATGAATCGGATATCCTAAGCTTGTCTTTGAATCTATCTGTTACCGGATGAAGCATATCGTTACGATTAATCAGACTTTGGAAAAATCCTTCAAAATAAACAAACATCCCCAGTGCACCGGAATCTACCACCCCTGCAGCTTTGAGCTTCGGAAGCATGTCCGGTGTGGCCTGCACGGCCTTTTCCAGATGGTCGATGATTCTGAAAACATATTTAGCATTCAGCGGTGAACTTTCCTCAAGTATTTCCACCAGCGCATCATAGACCGTCAGCATGGTTCCGGGCTTCGGGTCGCTGATGGCCTTCCATGCATACTCCCTCCCCAATCTGGCGGCTCGGCTCAAATCTAACCGTGAATTCAAAGTTAGAAATCCCGACAAAAAACTAACGGCAATATTACCGCTATTCCCACAGGCGGAAAACATGAGTTTCCGGATGAGGCTCTCCGGATTTTCTTCCATATGCCGCAGAGGGCTGAGGCTGACGACTAAATTTCGGCCGGTGTCACAATCTGCCACAGGATATACATTGATCTGGTCCAGTAGGTCGGACCATGCCGTTACACATTCTACTCCTGTAACACATGCACGTGAAATATTTTTATCCAAAGCTAAAATCCAAGCTGTGCACGAATATCTCTCGGTATTTCAAACATCATTTCCATTTCAGGCAACTTTATAGCTACTTGATCACTTCTTCCTTTGGTACAGATCACATCATTTTTAACACGCTGTATCTCAAAATTCATAACAATTTTTATGGTTGCTTCCAGAAGGGTTGCCCGGCAAATAAATTCATCTCCGTACCGTAAAGGGACAATATATTTTGTGGATGTCTTGGTTACGGGAAAAATATAATTATTTTCCAATGAATAGCGGTGCAGGTCAACTCCCGCATCTCTGAACAACCCGAATCTTGCAATATCAAAGTATTTCAAATAATTACCATGCCAGACCACATGCATGGGGTCCAGATCATGGAACGGAACCGTCATTCTTGCCTGGTAACTTCTTTGTTCACTCATCGAATATTGTACTCCTACAACTTATTGTGGCCGAAATAATCGGCCAACGCAGCATAAAACATCACCTGATCCGGAATCGGATGAATCGATTAATCCGCAGACAGGTCTATTTCCAAAAGATTCATTGATAGGTTAGATATAAAAACGTCTCATCAGGAAAATAAAACTTATTATGTTTACCCCTGATTTTCTTGTGCAACCCGGACAGCGATTTCTTCTATTTCGAGATCTCGAGCCTGCCGAAGTCGAAACCGAGGTTAATTCCTCGACCGGTTCCGATTAATTTCAGGGAAATGTTACCCTTGGTGTACACCGAGACCTGAGTCGACTTGCCGGCGCCTGCATGAGCTTCCGCCGCCACATATCCGCCGAAGATCTCATCGATGTTTGTAACGTCGTAAAACGTGCCTTCACCATCAAGGATTTCCATAATCCCAAAACTGAGACCGCCACCGGTGACACTGATCTTCACCTTGGCGTGCTGGCCGTTGCTACAAGTAACCTGACCGCTACCTTCAGCTGTTTTGTAGAAGATGGACCATCCCTTGAGGGTGAAATCTATAGAGCATGTAATTGTAGACGGGTTATGGTCCCCTGCAAAAGCCCTCGCTGAAACACCAAGCAACATCAATAACAAACCAATTGTAACCTTGTTCCTCATCAGGCTTCCTGCTCCTTATCTTTACGATGTAAAACAGGTCCGCACATAATTTAAACTTTCTGATGCCTATCTGTTTTTCCAGTAATTATCCCGCTATTTATATCTGATTTTTTTTATAATGTCCAAATGGTTCGGCATCACCGTATGTTTGATCGGACGACTTTTGAGCGTTTATTAAAAGACCATGGTTTTTTAAGCCAATATAGTTGCGATGTCAAGAGCAG
>CAZIIV010000075.1:2364-12887 GCA_964539365.1 uncultured Desulfobacteraceae bacterium | reverse complement strand
TAGATTTAATGCGAAGCATTATTTAACAGGGTAAATTTTTTGGGATTTGTTATTTTGAATTTCAATAAGTCAATGATTTTCAATAAAGCAAATCCCCTCCGGGGATAACCAATGCCTGGTACTTTGAGGCAGGATATTTACTTTGAGATGCAGAAATGACGAGAGAATATTCTATTGAGACATGCAAGACCCTTGGGGCACGATTTCGTGACGCAGGGTTGCACCGGCCCATGCGAGTGGTGCGATATGATGCGGGCAGCGAGCTTGTTTATGACGTCACCGAGGTGGCCGGTACACATACCGCGAGAGTTCGGGTGGTTGTTGAGAAATTTGTGGGCGGCGGATTTGCCGGACAGGTCTATCGGGTCAAGGTCACGGAGATCCATGAGCCGGATGAGCCGATCAAAGGGCTCGAGGTGGGCGGCATTTATGCGATGAAAATTCTTATTCCGCCGACCCCCTTTTCCCGGCTGTTTCGGAACACCATTTATTGGATAGGGTTTCAGGGACCGTTTCAGCTTCAGGTGAATCCGGCGGCTGCAAGAGCCGGAGCGTTATGGCAAAAATTTATCCGGCGCGGAGCCAAGGTGAGATTTGGGGATGAAAGATCGGTTGTGGATATTCATGCAACCTTTGTGGATCATACCCTGGGGAGTTGCGGCGAGTTCAGTGAGTGGATAGATGGGAGAACCTGGCGCCTGGAGGTCGATGACCATTTGGACTTATTGAAAAAATGGCGTAGAGGCAGGAACGTTGAGATCGCCCGGCTGGGGTCGCCGGAATACCGGGCCAAGTATGAATTCATGCATGAATTTGTTGCGCTGCTCCATGACATGGGAGGGCATGAATTTGCCAGACAATATGAATGGTCCACGGCCAAAAGTCAGCCAAACTGTCTGAAACGGGAAGGTACGGATCATGACCCTTCCGGCGGGCTGGTGGCGGTTGATTTTCGGGCCGGTCTTGCACTGCTCATGTTTCTGCCCATGAGCCCCGGGGATTTTAAACTTATTGTCAAAGGACTGGGGCGGGGAAGCCTGGTACAGTTTGATCGGGGCAGCATCAGCCAACTTGAACGATTTATTGAAGCGCATCACAACGACTTTACGGATATGCATGACATGCTGGATGACCTCAAAGCATGTGAGCGGATTTACAGAGACTCGGTGCCGGATATCACTCATAACTTCGCCCGGTTGTTTTACAGCAGGCGGCTGTGGTCGAGGCTGTTAGACAGCTCGGTGAATGGATGGCAGGTTCGAAATGTCATCGACGATACGCAGGCGCAAAACCTGAGACTTAATAAGGCGTTGACGGTATGGTTTTATTTGATGGGACTTATCCCGTTTTATGGCCTGTGGTTCCAACGAATTTGGGGACACGCGGACTGGCGAAAACATTGTAAAAGCATGGCATTGAGTTGGGATTATTTAAAAAGAGCTTTCAGAGGCAGGGCCGCTGAAAAAACCATTGTCTGGCACAGAGCCAAAAGGATCGATAGTGCCCGCGCTTTGAGCATCGCTGAATCAGGGTGGCGTTTTTCGGGACATCTGGCATTATCTGTACTTCCTGCCGGACTGCACCGGTTACTAACGGATTGGGACTATGCCAGGGAGCGGCTGTTTAATATGGTTGTGCGGCCGGTTCGGTTGTATTTTGATCTGGAGTTGCGCAAGCAATGGCTCAATGAGATGGTAAGCGACGGCCGGAAAAAGCATATGTTAAGTAAAGAGGATGCCGGGATTATTCTTTCACAGGTTGATGAGCCGTTTATACAGAAGTATTTAAAAAGTCTTGCCGTGCACATCTGTACGTTACCGGTGAGCCAGATTGTTTCCGTGCTGGTAGCGATTATTTATGTGGCCATGCATCCTGAAATGCCGCGAGCACAGGCATGGGGGATCGGGCTTGGAATTATCGCATTGTTTCAGGTGATACCGATTTCTCCGGGTTCTCTGGTCCGGGGGATTTATGTGGTGTATCTGGTCATCCGGGAGCGCAATTTCAAAGACTATAATATCGCCGTGTTTTTAGGATTTTTTAAGTACATCGGATATCTGGCTTTTCCCATCCAGATGGCGTATCGCTACCCGGTGTTGGCTCGATTTATGGCCGGGCATTGGGCCAATGAATCGGTGCACATTGTTCCGGTATTTGGTGAAAGCGGGGCGTTGCTGGAGCATTGGGTTTTCTGTTTGTTCTACAACCTGCCGTTGACCATACGACGTCGTATTCGAAACCGCAGTTTGCGGCGGGCATCCATGGCAAAACGATACTGGCATATCCCTTTGTGCGTTGTTGCGGCAACCGGACTGTTTGGAATTGCAGATTTTATTTACCTTGGCAATGTTGGAAACCTCCCTGATTTGGGGAACATCTGGTGGCTTTGGATAGGTGTACCCATGCTTTGCGGTGCGGTGGTGACCTTGGGGTACGGTGGACAAAGTTTGGGGAAGCGGTTTGTGGGGGCCGCCCTCTGCGGCGCGGCCATGGGAGTGTTTTCTACGGCCGTGTCCGCATTTCTTGGCCATAGTGGCGGAATTTGGGTTGGCGAGATTGTGACAAACGGTATGTGGCGAATATTTGTGTTTTCAATTTTTTCAGTATTCGGAGCGATACTTACCGAGCTGAAATTGCCGGATCCGGATTTATAGTAATTTAAGTTTATTTTGCCCTGAAAAACCTGCTCCTTCCCCGCAATGCGGGATTTTCGATGGGGCAAGCCTGTCCCGCATTGCGGGAGTCAGAGATATATGGTTCTGCCTTGGATTTTGAGTCTAAAATCACAAATTCCAAGCACCCCGCCAAAAAACCGGCGGGCAGGCAAATTACAAATAAATCTCAAATTCCAATATTCAATGACCAAAACCTTTCAGGACGAGACATTGTTTGGAATTTCGAATTTTGGTCATTGGAAATTGTTTGATATTTGTGATTTGATTTTTGTAATTTTTGAACTTCAAACAAAGCAAATCCCCTCTGGGGATAAAACAAAGCCTGGTCATTTGGGCCAGGATTCTTTACTTCTAAAATTCCGACGGTCTCATAAGGAAGAAAGGAAAACCCAGACCATGAGCAAAATCATGCAATTGACCGTGCGTGTTCGTCCGTATTACAAAAAAAGCCTGAAGGCGGATTTTCCCGCGATCGGCGGGAACCTGAGTTATCTTAATGAAGCGTGGATAGAGGAAGGCCCCTCACTTTTTGACATCGTGGGAAAGCTGGACAAGCTTCTCTATGATCTGGAAGGAAATCCGCCCTTCAGAAAAATTCTCCTTAAACACCAAGACAAACTCCGTAAGCTTCACAATGAGGTTGAGGAGCACATTGCCGATTGGAAGCTGGCCAAGGCGGATCAGGCATTGTATCAGATCGAAGACGTTTTTGATCAAATCGAATGGGAATTGGGGAGTTAGAGGGGTGGTTTATCCTTTAACCACAGCCATGGGCCTCAGTTTCGCCACTTTTTTTGAAATTCCGGCCTCATGAACCACCTCCACCACCTGGGATATATCTTTGTAGGCCTCGGGAATCTCTTCAGCCAGGGTGGATCTGCCGGTCCATCTGACCAGAATTCCCTTGTCTTCAAGCTCCCGTTGTATGGCCCGCCCTTTGCTGGCTTTTTTCGCGGCTTTTCGGCTTAGAACACGCCCGGCGCCATGACAGGTGGAACCGAATGTTTCTTGCATGGCCTTTTCCGTACCCGCAAGAACATATGAAGCCGTACCCATATCTCCGGGTATGATTACCGGCTGTCCCACAGGGCGATATTGATCACACAGGGCTTCGTGTCCGGCCGGAAAAGATCGGGTGGCGCCTTTTCGGTGGACACAGACCGTGTGTTTTTTCCCGTCGATAACATGAACTTCTTTTTTTGCGATGTTGTGGCATACGTCATAAAGCAATTTCATGTTAAGATCCCTTGGGCTGATACCGAGTACTCTATGGAGTATCTCGCGGGAATGGTGCATTAAAATCTGCCGGTTGGTCCAGGCATAATTTGCGCCGCAGGCCATGGCATTATAATAGCGCATCCCTTCTTTGGATTGAATCCTGGCGCAGGCAAGCTGTCGATCCGGAAGATCAAACCCCAGCTTTTTTACATGCTTTGTCATAAAAGCCAGGAAATCATCGCAAATCTGATACCCCAAACCTCGGGAGCCGGTATGGAGCATCAGCGTGACCTGCCCTTGGAAAAGCCCGAATGCCCGGGCCGCGGGTATATCATAAATCGTTTCTACTACGCCGATTTCGAGGAAATGGTTTCCCGAACCCAGGGTTCCGAGCTGCTTGAGCCCCCTTTCCAGGGCTCTTTGACTGACCACGCTTGGGTCGGCATTGGGCATACATCCGCCATCTTCCGTATGTTCCAAATCCAGTGCCTCTCCAAGGCCCCGGCTGACCGCCCACTTGCTGCCCATTTGCAGAACCTTTTTTTCTTCGGGTACGGAAAGCTTGATAGAACCTTTTGATCCCACGCCGGTAGGAATGCCCTGAAAGAGCGCATTCACAAGATTTTCAAGTTTTGGACGCACTTCTTTTTCCACAAGAGAGGTTGTTGCCAGGCGTACCCCGCAGTTAATATCATACCCTACTCCGCCGGGAGAGATGATGCCCGATTCCCAGTCAAAGGCCGCCACCCCGCCGATGGGAAACCCATACCCCCAGTGCATGTCCGGCATGGCCAGCGATGCTTTTAAGATCCCCGGAAGGGTTGCAACGTTCGCCACCTGTTTTAACGGTTCTTTCTGCTCTTCGGCTTTGAGCATGGATTCTGTTGCGTAAATAATCCCCGGAACGCGCATGGCGCCTGTTTTGGGGACTTCCCACCGGTATTTGTCTATTTTTTTAATTTCCATGGTTTTTTCTAAGATCTCATTCAAATTTTTATTTAAAACTATTTTAGCGTAAAGGGAAAAGAGTGTCAAGTTGACAAAATAACCCGCCCAGAGCAGACGTCAAAGTAAACTCTAAATAACGTGGCCCTGAACAAATCGCTTAAATATCACATATGATCCTCGCCTCCCATCCATGGGGCTTGCTGATCACCCGGATCTGGTGGTAGGTTACGGCTTTGATTTCGGTTTTTATAATATGGCGATCAGGGTTAAACGGATCACACTCGACGGTTGCGGCCAGTTCAGTTTCGGACAGGGACAGAATTCGGGCCTTTTTTACGAGCAGTTCTTTACCGTTCCACAGGAACAAGACCTCTCTGAGCCAGTTTACCATAAGATCGGGCCAGTCGTCCCCGGACACCTCAATGTGACAGGACTCAAGGCCGGTTAACCGATCCGTTTCCGTAATAAGGTCAAACAGGGCCCATGCGGCATTGGCAAAAAGGTCTTTTGAATCCGAACCATAAACATGAATGCCAAAATCCGCCGTATGATCTATCAACGTGTATTTGTGTTTCATCCTTTAATAAATATCCTTTTTCCTGAAGCCATATTCTAATTTAAGACTTTTCGTAACTTATACAATTAGTTGAGTTTAAAGATCTTTTAATAGTTCCTGGTTTATACTAATTGCATGGAATTCTGGAATTCTGGAATACTGGAATATTGGGAGTAAGGGCGGAAATAAACCATTTTAATTGTAAGAAACTCCTTCAAATCCATCATTCCATTACTCCATCATTCCATTATTCCAATTGGGGCGAAGCCCTAAGTTCTTTCCTTTTTGTTCAATATTTTAATGTCCATGGGAAATTTATAATAAGTCTATAGGATTACCCGGCCTGTTTTTTCTGTGCCATATCCTCCCAATGCTTTAACCCGCTTTTTGAAGTCGGGAGAATTAATGGTATCAAGCAGCATCCGGATGTTTTCTGATTCATAAAATATTTCGGGGATAATCAGATCATATTGTTCCGTGACCACCGGGATAAAATCGAGATTCAGGGCCTTTGCGGCGGCATAGATTCCAAGGGCCACATCCACGGTTCCGCTGAGCACGGCCACGGCCACCGACATATGAGTAAATTCTTCGTTCTCATATCCGTTGACATCGGAGGGATCCATGCCCAGCTGAGTCAAGCGGAAATCCAGAAGAATTCTTGTGCCGGAGCCCGCCTGCCGGTTGATGAACGTGATATCCTTACGGCCAAGGTCCTCAATACCGTTGATGGTCTTGGGATTTCCCGGAAGTACGATCAGTCCCTGATCCCGAAGAACAAGATTCACCAGTTTTACCCGGACATCGGGGAGATATTTTTTGACATAGGATATATTGTAAGAACCGTCCCGGGTATCCAGAAGATGTGATCCTGCCAAATGACAAACCCCTTTTTTAATGGCCATCAGACCGCCCATGCTGCCCACATGACTTGATGAGAGGGTAAGATTTTTGTGCCCGAAGCGAATCTGGTCTGCCAGAATGTCCAAGGTGTTGTCATGGCTTCCCACCACCACCATCGTATTTTTAATGGAAAACAGGGGACGCAACAGTTCGGCCGTGACCGGCTCATGAGGGGGTATTCCTTCAATATTATTCGGCACCCGGATAATGCCGTCCGCCCGGGTTAGGGTGGTGATACATCCTGCGCCGCGGGGCAGGGGAGTGGCCACAATTCTGTCGCCCACGGCTCCCAGCTTTACCCGTAAAAATTCCTCGACGCCCAGTTTTGAAGCAATCTTTTTTGTGGGCTCAACGGCAACCGTGGGTCTTTGTTTTTCCGGCTGTCCCAGCATCAATGATAATAACGGCCCCACAAACTGTTCAAAGGCAATTATTGCGGATACCGGGTACCCCGGAATACCGAAGACGGGTTTGCCTTTTATTGCGCCGATGATAAGAGGTTTTCCGGGCATGATGGTAACGCCGTGGACCAGCACCCGGCCGAGATCATCAATAGCATTTCTGGTATAATCCTCGGATCCTGCCGACGACCCGCCCACGGTCAGTACCATATCGAAATCAGAGTTGACCGCATCCAGAATTGCCTGTTTTATTATTTCGGTATCATCGGTCAGCATTTCATGACGGACAAACCCGCCGCCGAACGACTCGATCAGTTTGCCGAGAACAAAAGAATTTGTTTCAAGCACCTGACCCGGTTTAAGATTCTCAAGAGATGTTTTACGCCAGTCCACCAGTTCTGACCCTGTGGGAATAACCAGTGCGTTTGGTTTTTTTCTTACCGGCACCTTAAAGACGCCTCCTGAAAGAAGGGCACCCACACAATAGGGAGTGATGACATGGTTATGGGGGAAAAGAAGCTCGGTTGCCACAATATCTTCACCGACTTTTCGGACGTTCTGCCAGGGGAATGCCGGTGCCTCAATTTCAACCCGGTCTTGGCCCATATCATTAACATGCTCTATCATAATGACCGCGTCGGTGTTTTCAGGCATTACGTGGCCGGTATTTATATAAAACGCGTCCGTACCAGTACCCAGTTGCTTTGGCCGTGTTTCAGAAGCGCCAAAGGTCTTTGCCGCTGTTACGGCGATTCCGTCCATTGCAGCCAGATGAAAGTTGGGAGAAGAAATTACGGCGAATACCGGTTCCGCCAGAATCCGGCCCACTGCGTCAGGAACCGGGATCGTCTCTTTTAACAGGGGGTTGGAGGGGGAAAAGTGCTCAAAGAGGATTTGGCGAGCCTGTTTGAGGGTTTTCATGTTTAAATATATATGTTGGCTTTTGTTCATAATATTTCCATTCTATTTTTTTCACCACGAATTGTGTGTGAGTATCAATATGGGTTAACCCGGACAAGCCGGAAATAACAAATCACAAGCATCAAATCTCAAATAAATTCCAAACTACAAGCTCCAAATTCCAAATAAGATCAAAAGCCAATTGTTTGTAATTTGTTTTTTGGTCATTGTAATTTGTTTGTTATTTGTATTTTGTTATTTGATTTTTTGACACAAAAACACAAGAAATCAGGGTTGAGGTACTAAAGGGGGATCACCTCGACCTCGGCGCCTTTGTCCAGCCCTTCGGTGTTTACCCCGATTTCTATCAGTCCGTGGGCTTTTACCATTGTGTTTATCAGTCCCGATTTCCCGAGAATCGGCTCCGCCCAAAGCACGCCCTTTTTCCGATTCAAACGCACCCGGATATAATCGGCTCGCCCCTGGGACGATGAAATATTTCTGGTCAGTCGCGCGGGAAGTCTGAAATCATTTTTGTGTTCGATGGAAAGGCCTCCGATTTGTTCGATGAAGGGTTTCACCACAACTTCAAAGACAACCATGGCTGAAACCACTTGTCCGGGCAGGCCCCAAATGGCGTGACGGTGGGATTTGGCCAGAATCGTTGGTTTTCCAGGGCTTATAGAGATGCCGTGTACAAGGATTTGGGCATCAGGAAGTGCGGTGAGTACCTCGATGGTAAAATCTCGGGTGCCCACTGAACTTCCTCCTGAAATCAAGACCATATCTGTTTTATCCAGGGCCAGGGTGCATTTTTTCAAAAGATCATTAACGTCGTCCCGAACAATTCCAAAGGTAACCGGTTCAGCCCCGGTATTTTTTACAAGACCGGAAAGGGTATACATGTTTATATCCCGAATTTGGCCGGGGCCCGGCGTTTCATCAATGGGAACCACTTCGTCTCCGGTAGAGATGATGCCGATCACCGGTTTTTTGTAAACCCGGATTTTTTTTTGGCCAAAGGCGGCCAGGAGTCCGGTTTCCTGGGCTCTGAGTCTTTTCCCTGCTGAAACCAGGATGGCACTTTTACGGATATCTTCACCTTTTTCAAGAATATTTAGTCCGGGAGCGACGCTCCGGTATACCTCAATACTTGTGGGGTCCACCGCTTCCGTGTGTTCTATCATGATGACACTGTCGGCCCCCTCGGGTAACATGCCCCCGGTTGAGATCCTCGCGGCTTGCCCGATTCCGATGGAAAAACAAGGAGATTCTCCCATGTTGACGGAGCCTGTGACAGAAAGATATGCGGGATTTGCTTCCGATGCGCCAAAGGTCGAGGAAGCACGGACCGCAAAGCCGTCCATGCTGGATCGTATAAAATCAGGAAGATCTGCGTCCGCATCGACATCTTCGGCAAGAACCCTTCCGGCCGTTTCACTGAGCGGCACTTCTTCAGTTTCGACCCGAGGAAAATCGGATGCGTATTCCAGCACCCTTTTTAAATCCGTAACCTTGAAAAATTCTTTCATAATCAACAAATACTCCGCACTGGAGGGTTTATCCGGAAACCAGTAACCAGCATCATAATGGGGAGTGAATCAAGACTGTTGTTTGCTAAGATTGCCATGGCTATCTGGTTTCCCCCTTAGTACATATGTATTCGTAAATACGGTTACTTATTTATAGCTTGGTTTATTCATTCTATTCATGCAAAAGTTTAAAGTGAACTAAAGTGAACTAAAGTGTCTAAAGTTAAGGTATTCTATCAATTTTAATTATAATTGATCGCGCTGAAAGCGCGTTCCTCAACTTTAGCTCACTTAAGGCACTTCAAACTTCAAACTTTGGACTTCACCTTATACCGGAGTGTCCAGATAAAAATACGTCACCGTATTTATGAATTAGAGCACTTAGCCCTGACACCTGACACCTGAATTTTTAACGAAATTTTAATATTTAAAACATAGTATGACGGCTGTTTATGTGTCAAGGAATCGTAAATGAAATCTTCACATTTGAACGAAATAAGATCTAAGATTTCGTTTTCTCCTTGATAAAATTAGTTTTTTTGTTTAAATGACTCTGTATGGGGTATATCTTCGATTTTAATGACGCCGTGGCCTACGAAAAATGGTTTGACAATCCTCACAACCGGTTTGTTGCCGAACTGGAAAACCGGGTTATGCTCGATTTGCTCAAGCCCGCCAGAGGAGAGAGTGTTCTGGAAATCGGTTGCGGAACCGGTGCCGGCCTGCTTACATTTATAGATGCCGGAGTCCAGGTAACCGGACTGGACCCGTCCCCTTATATGCTTGATATTGCGGCAAAAAATGTAGGAAATCGAGCGGATCTCCACCGGGGTTTTGCAGAGGATCTTCCCTTTGATGATAACTCCTTTAACCATGCCTGTTTTATTACCACCCTGGAATTTGTCGAAGATCCCAAACGGGCGATTGAAGAGGCAAGCAGAGTTGCAAAAAACAGGATATTTCTGGGAGTTCTTAATAAATATTCGGTCAAAGGGATTCAGCGCAGGGTCAAAGGAATTTTTACCAATACCATATATAACCGGGCTCATTTTTTCAGTATCTGGGAGCTTAAACAGACCATCCGGTCGCTTTTGGGAGATGTGCCCATATCATGGCGTACCGTATGTCATTTCCCGGCGGCAACCGGATGGATGACCCGCAGGATGGAACGGTCTGCCATGTTGCAAAGATGCCCGTGCGGAGCTTTTATCGGCATGGTGGTTACCCTTGTTCCGCGTTTTAGAACCCGGCCTCTTGTCTTGCCGATTAAAGCAAAACCTACCACCGGTGCGGCGGCCGGATAGAGGGTGTAAATCAAGACCGTTGCTAAACACTGATCCTTGTCTATTGGCAAACCGTGGCTCCGAAGCCCTATTTTTAGGTTTCAGGT
>CAZIIV010000075.1:0-2264 GCA_964539365.1 uncultured Desulfobacteraceae bacterium | reverse complement strand
CCTGACACCTGAAACCAAATAGCCATGGCAATCTTGGCAAACAACAGCTTTGATTTACACCCCCGGATAGATAGGGCAAGGTTAAAAATTTTGGGTCAGGAGGCCGAATTATGGAGGCTTATTTATATGAACGGCTTGAAGAGAATAAGGTTAAATGTAACCTTTGCAACCATGGGTGTGTTATAAAAGAGGGACGTCTCGGAAAATGCGGGGTCAGGGAAAACCGTAAAGGGGTTCTCAACACTCTGGTTTATGGAAAGCTTATTGCCCGTCACATCGACCCGATTGAAAAAAAACCGCTTTTTCATCTCATGCCCGGAAGCCTTTCCTATTCCATAGCGACCGTAGGTTGCAATTTTAAATGTAAATTCTGCCAGAATGCGGATATCTCCCAGATGCCGTCGGAACGTGACGGGATGATCATGGGTGACCCTTTCTCGCCCGAGAATATTGTTGACGCCGCCCTAAGCAAGGACTGCAAAACCATAGCCTATACCTATACCGAACCCACCGTGTTTTTCGAGTTTGCCTATGATACCGCAAAGCTTGCTCACCAAAATGGAATTAAAAACGTGTTTGTCACCAATGGATACATGAGCGCCCAAGCCCTTAACATGATAAGTCCCTATCTTGATGCGGCCAATGTTGACTTGAAAGCTTACACCAATGATTTTTATAAAACATATTGCGGGGCCAGGCTGGAGCCTGTCAAAGAGACGTTAAAACTGATGAAGTCATTGGGTGTTTTTGTGGAGGTGACCACATTGATTATTCCGGGGTTAAACGATGCCGGGGAGGAGCTTAAAGAACTGGCTGCATTTCTGGCGGGTTCTCTGGGTACGGACACCCCCTGGCATATCAGCCGGTTTCATCCCACATACAAACTTATGGATCGACCGTCAACGCCGGTTAAGACTCTGGTCACGGCTCGCGAAATCGGGATAGAGGCGGGATTAAAATATGTTTATACCGGTAATGTTCCCGGCGAGAGCGGAGAAAAGACCTTCTGTTATCAGTGCGGCAAGCTTCTGATTGACCGATGGGGGTTTTATATCAGACAGAACCTGATTAAAAACGGTCAATGTTCCTACTGTGGCGCCCATATCCATGGGGTGGGGATGTGATTGAAAAAAAACCACGGGTCAGTGTCATCATTCCCACGTATAATCGCGGATGGATAGTCCAAGAGGCAATCGAGTCTGTCCTGGCCCAGGATTACAGGGACTTTGAACTTATTGTTGTTGATGACGGCTCTACCGATAATACAGATGATATTCTCAATTCATACCGTGGGGATATCATGGTTTTCCGTCAGAAGAACCAGGGAGTGAGTGCGGCAAGAAACCGGGGGCTTGCAGAAGCATCCGGGCGGTTTATTGCTTTTCTTGATTCGGATGATCTCTGGCTGCCGCAAAAACTTTTCCGGCAGGTTGAATTTTTCAACAAAAATCCGGATGCTCAAATCTGCCAGACAGAAGAGACCTGGATCAGAAAGGGTGTTCGTGTCAACCCCAAACAACGGCATAAAAAACCCTGGGGAATGATTTTTGAACCCTCCCTGGCTCTGTGTCTGGTCAGCCCGTCGGCCGTGATGATCAGACGCTCTCTGTTTGAAAAAGTGGGGGGGTTCGATGAAGCACTTCCTGCTTGCGAAGACTATGATTTATGGCTCAGAATAAGCTGCCGATACCCGGTATACCTTATCGAAACTCCGCTGATCATAAAACGGGGCGGACATAATGACCAGCTTTCCGCATCTTCCGGTCTCGATAAATTCCGAATAAAATCCTTAAACAAATTAATCGAAAGCAACCTGCTTTCAAAGAGCCAGTATGAGGCGGCGGTAAAAACCCTCAAACAAAAATGTATAATTTATGCGGCCGGATGTCGAAAGCGGGGCCGGGAAGATGAAGCGCGGTATTATATGTCCCTTTCAAAAAGATGTTGAGGGGGTAAATCAAGACTGTTGTTTGCCAAGATTGACATGCTTATTTGGTGTCAGGTTTCAGGTGTCAGGTTTCAGGTGTCAGGTTTCGGGATTAAGGGGGAAACGAGGTCACCAACAGCAACTATATGGACGTGAACAATCTTGATAAACTCGCAAAAAGTCGTCACTCCGGTAGATCCCGGATTGAGTCCGGGAGGAGTCCAGATGCTCTGCAGCTGATTGAAAAGACTGGATTCCGGCTTTCGCCGGAATGACGGCCTCCGGCTCGGAGAGAAAACGGTATTTTATGACTTTTTGCGAATTCATCAATCTTGAG
>CAZIIV010000074.1:11414-13002 GCA_964539365.1 uncultured Desulfobacteraceae bacterium | reverse complement strand
GACGGTTTCGTAAAAAGTAGAGTTTATCACGTTTTAGGTTTTAAGATTTAGGTTTTAGGCAATTAAAATTAATTATATTAACAAACACTTAAAACTTAATACCTAAAACTTAAATCGTCCTTAAAAAGCCCAGCTTCTTCGTTGTGCTGCATGTCGCAATCATTTTTTAAGATGCGTTCTAAGGTTTTTCACCTACATGCACAACAGCGATCCCGTTGGTCAGTCTTCGATAGGAAACCTTGTGAAACCCAATGTCCCTTAAAAGAGCGGATAATTCTTCGGGCACTGGAAACATACGTATACTCTCGGGCAACAGCAGATATGCCTGACGGGAACCCACCAATACCTTTCCGAGAAAAGGTATAACATAAAAAGAGTAAATATCATACAGCCATCGAAACAATGGAGCGGTGGGTTTTGAAAACTCCAGGCACATTATTCTTCCACCGGGTTTAAGAATACGATGCATTTCTTTAAATCCCAAATCCATATGGGTCAAATTTCGTATTCCAAAGCCGACCATGGCCGAATCAAACGTATCCTCCGGAAATGAGATGGACTCCGCATTTCCCTGGATAAACTCGATACGGTTTCTCCGGACCGATCGATTCCGTTTGGCACGCCCCACCTGCATCATTTTACGGTTGATGTCGTAAATGATGACTTTACCGGAAAGATCCACAGACCTGGCTGCCAACACGGCGAGATCGCCGGTGCCGCCGCAGACGTCGATCACCCGGTCACCGGGTTTCAGATGCAACATTTCAATGGCGATTCTTTTCCAAAGGTAGTGGATGCCGAAACTCAGCAGCGTGTTCATGAAATCGTATTTGGTGGCGACCCTGTTAAAATGCCGCAGGGTCCTGCCGGCTTTCTCTTGTTTGGGGATTTGCTGAAACCCGAATGGAACCAGAATCTCCTGATCCGGATGGTTTCCCGGATGAGCCCCCTGGACAGCACCTTTTTTATGCCAGATATTTTTAGTTCGTATCATTCTCTCAACCCGCTTTTCCCGAACTTCCGATTTAATATAACCTGTGTTGCATATCAAAACACAACTTGAGGTTCAAGCATTTTAACGAATTACACCCGGATCACGTTTTGAATCGATTCGGGTGTAATTACCGGTTAAGTGCTCAATAGCCCGAGTGCGTTAGCGATCTGTCTGAACTTATTTAAACAGATTCATATATTTTCCGTAGCCTTCTTTTTCCAAATCCTTGCTCTGGATAAATCTTAACGCGGCCGAGTTGATGCAATAGCGAAGACCCGTGGGCGCGGGGCCGTCGTTAAACATATGACCCAGGTGTGAATCGGCGTGTTTGCTCCGAACTTCCGTACGTTTCATAAAAAATGAAACATCGTTTTTTTCCGTTATATTTTCAGGCTCCAGCGGTTTTGTAAAGCTGGGCCATCCGGTTCCGGATTCGAATTTGTCCGTGGAGCTGAACAGGGGCTCTCCAGAGACGATATCCACGTATATGCCGGGTTCATGGTTGTCCCAGTATTCGTTTTTGAAGGGGGGATCGGTGCCGTCTTGCTGCGTCACCTTAAACTGCAAGGGGGTTAATTTTCGCTTCAGTTCCAT
>CAZIIV010000074.1:4059-11314 GCA_964539365.1 uncultured Desulfobacteraceae bacterium | reverse complement strand
TTCATTTCATCCTTCATGTCCGTTTTCATACCCGCCCAGGTCTTTGTCAAAAACTTGTCTCGACCCGAACCGGAGCGGTACCATTTATAACGGAGCGGATTTCTTTTGTAATAATCCTGGTGATAATCTTCTGCTTTATAAAAAGTACCTAACGGAAGAATATCCGTTACAATGGGCTTGGTAAACGGTCCGGAATCCGCCAATCGTTTTTTAGAAGCTTCAGCCAGTTGCCGTTCCTTTTCATTGGCATAAAAGATGGCGCTACGGTATTGTGAGCCCCGGTCCACGAACTGGCCGCCGGGATCCGTGGGGTCCACATGCCGCCAGAACACATCGAGCAGCTCTTCATAGGTAATTCGGTTTGGGTTGTAACTTACCTGAACCGCCTCCACATGTCCGGTTCCTCCCGCCGAGACCTCTTTGTAGGCGGGGTGGTCATCATGCCCTCCGGTGTATCCGGATACGACTTCAATCACACCGTCTACCTTTTCAAAATCGGATTCCGTGCACCAGAAACAGCCGCCTGCAAATACGGCGGTTCGAGTATTTTCAGATCGTTCCTTCGTAGGTTTTTCCATTGTATCGTCCATGCTTATTGCGAGATAAACACAGAACAAAATCAGTGCCACCGAAATGGCTAATATTGAAATTATTTTCATAACATACCTCCTTGTCTGTTTAAATTCAAGTGTCGATACCTTGGTTTCTCACCCGGTTGTTTCGACATAAAATAAGACAGAAACTTAAAGGGTGCAAAAATATAATTTAAGGATGTAGCGCGGCCGGATATGAAGTTTTACCAACTTGCTAATTTTTTCAAACAGTGTTTATAATAATATTCATTTATAAGATGAATGGATAAAAAGTTAAGCAAGATCATATTAAAAGACTGTTTGGACACGAATCATGAAAAACAAGAAAGTGTTAAACGAGAGAAGGAAACACAAGCGATTCAAGGTCAAGGAAGGCGCATTCGCTGTTGCATGCCCGCATTATAACAAATTGGGTCAAATCAAAGACATCAGTGAGGGTGGGCTTGCGTTTCAGCTTATAGAGGATGGTGAACAAACGGAAGGCTCCCTTGAAGTTGAAATATTTTCGACCGTTGACGATTTTTATATGAAAAAATTACCGGTTAGAACTGTTCTGGATTTTGAATTAGAGAACACAGTTTCTTCCAATTCAACGCCAATGAGGCAATTATGTATGAAATTCGGGAAATTGAATTATCCACAAAGATTACTGCTGGGCTTTTTTATCCAGAAGTACACATACAAGTGAACAGATGTTATGATTTATGGATGGGAACCAACTCATCACAATGCAGTTGAAGAAATCCTCCCTGTTACCTTCATTACCTAAAACTATGTAGTTTACTTCATCATTTCAATAAGTTCACCCTTCCATTTCTTTACAGCCTACAATCAAAAACTATTTAAATCCCTATATAAAGACCGGCAATGCCAAAAACGATACAGATAGGCTGCGGGAGTGTTTGATATCCCGGCTGACCTCCATGAACATCAAAAATAAAATGGATTCTAATTTCAAACTCTATATTATTGAAAATGAGAAAACAGAGCAATCCATCAAGGCGATTGTAGGAAAAACAGACAGAGCCACTCCGGTTTTGTCCCGAAAAATAAAATATCTTGAATTAAAAAACTCCACAACCCCCTTATTATTATATAAGAACAAAATCATAAGGTTGACTTTTAAAACCGATAATGATTAAAGAGAGTATCGTCATTCACGCCCCTAAAACAAGCCGCCGGATTATTTTTATCATTTATGACGGCATAATCCTATGTTTATGTATCATTTCATAATTATTTAAACAATGACGCTTTTCGATAAAAATAGTGATAATTCAAAGTATATACCGGGTATTTATAATTATTGCGATCGGTGGTGTGAGCGCTGTGCCTTTACTTCCCGCTGTTTGAACTTTGAAATGAGTGAAGAAAAATTCGGCGATCTTGAATCGGTAGATATAACCAACGAGGCTTTCTGGAAGAAACTGAGCGAAACGCTTCACGAAACCTTAAATATGTTGAAAGAAATGGCTGAAGAGCAGGGGATCGATCTTGATTCTCTTGATATGGAAGAGGATGATAAGTTTCAAAGGAGATTTGATGAAAAAAATGTGGTACACATTCTGTCTCACATGTCAAAAGTATATATTAGCATGGTTGATGACTGGTTTGACTTAAATGCAGAGTTATTTGAACACAATGAAGGTCAAATCCACACCCATCCAGATCTCTATGAAATTCAATCACCGCCACCGGAAGATACGGTGACGGTAATCGACTCCATAGAGGTGATCCGGTGGTATCAGCACCAGATTTATGTAAAACTCAAAAGGGCACTTCACAGCGCTCAGGACGAAGAGTTTGAAATCATGCATGATTTCCCAAAAGATTCGGATGGCTCAACAAAGGTTGCACTGATTGGTATGGATCGTTCCATCAGCGCATGGGGTAAGATCTTGAAGTATTTTTCAGACCAGAAAAAAAATATTATAGGTATTATTACTCACCTCGATCGGCTTCGCAAAAGAACCGAGAACGAATTTCCTGATGCCAGAGCCTTTGTAAGGCCCGGATTTGATGAAATTAACCCCGAAAGTTAACCGCATTGGGGATAGCAGAGAAACTGCATTCAGATAATTGAATAAGGAGAAAATATGAGTATCGTTAAAATCATGCCGTGTTTGGATATGAAAAACGGCCGTGTGGTGAAGGGAGTGCATTTTGTTGATCTCAAAGATGCGGGCGATCCCGTTGAAAATGCAGCCTATTATCAAAAGGAAGGTGCAGATGAACTGGCCATACTGGATATAGCGGCAACCCTGGAAAATCGAAAAACCAGACTCGAGTGGGTCGAGAAGGTCTCCTCAGTGATTGATATACCCCTTACCGTGGGCGGCGGTATCTCCACGTTGCAAGACATCGAAATGGTTCTTAAAGCCGGTGCTGACAAAATTTCAATGAACAGCGCTGCAGTCAAAGAACCGGATTTAATAGCCCGGGCAACCGCGCAGTTTGGCGCAGACAAGGTGACTGTAGCCGTGGATGCCAGGAGAAACAAACAGATGCCTTCAGGGTTTGAACTGGTTGTCTCCGGGGGCACAAAACCCGTGGGACTGGACGCGATCGCTTGGGCGAAACACTGCCAGGAACTCGGAGCAGGTGCAATTCTGCCAACAAGCATGGATGGGGACGGCACACAGTCCGGCTATGACCTGGAATTCACCCGGGCCGTTTCGGATGCGGTGGACCTGCCCGTAATTGCTTCGGGCGGGGCCGGTAATTTGGAGCATTTCTATGAGGGCGTGGTTCAAGGAGGTGCTCAGATTTTACTTGCCGCCTCGGTTTTTCATTATCGCATTTTGGGAATCAGACAGGTAAAGGAGTATCTCAAGGCAAAAGGCCTGCAAGTCAACCTGTGATGAACTCGCAAAAAGTCACAAAATACTGTTTTCTGTCATTCCGGCGAAAGCCGGAATCCAGTATTTTCAAACAGTTGCAGAGCATCTGGACTCCTCCCGGACTCGATCCGGGATCTACCGGAGTGACGACTTTTTGCGAGTTCATCAAATTTGAAACGACGAAGTTAGGGAAAAGATATTTTTGGATTGTTATATCCATGGTAACATGTTAATAATTATAATTGTTGACCGGGCTGAAAATTATTGACGGTGTTTATCCATATGCTCAAAATCATTATTTTAGCGTTAAGTATTTTCATGTCCATGGGCTTCCCAACGGCAATTGGCGGCGGTTATTCATATGGTCCGGACAAATCAGTTGTGGGATGTATACGGCACCACTCCATCGCTCCCAAAGAAACAATTTTGGATATTGCGAGGAGCTTCGGTCTGGGCTTTAACGAAATGCGGTTGCTATATCCGGAAATGGATCCCTGGATTCCTGATTCCGGATGTCGTATTAACATCCCTACCCGATGGATCTTGCCACCGACCCGGCACTACGGAGTTGTGATTAATCTGCCGGAGTTGAGGCTGTATCACTTTCTTCCGAAAATCGGTATGGTAACAACATTCCCCATCGGCATCGGAAATATAGGTTGGGAAACACCTGTAGCCACCGGTATAATTACGGATCGCAAGGTTAACCCTGTATGGGTGGTCCCGGAGTCACTCAGACCAAAGTACGGATTCATATCGATTCCTCCGGGACCGGATAACCCGTTGGGAAAATACTGGGTGGGACTGTCACTTGACGGATATGGTATTCATGGAACCAATACTCCTTGGGGAATCGGGCGGCTCGTCAGTCATGGATGCATCCGTCTGTATCCGGAACATATCGCTCTCTTCTTCGAAGAGGTGTGTGTGGGCACCCCTTTTGAAATTATTTATGAACCGGTAAAGATCGGGGTTCAGGACGGAAACATATTCATTGAGGTTCATCCGGATATTTACGGCAGGATACCGGATATGGCGGCGCATATCATGCGTCGATTAAAAGAGATGGGCCTTTGGAGCAGCATCTCACATGAAGCGGTTAAAAATGCCCTCCAAAAACAAAACGGAATCCCGGTTCGTGTGGGATATCTGATGAAGGGAGGTGATGTTTCAATCACTAAGGAAACGTCGAATATCTGATGACATGATGTTTATTTAATACACCAAGAGAAAAATCAGAGGAGGAAATTAAATGAATGTACGGAAATATGGACGTATTTTGTTGTGTCTGGCGTTCTCAATGATTTTGGCGGTTACCTTCATGAGCTGTGCTACGTCCCAGCAGGTCAAGATGTTGGAAGATCAGGTTCAGCAGGCTCTTCAGGACTCCCAGGATGCCAAGGCGTTAGCCCAGGATTGTGCACAAAAGACTAGCGCAGATGCTCAGCGCGCTGAAGATGCTGCAGACCGATCAGAAAAAGCGGCCGAAGATGCGGCAGCCTCCGCGCAGAAGGCGGAAGATATGGCAAATAAAACAGAAGCCATTTTCAACAAGGCCATGCAGAAATAACTCTTACTCCCGGACCCGGGGTGTGATTTTTGAGATGCCCCGGGTTCGGAATTACGTTGCACCCCAATAAGGGCTCCCTTTACCCATTTGCAAAACCCCGCTTTAGTCAAGTTACGGAAAGATTCTCAAAAAAAAGTTACAAAAGATTCACACAGTAAAGAATCCTGGCCCAGAGGGGATTTGTTATTTGGAATTTTAAGTTATATAAAATCTGAGATGTTAGAATACGGAGATTACCATGCGTATGGGTATAGGATATGATGTTCATCGCCTGACTCGCGGGCGGAAGCTTGTTCTGGGTGGGGTTACCATTCCATTCGAAAAAGGATTGCTCGGGCATTCGGACGCCGATGTGCTTATTCATGCGGTGTGTGACGCACTGTTGGGAGCCGCGGGACTGGGGGATATCGGCATGCATTTTCCGGACACCGACCCGGACTGCAAAGACATTTCCAGCATAAAGATTCTAGCCGGAACCTATGAATTGGTGAGAAGCAAGGAATTTAAAATCATGAATTTGGATTCGACAATCTTTGCCGATGCTCCGAAACTCTCCTCTTACAGAGAGGAGATGCAAAAAAACATTGCCCGAACAATTGAAATCGAGCCGGAGTGTGTTAATATAAAAGCAACAACTTTCGAAGGTCTCGGAATGATCGGAAAAGGGGAGGGGATCGGAGCCATGTGCGTTGTTCTCATTCAGTCTCTGAAAAAATGAATAATTATAAAGAGTAAACTTTTAAACCAGGGAAAGGATTATGGCACTTCGCGTTTTCAATACATTGGGCGGAAAAAAGGAACGTTTTGAACCTTTAGAACCGGGCAGGGTCCGTATGTATGTGTGCGGTCCTACAGTATATGATGCCTGTCATATCGGGCACGCAAGGTCCGTGGTGGTGTTTGATGTTATCGCACGATATCTTAAAGCAAAGGGATTTGAAGTTACATATGTCAGAAATTTTACCGATGTTGATGATAAAATTATAGATAAAGCCAACCAGCTCGGTATGGATTCCATGGCGATTGCTGAAAAATATATCACGGAATTCTACAGCGACATGGATGCCCTGAACGTTGAACGGGCGACTATCGAACCAAAAGCCACCGAGCACATCCGGCAGATCGTGCGGTTTGTTGAAAAGCTGATACAAAAAGGGTTTGCATATCAAATAAATGGAGATGTCTATTATTCCGTTGAAAAATTCAAAGAATACGGAAAACTATCCGGTCGCAGGCTTGAAGATATGGAGGCCGGAGCAAGAGTCGATATTGATGAAAGGAAACAAAACCCTTTTGATTTTGTTTTATGGAAAACCGCAAAACCCGGAGAACCTGCCTGGGAAAGCCCATGGGGCATGGGAAGGCCCGGCTGGCATATTGAATGCTCGGCCATGAGCAATGAATATCTGGGTGAAACCTTCGATATCCACGGAGGAGGGAAGGATCTGTGTTTTCCGCACCATGAAAACGAAATCGCTCAGTCAGAAAGCGTTTCGGGGAAACCGTTTGTAAAATACTGGATTCATAACGGCTTTGTAAATATAAATCAGGAAAAGATGTCAAAATCGCTGGGAAATTTTTTGATGATAAAAGATGTTTTAAAAATTTATCATCCTGAAACCGTGCGTCTTTTTCTTCTGTCCAATCATTACCGCAGCCCTGTTGATTTCACGGACAAAGCCCTGAATGAAGCAAAAACGGGACTTGATAAGATCTATGCGCTTCTTGAACGCGTTGAGGAAGAGATCGGTATGCTGCCGGATCATAAGATTGAGCCCGGCGACTGCTGGCAGCGGTTTTCAGAGGCAATGGATGATGATTTTAATTCCGCCCGTGGCATCGGCATCCTTTTTGACACGGTTCGAAGCATGAATCGCCTGCTGGATCAGAAAAAAAATCATATGTCGTCCGAAATAAAAAAAGCCGCCTACTCCGATCATTCCGACATTCTGGGAATAGGCAGCGTTTTGGGAATACTAATGGAAGACCCCAAAGTCTATTTCCAACGTAAACAAGCCCGGGGTCTTGAACAAAAATCCATGGATCCGGATGTTGTTGATCAAATGATTCGGGAACGAGACCAGGCCAGAAAGGAAAAAAACTGGGAGAAGGCGGACCGGATCAGGGATCAGCTTGCGGACAGGAACATAATTTTAGAAGATCGAGCAGAAGGAACCATTTGGAAAATCAGTGAGTAAGGGCCTAAGAATCTTTCAAGTCAATTCTTAGAAGATGAGGTCCTGAACGGACAG
>CAZIIV010000074.1:0-3959 GCA_964539365.1 uncultured Desulfobacteraceae bacterium | reverse complement strand
TTTCATGCCTTCCTTTAAGTTAGTTTCAGATTTTACACCCAAAGGTGATCAATCCAGAGCAATCAAAACCTTGAGCAAAAGGATTTTGGCGGGCAAAAAATACCATGTTCTTCTGGGGGTTACCGGATCCGGTAAAACCTTTACCATGGCACATGTCATTGCAACGGTTGAAAAACCTGCCCTTGTCATCGCCCCGAACAAAACCCTTGCCGCTCAGCTTTATAATGAGTTCAGAATGTTGTTTCCGGAAAATGCGGTTGAATATTTCGTGAGCTATTATGATTACTACCAGCCTGAAGCATATATTCCGTCAAGCGACACCTATATCCAGAAAGACTCGTCAATCAACGAAATGATCGACAAACTTCGCCATTCTGCAACGCGGTCGGTATTGTCCCGAAGGGATGTGATTGTTGTGGCCAGTGTATCCTGCATATTCGGGCTTGGCGCTCCTGAAGATTATCTGGATATGCGTGTTGATATTGAAAAAGATATGGAACTGGCTCGCGACAAACTGATTGCGGATCTGGTTGCCGTTCATTACGAGCGCAATGACATGGATTTTCACAGAGGCGTGTTCCGAGTGCGGGGCGACCGGGTAGAGATCTTCCCCTCCTATGAAGAAGACCGGGCGCTGCGTATCGATTTTTTCGGGGATGATATAGAAGGGATTTCGGAGATTGATCCTCTCAGAGGCATGGTTACGAAACGTTTGACTCGCACGACCATATATCCTGCAAGCCACTATGTTACTGAAAAAAGTGTTCTTCAAAGGGCCACAGAGACGATCATTGCCGAATTAAAGGAACGAGTCAATTATTTCAGGGCTGAAAATAAGCTGATTGAAGCACAGCGAATCCAGGAACGGACAGATTTTGACATTGAGATGATACAGGAACTCGGATATTGTAACGGTATCGAGAACTATTCACGCCATTTAACACAGAGGGCGCCCGGTGACCCCCCTCCGACCCTCATGGATTATTTTCCCGACGATTTTTTGGTGTTCATCGATGAGAGTCATATCGCCGTTCCCCAGATTCAAGCAATGTATAAAGGGGATAGGTCTCGCAAGGAAACCCTTGTTGAGTATGGATTCAGGTTGCCGTCGGCGCTGGATAACAGGCCCCTGACCTTCCATGAATTTGAGTCAAAAACATCACAGGCGGTTTATGTATCGGCAACCCCTGCCGAATACGAGATTGAACAGGCAAACAACGAACTTGTGGAGCAGATCGTTAGGCCGACCGGCCTTATTGATCCTCAAATAGATGTCAGAAGCGCTGAAAACCAGGTTGATGATCTTTTTGAAGAAATTTTGATGCGCCGGGAAAGAAATGAAAGGGTTCTGGTCACCACCCTTACAAAACGTATGGCAGAAGATCTTACGGAATATTATTCTGATTTGGGAGTCAGGGTGCGGTATTTGCATGCGGATATCGGCACTCTGGAACGGATGGATATTATCTACGATCTCAGAAAGGGCAAATTTGATGTCCTTATCGGCATTAATCTTCTTCGAGAAGGACTTGACATTCCGGAGGTCTCCCTTGTGGTCATACTCGATGCAGATAAAGAGGGGTTCCTGCGTTCTAAAAGGTCGTTGATACAGACCTGCGGCCGTGCTTCCAGAAATGTCCGGGGTCAGGTCATTATGTATGCCGATGTTGTGACACGCTCCATGAAACATGCCATTGATGAAACCGGCCGCCGGAGGAAGATTCAACAATCTTATAACAAAAAGAATTCAATTACCCCGGAAAGCATACAAAAAGATATCATATCAATATTTGCCGAGATATATGAACACAAAGGCGAGCCGGCAGACCGGGTGTCGGAAGCCGTTGCCCCATATGATTCTTTAGAAAATATAGATGACATCATTAAAAATCTGGAAGAACGAATGACACAGGCGGCAAAAGAGCTTGCTTTTGAAAAAGCTTCAGAATTGCGAGATCAGATTAAAGCGCTGAAAAAGATGATTGTTTTTGAACTGTAAGCGAAAGTGACCGATGACCACTGAATTGAAATCCCAAATCTCAAATCCCAAATATTTTACCCTGTTAAATTTGGAACTTGTATTTTTAAATCATGACAGAAGAAAAAACAAAATTAGCATCACTCTCCGCCATCGATCAGCCCAACTCCGACATCAAAGAAAAGTTGGCCAAGGTTTCTTTCCAACCCGGTGTCTATCTCATGAAAGACGCCCATGGTAAAGTAATATATGTGGGTAAAGCCGGGAACCTGAAAAAGCGAGTGGCGTCATATTTTTCAAGATCCCGGGCGGGCCTTTTACATCCGGACATAAAAACAGGAATTCTGGTTAAGAAAATATCAAATTTCGAGACCATTATTACCAAAACCGAGAAAGAAGCTCTGATTCTTGAATCCAACCTTATTAAACGGCATCGACCCCGCTATAATGTTATATTAAAAGATGACAAACGGTATCCTTGTTTGCGCCTGAACTTAACCCATCCTTATCCCAACCTTACCGTTGTCAGAAAAATAAAAAAGGACGGTGATCTGTATTTTGGTCCCTTTGCATCTTCTGCGGCGGTTCGAGAAACGCTCAAAATAATCCATAAGACATTCAAGCTTCGAAAGTGTAAAACAAAAAATTTTAGAAACCGGTCCCGGCCATGCATTAATTACCAGATGGGAGCATGTCTTGCGCCCTGCTGTCTGGATGTGGACAAAAACAGATACCATGAAATCGTGAAAGAGGTCATCCTGTTTTTGAATGGGAGAACCCCCGATCTTATTCAAAAAATAAAAAAAAAGATGATATCCGCCGCAAATAAGCAAGACTATGAAAGAGCGGCAGTTCTCAGGGACAAGATGTTTGCACTTGAACAAGTCATTGAAAAACAAGTGGCGGTCACAAACGATTTTAAGGACCGGGATGCAATAGGCATTGCCGGGTCTCACGAACATTCTATGATTACGGTTCTTTTTGTTCGCAGTGGGTTTTTGTTGGGGACAAGGCATTTTAATTTTTCAGAAATTATGTCCACCGAGGAGGAAATGATCCAAGCATTTATCCGGCAATATTATGAAAAAGCTCCCTTTGTTCCCAAAGAGATTCTTATCCCCACTCAACTTGAAGACGCATCTTTGCTGGAAGAACTTTTGGGCGGCATCAGGGGAAAAAAAGTGAGTATTGTGGGACCGAAAAAAGGTGAAAAACTCCGTCTGGTTAAGTTGGCATCCCAGAATGCGGCAAACCGTCTGAAGGAATTCAGGGCTTCGGCCGCTACGGACATGGAGATTCTTGTTGAGCTTAAGAAACGACTTAAAATGGACAAACTGCCCCGGCGAATTGAGTGTTTTGACATTTCCAGTATTTCCGGAACAGAGGCTGTCGCCGGAATGGTTGTATTCGAAAAGGGAAAGCCCAACAAATCGTTATTTAGAAAGTACAGAATAAAATCCGTTGATGCGAAAGACGATTATTCCTGCATGGCGGAAGTCTTGAAAAGGCGGTATGGTAACGGCGAAAAATCAAGGCCGTATCCGGATATTCTTATGGTGGATGGGGGTAAAGGACAGCTCAATATTGCAGTATCGGTAATCGCATCGTTGGAACCGGAGCAGACATTTCAAATTATCAGCATTGCGAAGAAGAATGAGAGCAAAGGGGAAACACAAGATAAGATCTATAAACCCGGACAGGTTAATGCGGTAAATATGGGAAGGGGAGGGGGACCGCTTCTTTTTTTAGAAAAAATAAGAGATAAATCCCATGAGTTCGCGATATCCTTTCATCGTAAGCGTCGCGAAAAGCGATTTATCCGGTCTGCGCTTGATTCGGTTCCACGCGTGGGTAAAAAAAGAAAAGCAACGCTGTTAACCCATTTTAAAAGCATCGAAAAAATTCGGGCAGCGACTGTCGAAGAACTTAGCTCACTGCCCGGAATTAGTCGTCATGTTGCAGAGTCGGTGAAGAAAACACT
>CAZIIV010000073.1:0-13631 GCA_964539365.1 uncultured Desulfobacteraceae bacterium | reverse complement strand
GACAATCATCCATGGATGAAAGGAGATATGAATTCAAAATGAAATACGGAGCATCGATGCAGGGCGGCAGTTTCACGTATTACGGATACCTGCTATTTAACTCATGGTTTTTTCCATCAAAATATTTTGTGTCGCGTAACGATATCTGCAAAGGAAGCAAATTGCAAATCAGTAAGGCAAATTACCCCAATTAGACCTGTTTCAGATCGTGGGATACCTCCCAGGTATTTGGAAGTTGGGGAGCTTCCGAGGCGAAAAGGCAACGGGGTCACGTTTTGAAACTTGACAAATCGGGAGCCGCTGCATTGATTTTCAACGATGAAACTCTGTACATGCATCAGCAACAGGAACACTGTCATGCCTGTACGCAACTTACACCAACAGCCGTTTGACGAAGGGACACGAGATAAGCTGGAACTTTACCGGGAGTACCTGCGCGAGTGGTTGCCGGCGTTCATTAATGGGCATTTGTTGACATTTTATAGATTTTCAATATTTTTTGCCGCGCCCGGGTTCGATATTTCATCTTAAATCACGTGACACGTAACCAAAAGGTCATACTGGATGCCGATTTGGGGGTCTGGGGTCGGGCCGCGATAATCATATATAATAATTGATAAAGAGGTTAAAAAATAGGCCAGAAACGCTCTTAAACCAGCTTTTTGGGGTCAAAAAGAGCTGTTTAAGACGTCTTTTCAATATATCCTTGCTAAACATTACGGCTTTACCGACGAAGAACTGGATTTTATCATCAACTATGACATCAAATACCGCATGGGCCGGGTGGCGGATGGCGCGGAGGAGGCGGCCGAATGATAATTTTTAATTAACCCGTCATGCCGAGGATGCGCGGGTCAAGCGCAAGATTAAAAAGGAATGGCTGGAGCGGGTGCTGGCATCCCCTCAGCGAATTGAGACGGATACAACTGATCCTGCATTGGAACACCGGCTGGCGGAAATTTCCGAGTGTGAAAATCGCGTGCTTCGTGTTATAATCAATCCCCATACAAACCCTATACGAGTGGTAACACTTTTTTTTGACCGTAAGATTAGAGGTAAGCTATGAAACTTAAAATTGATAATGAAGCCGATGCTCTTTACCTGACCCTTGATGAATCGGATGCCGTGGAATCGGAAGAGGTTTCCCCTGGAATTATTGTGGACTACAATGCCGATAAACATGTGGTCGGTATTGAAATGCTTTACCTGTCCAAAAGAACTCCGAAGTTGGATACTGGAAGGCTTCTTTTTGAAACGGCGCCGGCATCGCGTCCCCCGGAGTCTGAAGAGATGGAACTGTCCAAATCCTAAGGAGAATAAAGTGCCTTGAAATCAATGTCGGGTTTTCCGAAATAGCTTTTTATGGTATGGTTTCAAGAATAGAGTGATCATTTCCTGAGTCAAATGATTATAATCTCGGATAGGAGGTTCGTGACACAGCTCATCGCGATCTCAGCGGATTGGTTGATCTCAAGATTCTCGAGCGTACAGGCCAAGGGATGGCCACTCGTTATGTTCTTGTACGATAATCATACGATTATCATCTGATATTTCGACAAAATCATCCGATTATTTATAAGGCATTAGAGTTTTTTAATGCGGATTTAATCATCCGATAATCATCCGAACCTTTCGGAAAACCATCTGAATTTTAGGGGGAATCTTTTAAAGGACGCTGTGAATTTTAGTACGCTCTCAGGATAGCCACAGACATTCTCAGAAACGAAATCAACGAGGACTCTGAGTTGAAACCAAGCCAAGCAATAGCCATCATTAACCGCCAAAACAGACAGTATCCGAATTTGCTGATCGAACGGCTAGGCAAAGATGCTCCTGTCCGGCTTTGGGCAATCGGCTGCCTGGATCTGATCAATATCCCCAAAACCGCGCTTTTCTGCTCTAAAATCTGCCCTGGCGATGCCATCCTTAATGCCATGGATCAGGCCCAAAAATGGCGCAACCAGCGCCGATGCATTATCAGCGGGTTTCATTCCCCTATTGAAAAAGAATGCCTCGAGATATTGCTGCGCGGGGACCAGTCGATTATCATCTGTCCTGCGCGAAGCCTTGAAAGAATGAGGATTCCTATGGAATGGCGTGGTGGCATTGGAGCAGGCCGGATTTTGCTCTTATCCCCCTTTGAGCCCTCCCAGCGCCGCCTCACTGTCCGACTCTCAGAACAGCGCAATAAACTGGTCGCCGCTCTGGCCGACGAAGTCTATTTCGCTCACATTACCCCCGGTGGAAAGACGGAGCGACTTGCTGAACAAATCTCCGAATGGGGTATCATCTGAAGCCGTCTTTTCGTTTTGAAATATTTATATGGATCACAGCCTTATCCGAACCTGACATACGAGAATATTAGCAGGCCAATTTAAGGGTGCGAAAAATGCCATTAAAACTTAATTTTCACCTGTTTTTTAAGCCCCATAAAACCAAAAAAGCCACCTGCAAAATCATATGCAAGTGGCTGATATTGTTTAAATGGTAGGCGGTACTGGGTTTGAACCAGTGACTTCTACCGTGTGAAGGTAGCACTCTCCCGCTGAGTTAACCGCCCATAATTATTGGTTATCAACTTTTTCCTTTAATTCTTTGCCGACTTTGAAGAAAGGCAGCTTTTTGGAAGATACGTTAATTTGTTCGCCGGTTTTGGGATTCCGGCCGACGTACGGCTTATAAATCTTAACCGTAAAACTGCCAAACCCCCTGATTTCAACCCGCTTATCTTTTACAAGGGTTTCCGTTATTTTATCAAAAAAAGTATCAACCACTTCTGCGGCATCTTTTTTACTAAGATCTGCTTTTTCTTTTAATTTATTCACCAAGTCTGATCTGTTCATATGGTCTCCTTGAGAGCTTTGAAGTTTACAACCTGTTGATTTTACTTGATACTAATTTGAATAACGTGAATAATTCAAAGATCTCAAATTTTCGCTTTTCTTGGCTTTAATTATAGAAAACATTTTTCAAAGGTCTTTGGTTTTCAATGAAAAGCAAAAATGTGTTATAATGAATTACATTTCACCGAATGAAGCATATTTATTATTTATATAGAGTGTTAATTGCCTCCAAGTCAAGCACTTTTTTATATTTTTAAAACAGCTGGTTATACCATATGCTCTGAAGATGCTTCTCCGAGACTTTTAATTTCCTCGGGTGTAGGGAGGTCTTTCAGATCCTTGAGATCGAATACTTCAAGAAATTGCTTTGTTGTTGCATAAATAAGGGGGCGTCCGGGAATTTCTTTTTTCCCCAGAACCCGAATCAATCTCCGCTCAAGCAGCATGCGAAGAATTCCACCGCAGTTAACTCCACGGATATGTTCTATATCGCTCCGAATAATCGGCTGTTTGTATGCAATGATTGCCAAGGTTTCCAAAGCGGCCTTGGAAAGACGCAGCGCTTTGGGCTGTACTAAGCGTTTGATCCATTCCCTGTATTCGGGTCGGGTGCGAATCTGGTAACCGCCGGCGATCTCCCGTAAATAGAAACCGCCTTTGCGGGCTTCATAATCATTTATAAGATCGGAAAGTGCGTTTCGGATCTCTTTTTTATCGGCCCGGACAAGTATATTATGAATGTGGTCAATTGTAAGCGGTTCCCCGGACACAAACAAAAGACTTTCGATGATGTTTTTTATTTCTTCCATTATAAATAAAAAAGCCTGATAATGCCGGTCCGGGTATGCTGGGCAACCCGGATCAGTGAAAGCTTGACCATTTCAAGAATGGCAAGGAATGTCACAATCACTTCGCCTTTATTGGCAGCCTTGGGAAACAGCTCATCAAAAGTTACCGATCCTTTGGTTTCAAAGATGTCTACGAGTTGAACGATTCTGTCTCTGACACTAATGGTGTTGGCATTAATTTCTATCCGGCCGATGGGGGTTATGTTTTCAAGTATTTTTTGGAACGCATCGATTAGTTCGAACAGCCCGACATCTAGAACCGTTTCCTCCCGGTCACGCAAATAATCTTCCTGACTCGGATTTCTTAAAAAAGTATCTTCCCCCAGAAGGTCCCTTTGAGCCAGCTTTTCTGCTGCTGATTTTATCCGGAGGTATTCTTCAAGGGGCCTGATCAGTTCAAGGCGGGGATCTTCCTCCTCATCCTCGTCGCCATGGGCCGGAAGGAGCATTTTTGATTTTATCTGAGCAAGGGTGGATGCCAACACTAAAAATTCCCCGGCAACGTCTATGTTCATGGCCTTCATCCACTCTAAGTATTTCAGATACTGTTCCGTTATCAAAGCAATGGGAATATCATAGATGTCAACCTCATGTTTTTTAATAAGGTGAACCAATAGGTCCATGGGACCTTCAAAGATATTTTCGAGCTGTACTTGATAACATTCATCTGGTGTCATAATGGATAACGGCAATTCTAATTACGGCCATGAATAAAATCAATCATCAATAGTCAATGCACTATAGGTTTATCGCCGCCCTAACCTCTGCCATGGTCCGGCGCGCGACACGCCGTGCTTTATCGCATCCATCCTTAATGATGTCGTCGACAAGTTGTGGCCGGGCTTCGTAATATTCTCTTTTTTTACGCAGGGGCTCTAACGCTTTTATTAGGTTCCGGGCCATTATTTTCTTGCATTCAACACATCCGATTTTGGCGGTGCGGCATTCTTGGTTTATTCTGTCCACGGTTTGAGTATCGGTGTAAAACTTGTGAAATTCGTAGACATTGCATACATCAGGATCACCGGGATCACTTTTCCTGGCACGCTGGGGATCCGTGAGCATTTTGGATACACTGGCGGCTATTTCATCAGGGCTGTCTGAAAAATAGATGGCGTTATTATAACTCTTGCTCATTTTACGGCGGTCAATGCCGAGTATTTTGGGTGTTTCGGTCAAAATTGATTCTGGTTCCGGAAATACGTTCCCGTAAAAATAATTGAATCTTCTGGCGATTTCCCGCGTAATTTCAACATGGGGAACCTGATCCACGCCCACAGGGACCCCGTTGGCTTTATATATAATAATATCAGCCGCCTGTAACACTGGATATCCGAGAAAACCAAAGGTAGAAAGGTCTTTGCTGCTGAGCTGAACAATCTGATCTTTGTAGGTGGGGTTTCGCTCCAGCCACGGCACCGGTGTTATCATGGAAAGGATAAGAAAAAGTTCCGCATGTTCTTTGATATGTGATTGGATAAAAAGCGTACTTTTCTCAGGCGAAAGCCCGGCGCTTAACCAATCGATCAACATATTGCGGATATATCCTGAAATAGAACTGGTATTTTCATAATCGCTGGTTAAGGCGTGCCAGTCGGCAATAAAGAAAAAACAGTCATACTGTTCCTGCATTTTTACCCAGTTCGCAAGGGCGCCATGTAGATTTCCAAGGTGGAGGGGCCCCGTAGGTCGCATTCCGCTGAGTATCCTCTTTTTTTCGGGCATATAGAGTCTCCTGTGCAATTTTCAATTTTCAATATACAATACCGACCGATATCCGCTTATCTTCCTATAAGAATATTAACCATAGGGGTCAAAAAAAATGACATAAATTTACCGACAAGATTAGTTAGAAGCAAGAAAATAATTATTATCATGCCGAATCGTTCGATACGGACATAATGCAGCCTTAACCAATCAGGCAGAACCATGGCAAGTATTTTGCTTCCGTCCAAAGGCGGGATCGGAATCAGGTTGAATATTGCAAGAACCAGATTAATCACAACGCTGTAAAAGAGCATATGGTATAAATCCATGATAACAGGTTTGAGTATGGACCCATTCCACAGCCATTGAAAATGGGCAATGGCTTGAAACAGCATTCCAGAGACAATGGCCAGAGCGAAATTCGCCAGAACCCCTGCCGATGCTACATAAATCGTACTTTTGCGGTAATCACGCAAATTGGCAAAATTAACCGGTACTGGCTTGGCATAACCAAAAATGATCGGAGAACCGGTTAAGCTTAATATAAGCGGCAGAAGCAACGACCCTACAAAATCCAGATGTTTTATCGGGTTTAACGTCAGTCTTCCGGCTAAAAGAGCAGTGTTATCTCCCATACGAAGCGCTATGTAGCCGTGTGCCACCTCATGAAGGGTTACGGCGAAAAGGAGCGGAACGATCATTACAATTATTTGATTCAGATCCATGTTAGCGAACATAGGCTTTCACGAAATCGAGCTCATCATTACGTGTCTTAAGCCGGCCGTTTAATTTGGCATCCAGAACGGCCTGTAGGATTTCCCGGTAAATCGGACCGGGTTCAAGTCCCATTCTTTTTAGATCCTTGCCTGTTATTAATGTATTGATATATCTCAGTTGGGTAACGTAATTGGAGATGGATCTTTTTACCGTTTCATGTTTGGTGGCTGCCATCATATACAGGATCAGTTCAATCCTGAAAACGTCAAGCTGTTTATAGATGGTGCTGTTTTTTGTCGGTAGCTTTCGTTCCATCCATAACATGGACCTGTCAGCTTCGAAACGTTCCTTGCAGAAAATTGTTTTGTATCTCGGCGCAAGTTCAATTCGCTTACAGATTTCATCAGCGGTTTTTTTATCACAGTATCTGGTAAGCGCCAGAAAATAAACCGCCCATCTCATATACGGTTCCTCCAGAAAAAGCAAATCATGCCAGGATAGCACCTTTTTAACTGAGTTAAACAATGAAATCATATGGCTGGTTAATTCTATGGAAGGGTGGACGACTCTTAGGAGATCATATTCATCCAGCCTTTTGATGGCGTCCAAGGGGTCTTTTTCTTCGAGAATCTGACGCAGTTCGGCAAATACCCTCCGGCCGCTGAGGCGCTTAAAAAAATTCATTTTTACGGCATTTTCAATCAATCCGGAAGTCAGTTTCCCGATGGAAAAACCGAAACGCTGTTCGAATCTTATTGCCCGGAAGACCCGGGTTGGATCCTCAACAAAGCTCAAATTATGCAGCACTCTGATGGATTTTTCCTTAATGTCCTTCTGTGCCGAAAAGAAATCGATCAACTGTCCGAATTTATTGGGTTTGAGCTGGATTGACAGGGTATTTACAGTGAAATCCCGTCTAAAAAGGTCGAGTTTTATAGAGCTCATCTCCACAGTGGGTAGAGCTGCAGGAAATTTGTAGTATTCCATTCTGGCCGAAGCCACATCAATTTTAAACCCGTCCGGGAAGGTAATTACCGCGGTGCCGAATTTTTCGTAGGAGTGAATACGAGCATTTACGAATTTTGCATATTTTTTTGCAAATGCGATGCCGTCCCCTTCGATAACAATGTCTAAATCTTCGTTGGTTCGGTAAAGAAACAGATCCCGGACAAAACCACCCACAACGTAAGCATTGCAGCCCAATTCGTAAGCTTTTTCGCCGATGACTTGAAGCATGTCGAGAATACGAGGTGAAAGGCGTTCATTCATGAACTTAAGGACGTTCCTGGTTCTGACGTGAACCGGTTCCTTAAGCAGATCCGGTGAACTTGAGGAAGTCAGTTGGGATTGCCCCACCAGAATATTGAGCAAATCGGTGCGCGTAATAACACCGGTAATAACACCCTTATCAATGACAGGCAGGATTCGTTGCTTATTCACGATAATTTTTTCCTGAATTTCCAAAAGTTCGGCATCGGGCCCTACTGAAACAAGTTCGGTTGTCATATACTCTTTGACTTTGATGTGATCCAGCCCGTGGTGTAAGGCTTTTTCAATAATCTGACGGGTTATAAATCCAAGCAGGTTTTCTGTGCCGTTGTGCTTTTGGGTAACCAGGAGGGCGTTAATGTTGTACCGTGTGAGAAGGTTGCCGGCTTCTTTGCAGGAGACATGCTCGTCGATCCTAATAACCGGAGATGACATTAGGTCTGTTGCCCGATTCCTGGACTTGATTTTGCTATAAAGGATTTTCGTGAGCTTTTGTTCAACCTGGGCAAGTGTCTTACCCTTGATGCTTGCAGAGGCCGCAAAGGTGTGCCCCCCTCCGCCAAAAGGGGTGACCATTGCCCCTACATCGACTTCGGGTATTTTGCTTCGAGCCACAATGTACATTTTGTCTCCCATTTGCGCAATGGCAAAAATGGCATTGAGGTTTTCCATTTTAGCCATTTTTTGGACCAGAAAAGCGAAATCAGATACATAATTTTCGGTGGATACGATTGTAATCACAATTTCGATGCCGTTGATATTGTAGCGAGTTGCCGCTTGGATCATGTCGTTTAAAAGCCCTACCTGTTCCGGGCTTATCTCTCTTGAGATCAGATTCGAGACGATATTTAAATTCGCTCCTTTTGAAAGGAGAAAGGCGGCGGCTTTAAAATCTTTTTCGGTGGTGGACGGAAAAGTAAAGGAACCGGTATCTTCATATATTCCGAGACACATAATGGTGGCTTCATCCGGAGAAATGTCGATACCTTTACTCTTTATGATTTCCGTGAGGATGCTGACAGTGGCGCCGGTTAAGCAATTAACTTCGTAATTCCCCTTGATATCGTTGTCCATGGGAGGGTGATGATCGTAAATATGTATATCGAGGTCCGGTCGGTCGAGTATTTCTGCAAACATTCCGATTCGGCTTGGCTGTTTGGTATCCACCAGAACCAGTCTTTTGAGGTTTGACAGGTCTATGTCTTTAATGTTGACCATGTTAAAAAGATAGACCATGGACTTTATAAAGAAGTTTCTTAAATTTTTTTCCTGGGAACCGGGGAAAACCACGAGTGCATCGGGATAGAGCTTCTGGGCCGCAAGCATAGATGCCAAAGCGTCAAAGTCGGCATTGATGTGGGTAGTTATGATGGTGATCTCTTTTTTATTATGTCCGGGTTTTTTTGTCATAATCCTATAAGAGCGTCTCTATAAATCCGCAATGCCCTATATATAAAGCAGGTTTTCGAAGATGCTCACGCCATACAAAGTGAGAAGATTCAAGCGAATGATATTAAAATAAAGAGTTACATATATAGGCAAGTTTATCAAGCTGTATCCTAACGATGTTATATAAATTTAGCCAAGATGTTGTTGTTTGGTTTACTTTATGATATTGCCTATCATCAGACTGACTGAATGCAAGGCTACTGACTTATATAAATTCAAATTCAGCATCTTTTAACGTTGAAATTATGTATATAGGTCAGGAGTTCTGAAATGAGAAATAATATTCCGGTTCCAGGGTCTAAATCCTTGATTTATTTGAAATTTGATGCTTGTGATTTGTTACTTCCGGTTTATTCGGGTATTATCTCCATTAAAAGAGAGGAATAATCATGACAGTCTACATATGGAGTGGAAAGAACAGACAGAATAAGAAACAGAAAGGCGAGATGGAAGCCGCCTCCGAAGAAGCTGTGCGCTCCGAGCTGACCCGGCGCAAGATAACCCCTTCCAAGATTAAGAAGAAACCCAAGGATATTTTTGAAAATGTTTCTTTCATGCAGCCCAAGGTAAAAGAGAAAGATATCATCATTTTTTGTCGACAATTTTCTACCATGATCGATGCGGGGCTCCCAATAATTCAGTGCCTCGATATTTTATATTCTCAGCATGAAAACAAAACATTTAAGAATATGTTAAAGGAGATTAAACAGAGTGTAGAGAGCGGACAAACCTTTGCGGAAGCATTAAAAAAATACCCAAAACAGTTTGACGATCTTTTTGTAAACATGATTTCGGCCGGCGAAGCCGGCGGTATCCTTGATACGATTTTAAGACGTCTTTCTGCTTATATGGAAAAAGCTGCAAGGCTCAAAGCCCAGATAAAAGGGGCTATGACTTACCCGGCCGTAACTATGGTGATCGCTATAATTGTTGTTGGAATCATCATGGTTTTTGTTATTCCTGTGTTTGAGGAAATGTTTGAGGGGATGGGCGGTGCCCTTCCGGTTCCCACACAAATTGTTGTAAACATCAGCAGGATTGTCAAAACAAATATTTTTTATATCATTGTCGCCATAGTTTTGACAATATTTGCATTCAAAAGATTTTATAAAACTGAAAAAGGACGAGCCTTAATGGATGACCTTTTTCTTAGACTGCCGGTACTCGGGCTTTTGGTTCGAAAAGCCGCCGTGGCCAAGTTTACACGAACCATGGGAACCATGCTTTCCAGCGGTGTGGCGATTTTGGATGCGCTTGATATTGTTGCTAAAACAGCAGGTAACAAAACCATTGAAAAGGCGGTATACGAAACCCGATCCGCCATTGCTGAAGGCCGCACCATGTCCGATCCTCTTGCTGAAAGCGGCGTTTTTCCGTCCATGGTATGCCAGATGATAGCCGTGGGTGAATCCACCGGCGCCCTGGATACCATGTTATCTAAGATTGCTGACTTTTATGACGAAGAGGTGGATCAGGCGGTGGAAAATATGACTTCGTTGATCGAGCCGATTATGCTGGTATTTTTAGGGGGTGTTATCGGCGGTCTGGTTGTGTCCATGTATCTGCCCATATTCAAGATGGCTGCCGCTCTTGGTTAACCATGAGGTTATGGGCTTCGCCCCAATTGGCCTCCGGCCCGTAGGGCCTACGCCCCGGAGGGAATGGTGGAATACAGGAATACTGGAATAATGGGTTTTGGGATAATGCAATATTGGGATAACGGTAAAATTTGTGTTGACGATAAAATTAAAACTAGCTAATATCCTTTTTAAAACCCCCCCCTTCCATTATTCCAACTTTCCATTATTCCATATTCGAGGCAGGCATTCAAGCCTCAAAAAAATAGCCTATATTTTCATTAAGTTGTAGAAATTCCGAGATACTATATGCCCGGTTCCTCAAACAAATCCGAAGGTGATTTGCATCATAAGCTCGAATGGGTTATGTTTTTACGGGTCATTTTTACTTCGCTATTGCTGGGGTCGACGATGATTCTGCAATTTAGCGAAAAACCTTTTCCGCTAACAGGACCCTTCATAATTTTTTACGGGCTTATCATTACAATTTTCCTGCTTTCTTTTTGCTACGCTTTAATTTTTAAACATATCAAGCGAAAACTTGCCTTTGCTTATATACAGATTGGGATCGATACCGTTACGGTAACAATAATAATTTATGTTACCGGCAGTTTTGCAAGCATTTTTTCATTTCTTTATCTGGTAGTTATTATCTATTCGAGTATGCTCCTTTACAGGAGAGGAAGCATGGCCATGGCCGTGCTTTGCAGCATCCAGTACGGCACTCTGATTGACCTTGAATATTACGGTATTGTGAATCCCTTTGGCATGGATAGGGCGCATATCATCATGGATTATGCTTGGAGTCAGGTCCTTTTCAAGGTAGTGATTACCATGGTGGCGTGTTTTGCCGTTGCTTTTCTGAGCGGTTTTCTGTCGGAACAGTTAAGAAGAGCAAGAAACGAGCTTTCGGCCCTTGAGGATCGAATGAAGCGCGTGGAAAAGATGGCTTATATGGGTGAGATGGCGGCCGGTATAACTCATGAAATTAAAAATCCTCTGGCCTCTCTGTCAGGCTCCATACAAATTTTAAGAAAAGAAGTTCCGTATAACCCTGAACATGACAAGCTGATGCAGATTGTTTTGCGTGAGACAGACAGGTTGAGCGTCCTGGTGAATAATTTTCTTTTATTTGCAAAGCCGCCCACAGGTAAAATAAAGAAAATAGAACTTGAAAATGCCCTGACAGAGAGCGTCAAATTGTTTGAAAAGAACAAAGCCGCTACCGGCAACATTTTTATAACAAGCGAGTTTTCCCCAAATCTTTGGGTTGAAATGGATCCGGTGCATTTTCGTCAGGTGATCTGGAATTTACTTTTAAATGCCGCTGAGGCTATCGAGGGTAAAGGACTTGTCGGGATTAAAACATATCCTCTAAAGAACAATTATGCGGGTATCGAAATCAGCGACAATGGCTGCGGCATTTCACAGGAGCATATGGAGTCGATTTTTGATCCATTTTTCACAACAAAATCCAGCGGTACGGGTCTCGGACTTTCCATCGTTCACAGCATACTCGAATCTTATGATACATGGCTTGATGTTGAGAGTAACGTAGATCGGGGAACCAGGTTTTCCTTTAAATTTAAGCGAACAGACCCGCCAACTTAGTCTTGACACCTAATTTTAAATGGGTTAGCAAAGTGTGTTTAACCTTTTGAAAAGTTGAATCTTTATGGACAAAAAAAGCGATATCATTGACAAACGAAAAAACAAGCTGCTAGACTTAAAAAGAAATAATATTAATCCGTATCCCAACGATTTTGTGGTCTTACATACGATAAGCGATATTAAAAAGGCCGTAGAAGAGGCACCGGATTCACTTGCCGAGGACAGCCCCGTGTTTGTTGTTGCCGGCCGTATGATGGCCATAAACAGGTTTGGCAAGGCATCCTTTATCAGATTCAGGGACCGAACCGGACAGCTTCAGGCATATGTGAGAAAAGATAAAATAGGAGAAGCATCCTACACTCTATTTAAACAGCTCGACATCGGTGATTTCGTCGGGCTAAAGGGTGAAATGTTTAAGACCAGAACAGGAGAATGGACCCTTCTGGTCAAGGAATTTAAGCTCGTCTGTAAGTCAGCCAGACCGCTTCCTGAAAAATTCCACGGGCTGAAAGATCCGGAAAAACGTTATCGTCGTCGCCACATCGATTTGTTAATGAATTCAGATGTTCGGGATATTTTTATGAAGCGCAGCAGGATCATTCAGGTGATCCGAACCTTTTTACTTGAGCGGGATTTTCTTGAAGTGGAAACCCCCATGATGCAGCCGGTTCCGGGTGGCGCCGAAGCCACACCGTTTGTGACCCATCACAATGCTCTGGGAATGGATCTGTTTTTACGCATCGCTCCTGAACTTTATTTAAAACGTCTGGTTATCGGGGGATTTGAAAGGGTTTTCGAGATCAATAGAAGTTTTAGAAATGAAGGGATTTCAACCCGTCACAATCCCGAATTTACCATGCTTGAATTTTACCAGGCATATGCCAGGTACGAACATTTGATGGATCTTACCGAGGAGATGTTCCGTCATGTGGCTTGGGAGGTGACCGGGTCGACTTCAATACAATATCAGGGGAATACTATCGATTTCGGCGCCAAGTGGCGTCGAATGTCCCTTGCTTCCGCCATGGAGGAGTTTGGGGGTATTGACACGGATTTGATGAACCACCGGGAGGGTCTGCTTGAATTCGCTGCCTCAAACAATATCCGGGTTACTAAGAGCGGACGTCTTGGAAAAATTATCGCAAAGATTTTTGACGTGGTTGTGGAGCCTAAACTCTTGCAGCCCACATTCATAACAGGGTATCCGGTAGAGATTTCACCGCTATCCAGACGGAGCGATACCCAACCCGAACTTGCGGACCGGTTTGAGCTCTTCATTGCGGGTCACGAGATTGCCAATGGATTTTCGGAGTTAAATGATCCTGTTGATCAAAAAGAGAGATTTTTACAGCAGGTTGAAGACAGGGAAGCGGGCGACAAAGAGGCTCATTTCATGGATGAGGATTACATCGAAGCACTGGAATATGGCATGCCCCCAACCGCAGGAGAGGGAATCGGTATTGATCGTCTTGCCATGTTGTTTACTGATTCCGTTTCGATTCGGGAGGTTATTCTTTTCCCGCACATGAAACCGATTGAAGGGCGTAACGGGTGATATGTCTTTTGAATATTTCATAGGCAGGCGCTATCTAAGAGCCAAAAAGAAAGAG
>CAZIIV010000072.1:0-13894 GCA_964539365.1 uncultured Desulfobacteraceae bacterium | reverse complement strand
TTCCCCGGTTTAAATGTAACCGTATTTTTACCCTTAATCTTAATTTTTTCACCGGTCTGTGGATTACGTCCCATTCTGGTTTTCCGATAGACCTTCTTAAATGTTCCAAAACCCACCAGGATCACCTTGCTGTTTCTTTTTTTCAGACCCGTCGTAACACCGTCAATAAATGATTCCAACGCCGTTTTGGCCGCAACCTTTGTAATACCCGCATCTTTAGCCATCTTTTCAACCAATTCAGCTTTTGTCATGTGTTTCCCCCTCTTTTTTGGTTTATTGTTTAATCATGCCTGATGAACTCGTAAAAAGCCGAGTTATACCGCGATGCGGCAGCCTATGAGCAACGAAGTCCGCTGATTTTTGCTGCCTGTTATTATTGTCATTAACATAAATAATTTCAGCATGTTCTGGCATTTCATCGAAATGACTTCGTTGGAAGTCCGATTTAGACGGTTTCGTAAAAAGTTCAAATTCAAGGCGTGCAAATTTTGCAATCATGAGGCGTACTTGTCGTACGTTGAATGATTGCGGAATGCAGCACAACGCAGAAGTTGGACTTTTTACGAGACCGTTATGCTTAATACCCCTTGCTTTTCCTAAAATGCAGTAACAAAATCAGAAAGTCAATATGTAAAAGCCTTTTGTTTAAAGATTTATAGTGTCAACTTATTGTAAACCTGATTTTCTCCGTGACCAATCGAGACATCACTGTCAAAGATATCCTTTACTTTTTTTTGTATTTCGGCCATAATATTTTAGTCTCATAGAAGACACATCCTGTTTGAAAATACTTGGCGAACTGTCATTTTACAGGAGTTACAAACACATTTTATTTTTGAGGAAAGAACTATGGATATTAAACTGGTTATTGTCGGCGGAGTTGCCGGAGGCGCCACCGCGGCGGCTCGGGCGAGAAGAATAAGCGAGAATGCCGAGATCATTATTTTTGAGCGCGATGAATATATCTCCTTTGCCAACTGCGGACTTCCCTATTATATCGGAAATGTCATCAAACAGCGCGATGACCTTCTTCTGGCCACCCCCGAAGAATTCAAACAGCGCTATAACATCGATGTGCGGATTTTCTCCGAAGTAACAGGTATTAATGCCAAAGAAAAAGCCGTGGAGATAAAAAATACTACCACGGGTAAAACATACTGGGAAGGTTATGACAAGCTGATCTTATCTCCCGGGGCGGAACCCATCAAGCCGCCTCTGGAGGGCATTGAGCTGGAAAATATTTTTCACCTTCGAAACGTACCGGACTCGGACCGAATCAAAAAAATTGTGGATGAGCGTAATCCCCGATGCGCGGTTGCGGTGGGCGGCGGCTTTATCGGCCTGGAGATGGCCGAAAACCTGACCGAGCGAGGTGTTAAAACCACAATCGTGGAAATGCTCGACCAGGTGATGCCTCCCCTGGATTATGAGATGGCGGCCCTGCTTCATGAACATCTTGAAGCCAAAAACGTGGAACTGGAGCTTGAAAACGGCGTAAAATCATTTTCAAAAGCCGGGGACCGGATTTTAGTCTCCACGCAGAAAGGACGCGAAATTGAATGTGACATGGTGCTGCTTTCCGTGGGAATCAGGCCCGAGAATAAACTGGCCAAACAGGCGGATCTGAAAATAGGTCCTACGGGGGGCATCGCGGTGGATGACACCATGAGGACTTCGGATCCGGACATCTATGCCGTGGGAGATGCGGTCGAGGTCAGAGATCTGGTCACGGGCTTTCCCACACTCACCGCCCTGGCAGGCCCTGCCAATAAACAGGCGCGGATTGCCGCAGACAATGCTTTGGGCAGAAAATCGATTTTTACCGGAACGCTGGGGAGTTCGGTGGTTAAAGTGTTCGATATGGTCGCGGCATCTACCGGCGCCAATGAAAAATTTTTAAAAAAGCACGACATCCCCTATCTTGTTTCCTACACCCATTCCGGCTCCCATGCCGGCTATTATCCGGGCGCCACCAGAACCTCCATTAAAATCCTTTTTTTCCCGGGCACCGGTAAAGTGCTGGGCGCTCAAATCGTGGGGAAAAAAGGTGTGGACAAGAGAATCGATGTGCTTGCCACCGCCATTCGTGGGGAAATGACCGTTTATGACCTGCAAGAACTGGAACTGGCGTATGCACCGCCGTATTCATCGGCAAAAGACCCTGTCAACATTTCCGGCTTTGTGGCGAGCAATATTCTAAAAGGAGATATGGAAATAGCCCATTGGAGTGAACTTGACGCGCTTCAAAAAAAGGGTGCGATTTTAATCGATCTTCGCACCAGATTGGAACTCAAACACACGGGAGAGATCCGGGGCGCTTTGCATATTCCCATCGATGAATTGCGAAGCAGACTATCCGAACTCGATAAGCAAAACACGTACATTCCTTTTTGTGCCGTGGGCTTTCGGGGGTATCTGGGGCACAGAATTCTCGTTCAAAACGGTTTTAGATCCAGAAACCTGAGCGGCGGCTTTATGACGTATATCATGGCAAATAAAGAGGAATCGTCCGAAGGCGGATAAGGGATACCATGGCAGTACTCGAAATTATGAAAGATTTATTCTTTATTGAAAGAGGATATTTAAATTCAAATCATTTTCTATATCGATCTGAAGACCCGGTGCTCATAGATACCGGCTATATTTCCGACTTCAGTGATACGGAGAGATTCATAAACCAATTGGGTGTTAACATCTCGGATGTTCGTCAGATTATCAATACACATTGTCATTGCGATCATATCGGCGGTAACAGAATTATTCAGGAAAAATCCGGGTGTGATATCGCCTTGCATAAGGTTGGAAAATATTTTATCGACACCCAGGATGGCTGGTCAACCTGGTGGAAATACTATAATCAGAAAGCCGATTTCTTTACCTGTACCCGGGCATTGGAAGACGGGGAAGTTATACCTGTCGGTCCTCACAAATTTAAGATCCTTCATACCCCGGGACATGCTTCCGACGGAATTGTGCTTTACAACAAGAAAGAAAAAGTCCTTATATCTTCGGATACGCTATGGGAAAATGATCTGGCCGTGATGACGATTCGTGTCGAAGGAAGCACTGCTTTGTTTCAAATGGTGGAATCCCTTGAAAAGCTGGAAGCCCTTGACGTAGATTTGGTTTGCCCGGGTCATGGAGCACCCTTTAGAGATATGGAACGCGCCATATCAAAAAGTAAAAAAAGAATTAAAGCTTATATGTTCGATAAAGAGAGAATCGGAGATGATCTGCTTAAAAAAATAATCGTGTATACCCTGTTGATGAAGAGATTCATTAACGCTGAAACATTCTTTGCATATCTAATGAATACCTACTGGTTCAAAGAAACGGTTGATTTATATTTCAGCGGCCAATACCAATTAAAATATAATGAAATTATAAATAATTTCATTCAACGAGATGTCATCAAGAAGGATAATGAAAAATTCTTCACAACGGTAAAACCTTAAGGGTTCACGAAAAAATGAATATACTCTTTGCCGCTTCGGAGAATGCATGGGGGGGATTTTTAGGACTGATCCGGTCCGAACTTCCTCAACACCATTTTGAGGCCACCGGGCGATTTGAGGTGGACGACGTAAAAGGATTCGATGTTTTGATACCCACCATGAGTCCCGTAACCAAGGAGTTGCTTGAAAAAAGTGATCGACTGCGTCTCATCCAGCAGTGTGGTTCGGGATTAGAAGGGGTTGATCTTCAAGCGGCCAGAAAGCGAAACATTTGGGTTGCCAATGTGCCTGCCAATATTTCCGGAAATGCGGATTCTGTGGCGGAGCTGGGCATATACATGATGATCGGGCTGTCCAGAAATATTCGGGGCATGGCCCAAAGTCTGAAAGACGGGAAAATGGGAGAACCTCAAGGAAGAGCCTTGAGCGGCCGCACGGTGGGTCTTGTGGGACTTGGCGGCATCGGTCAAGCCCTGATTAAAAGGCTTAAAGCCTTTGATGTGCATTTGATCGGAACCAAACGTCATCATACCCCGAACGCCATAAAAGAACTGGATTTGGAATGGGTCGGAGGGCCTGAGGATATTAATGAGCTATTGAAGAGATCTGATTATGTTATTTTATGTCTCCCCTACACTCCTGAAACTCAAAACCTGATAAACCCTGCTTCCATATCTTTTATGAAACAAAGCGCTTTTTTAATCAACCTCTCCAGAGGAGGATTGATAGATCGTGAAGCGTTACAAGAAGCCCTCGCCTCCGGCACAATAGCAGGCGTTGGCTTAGATGTGTTTTGGGAAGAGCCCCCGGATCCCGATGATCCTATTTTCAACTATAATGTATTGGCCACTCCTCATATCGGCGGAGCCACAGACGTTTCCATACGGGGAATCGTCAAGGCAGTGGCAGACAATATTCTCCGGTTGGAAAAAAACAAGGAACTTTTGTACGTAAAAAATTAAGGAAAAACTATAGTTGGAATAATGGAGTGATGGGTTTATAGAATTTTTTACAATTAAGATTGTTTGTTACCGCCCTTCTCCCAATTTTCCAGCATTCCAGCATTCCATTCTTCCATTCCGATGGTATCAATAGATTACGATAAACCTACACTGATGAACATGTCAGACCTGTAAACTGTTTTAAATTTAAATTTTGCCGGACATAACATGCCCGTAATGCAGGGTATGATCAATGATATACCGCTTGATATGCGTGACCGGCATTTTTTTCCGGATCACATAGCGATACAGCCCGGCGTTGGTGATATCTCCGATAAATACGGCCCCGATCAGCCGGGTGCCTTGGGGATCAAAGACCACCTTACGGCAGCTCGTTTCCGTGGCGTGCCTGTGTACCTCGAAATCCTGGTCTTTTGTGTGAACCGCACCCATGGAAACAAACGGTTCTTGGGCCACCTGGGTTGCGTTCAAGATGCCTAACGTGCCTGAATAGGCTGTTTTTACGCCCGCCATGTTCCGTCCGGCACACCGCCCCATTTCAACGGCGTTTGTCCAGAGGGCCGTCATGATCCGGTCTCCCGAACCAGGCTTGAAGGTTACGGCAACATCACCGGCGGCAAATGAATCCGGCGCACTGCACGCCGTATACCGGTCAGTAATAATTCCCCTTTCAATCTGCACATCGCTCCCGTCGAGAAACTCGACATTGGGTCGTACCCCTTTTCCGATGCACACCATCTGACAGGACATCTCACCCCCGGTATCAAGGGCAACCCCGGTGACACCGGTATGGTCTGCAATGATATGGGTTGCAGCGCATCCTGTTTTGATTTTAAGACCGGCTCTGTCCAGGGCCTTGCGGATCAGAAACGCATCTTCAGGCTCCATGAGCCGTGAAAGCACCTCGGGCGAATAAACAATCAGCGTAACCTTAAGCCCTCTTTCGAGAAGCGCGAAGGCGGCCTTTAGATTTAAAAGACCGCCCCCGAGCATCACCGCATGATCCGACGTCTCGATTCTTTTGACCATGTTTCTCGCATGGGCCAGTGTTCTTAAGGCAAAAACACCCTTTGCATCCGTGCCTTTGATTTCCGGCGGAATATACGGTCGGCTTCCCGTGGCAAAGAGTATCTTTTCATAGGCCAGGCTGCCGCTTTCCTGCACGGAAACGGTTTTTTCGGCGGTGTTAACCGATTCCACCCTGGCGCCGGTCCTTACGAAAATATCCAGGCCGGTAAAGGGACCACAGCCGGACAGGAACATATCTTCCGCACGCTTTTTCCCGGACACCACAAAAGGAATCAGGGGCCTGTAATAGGGCGGGTCGGGTTCCTCCGAAAGTACCGTAACAGAGCTCTGCCGATCATGCAGACGGATGGTATGGGCGGCGGCCATGCCCGCAGCACTTGCCCCCACGATAATGTATTTGCTTTTGTCTTCGGTCACATTATCCCCTTTCCGCTCGAAGCAGCTCCCGGGACGCATGTTTACGGACCTTGCCCGAAAAGGACTCCACCGTATCGTAAACCAGTGCCCCGGTGGGGCATGCGCTCACACATGCGGGAATCGCCCTGTCCGGACAGCGATCGCAGCGATAGGCTTTGTGTTCTTCGAGATGGCGGCCGATCACCCCGTATGGACATACCATCACACAGGTCCAGCATCCGATGCACTTATCCGGATCTGTGATGACCACCCCATTCTCATCCCGGCTGATGGCGCCGCTGATGCAAGCATACATACAGGGCGCTTCTTCACAATGCCGACAGACCAGGGGGACCTTGCCCTCAGGTTCCACCCACTGGACATACACACGGCTTTTGGGAACCGGTATTTCCGATATGGCGCCGAACAGGGTTTTGCTTCTGGAATGTTCCACCGCACAGGCAATCGTGCAGGACAGGCATCCAACACATCGATCGGTTCTTACAAATATTTCTTTTGGCTGTGACATCGCCTGCTCCTTTTACTTATATTGGTTTTTTCATCAGATTCCCAATGCCTGACGCTTTTTATCCATGTGCGCAATCATCAGGCCGGCACCTTTGACTGGATCGGGTTCCACGGCAAATGCGGCGCCCACCACCTCATTTGCACCGCGGGTCAAAATCTCGGTCACAACCCTGCTTCCCAGAACCGGCGGTACGGTCCCGAGCACCGTGAAGATCCCCGAAGAGACCACATAAGCGCCGATGCTCACCGCCTTTTCGCTCATCCACTCCGGAGCAGCACCCGCCACAGGAAGATCACTGATATCAACCCCGAGCGCGTTGGCGACCGCGGCACAGACCGTAAGGATACGACTGATATCCACACAGGAGCCCATATGCAGGACCGGTGGAACCCCCAGGGTCCGGCATACGGCCTTAAGCCCGTCACCTGACTGATCGGCGGCTTCGGGAAGCATCAGCCCAAACTTGGCACAGGCGATGGCATTGCAGCCGGTGGTGGTCACCAGCACATTGTTTTTGATCAGTTCCCTGACCAGGGCCACGTGGCCGTAATCATGCTTGACCTTGGGATTGTTGCATCCCACCACACCGGCAATCCCCTTGATATCTCCGGACTTGATCGCGTTCAGCAGAGGATCCAGAGTTCCTCCCAGGGCCTTGACCATAGCCTCGGCGCTGAAACCCACCATGCATTCGGTCTTGTCTTCCGGGATAAATATCTTTTCCGGAACCCGAAGGACATAGTTTTCCACTGCTGTCCGAACAATCTGCCTGGCAATCTCAAATGCTTTTTCTTCACTGAATTCCATATGGATTGCACCAGGAAATTTGGCCTTGGGAGACGTGGAGATGAATTTCGTATGGAAACATTCGCTCAGGGGCCCGAGTGACGGCATGATACACTGAACGTCCACAATCATTGCCTCAACCGCCCCCGTGATCACGGCGAGTTCCTGCTGCAAAAAATTTCCCACAACAGGAATACCGTGTCTCATGATGATCTCGTTGCCGGTACAGCAGATGCCTCCGACATTTATACCCCTGGCGCCGGCCTTTTCCGCCAGAGCCATAAGTTCCGGGTCATTTGAAGCGGCCACGATCATTTCCGAAAGCACGGGTTCATGACCGTGAACGATGATGTTCACATAGTCCTGCTTTAAAACACCCAGGTTGGACTGGGAGCGTACCGGAGCAGGCGTTCCGAAGAGAACGTCCGAGAGATCCGTTGCAATGGCGGATCCGCCCCATCCGTCGGCAATGGAGGCCTTGAGTCCCTGAAGAATCAAATTGACCGGGTCGTTGTCTACGCCGATGTGGGTGCGATGCATAATTTCCACGATTTCACGGTCTATACCCCTGGGATCGATTCCCAGTCTTTTCCACAATTCCACCCGTTTTTCAGGCGCACGGCGGGTAAACTGCACAAATCCTTCCTGCTTGCCGAATTCTCCGTAAACCGCCCGGGCCAGGTCCAGAGCGATTTGCTCCTTTGAACGACCTTCTGTTTCTATACCGTATTCACCGGCAAGTGCGTTCAGCTTTTCCTCGTCTTTGATCTCGTATCCCCCGCCTTTTCCTTCGGCGGTGAGCAGGAGGGTGTGGGCAAGGTCACGGCCATGGTCGGAATGGGCGGCGGCCCCGCCGGCAATCATGCGTATCAGGTTTCGCGCGACGATAATATCCGCTGTGGCACCGCAGACCCCTTTCTTGGGGCCATGGTCATCAAAAGGACTGATCCGGCAGGGGCCCATGTTGCAGTTACGGCAGCAGACACCCAACTCGCCGAACCCGCACTCCGGCAGCATCGCCTCATATCTGTCCCAAACCGTCTCCAGGTTTAGCTGCTCCGCGCGTTCCAGCATTTTGTGAACACTGGGATCGAGACTTTTTTCCAGAATCTTCTCCGTGTAGGCCATTGTAAGTTACCTCCTGTGTTTTTTGCAAATAAAGCCGCTGGACCAAGCTCTATCTCAATGAGTTTGTGTCCGTCCAGAAATGGTGGATTTTGGTTTCCGGCAAGGCCCGAGCGAGTTTTCAACCGCAGGCATAGCGCGCTATTTCGAGGATTGAAAACGAGCGAGAACGCCGCCGGTGATCGAAAGATGCCGTTTCTGGATGGACACTAAATAATATCAGCGCTCAATTTTGGCCGGCCGTTTTTTATCCACTGGATACATTAATAAATCATCACACCGTGTGTCAACGCCATTTGAAAAATTCCTGGGTAAACGCATTTGATTTGGGTGCAGCGGAGCAAAGGCGGGGTTCTCTCGAAAAACGACTGACGCTTTGAAGGGTTTTAGCACAACGCCTGATATGTCACATTGTGTCACCATTTAAAAAATGTATTCTGTTATTGACCCTTCTACCGAGTAATGATAATTAACCGCACTTTTGAAACATTCTTAAATTCCTAAAACCTAAAAACTCAGTACGTTGACTCTTAAAACCTGATACTTTATAATAGTGGTATCGGCAGATCGACCCGTTTCCGTGATTCAGGAAGGGTTAGAACTGAATGCTCAATGTGAATGGAAACCGGTTTCACGACGTGCTGTTCCGCCACCGCCACTGGAAGAATGGCTCTCCGGAGCGTAAACCCTTTGCCGCGCCCTGGCCGCGGCTTTCAGAACATCCACTTTAACGTCCACATAATCATAAACCTTGGCTTTTTTCTTGCCCGGTGCGGGCCGGAGCACCCGGCCAATGTATTGAAGCACCCTGCCGCTGAATTTTATGGGCGTTGTCAGAAACAACGGAGACAAATCCCTGCGATCAAATCCCTCCCCGATAAGCTGCCCTGTGGCCAGCAGCACCTTGACGTTCCCCTGACTCAGGCGATCCAGGACCTTCCGCCGTTCACTGCCGGTAACATCGCCGGTCAAAACTTCACAGCAGATGTTATATCCGTATTGCAAAATCGCCTTCAGGTTCTCACAGTGTTTTTTTCGGTCGGATAGAACCAGACACACCCCGTCGTTTTTAATCACCTCCTGTGAGACATCCGATGCGATCAGGCGGTTTCTGTCATCGTCGGACGTGAGTTCGGATATCATTTTGCTGTATTCATTCACCGGATCGTAGTAGGGCTTAAAATCGGTCTCCCTGATGATAATCTCGGCAGGCAGCACATCACCGCTTTCAACCAAACGGCTTTGATCGATTTTTTGATGCACATCTCCCAGGTGCCAGAATATCAATTTTGACAACTTGTCCCGGCGCCAAGGGGTTGCCGACAGTCCGAGCATATACCTGGAATCAAAATCGCTCACCGCCTGGGTAAAGGTCCGGCTGGGACATCGATGGCATTCGTCCACCAATAGAAACCCCACATATTTGGATATGTCTTCAGCGCATTTATACAGGGATTGAACCAGGGCCACCGTAATTTTTTCCCCCACATTTTTTTTCCCGCTGCCGATAAACCCCACGTCATCCTCGGGTATTCCCAGAAACTCCCCTGCCCTTTCCATCCATTGATACGCCAGATCTTTGGTATGCACCACAATCAGGGCGGGCTGCCGGCGCCGGGCAATCATATACAGCGCCATCACGGTTTTTCCGCTGCCCGTGGGCGCGTTCAATGTGCCGAAATCCCTTGACAGCATCACCGTAACCGCTTTGTTCTGGAAGGGCTTGAGCTGCCCGGCAAAATTGAAATCCACCGGCGTCAATACCCGTCTTTGATCATCAATCTCAACCCGTACCTTCCGACGTCTGCAGAGCAACAACAACTGCCGCATATATCCCCTGGGAACCCACAGGCCGCCACCCCTGGTTTTATCATAAAATTTAAGCAGTTTCGGGGTGCCCCGGTTCCACCGGCCCATTCTCTCATTTTCCAGCCACTTGGGATTGGGAAATGTCAGGGTATCCATGAGCTTGGCCCGGATTTCCGAAGGAATATCGGAAAGCCTGATATTGTTCGTCAGGATGATTTTCATATTATTTCTTTTGAATGTTTTTTAAAAACCATTAGTAAACCATATCACATTTCTCGATATCCACACAATCTTTCCGATTAATTCATTAAAGATAAAAGATAGTTGATCACCTTTTAAAATTTGAAACACTCGTTTTAGGTTTAAATAATTGACAACCTGTTAATAATATGCGAAATTATTTCAAATTTCTTTGTGAAACACCTTTCATGTTGTTTTTAATCCACCTACAGAATTGTTCGGCTTTTAAATACAAATCAATTACCAAAAAAAGTTCGGATATGGCTAAAAAAAAGACCACGACAAACTCACTGGGTGTTGACAAGAGTTTGGTGGCAATGTTTCTCAAGATGTCTCCGGAGGAACGCTTACAGGCCAATGATAACGCGGCACGAACTATTCAGGAGTTAAGAGATGCCTACAAGCAGCAAAGAAATGACCGGTCCGGACCTAAGCGCAATACTTGAGGGACTAATAAAAGCTGACGTCAACTTTATTCTGGTCGGAGGTCTTGCTGCCGTTGTGCAGGGCGCACCCGTTACCACGATGGATGTCGACATCGTTCATAACCGATCTCCCGAAAACATTGTCAAACTGCTTGCATTTCTCAAGTCAATCGGCGCAGTTCATCGTCGCCTGGACGACAAGGTCATTGAACCAACGGAACGGGACATTTCAGGGGAAGGCCATGCTCTATTTTCGACCCGGTTGGGCCCCCTAGACGTCCTTGCTGTGATTGAGGAAGGGAAAACCTATGACGACCTGCTTGAACACACAACGGACGTTAAATTTAGAGGCCACACGATTAAGGTTCTCGATCTTGAGATGATGATCGAACTCAAGAGAGTATCAAAAGACCCCAAAGACAAACAACGTCTCCCGGTTCTGGAAGAAACACTGCGACAACTGAAGGAAGAGAATGGGGTAAAACCTTGACGGGCTGTTGCCCAAACCGGCCAGTTGGCAATAATCCAAAATGTTTTTGTAATAGCGATGAAGCATGATGGCAGATCGCCGTTTCCATTGGATCATTCTTCATCATTACAACATCTTGACATTGAAAGCTTTTTAACAGCAACCTGTTTTTGGCATTATTTTTACCCGCCTGCCCTGCTGTGTCCTATAAAATCTGACTATTGACATTTTTTTAGTAATATGCAAAACGGAATTGGATTTATTTATTAAATTTTTGTTATATTGTTGCTACAAAATTTGATGGTCTCGTAAAAAGTCACAAAACACTGTTTTCTCTCCGAGCCGCAGGCCGTCATTCCGGCGAAAGACGGAATCCAGTCTTTTCAAGCAGTTGCAGAGCATCTGGACTCCGGTTTTCACCGGAGTGACGACTTTTTGCGAGTTCATCAAATTTATCTACCTGAAATTCTGCTTCTTATAAACTTGTTGAGTTCTTCATGAAAAACCCTGTTTAGACGTATTTCCAGGATCAATATACGCCCTAATCACATCATTTTTTATGTAATATCATTGTGTTAGATAGATTGCAAAAGCATTTCCCTCATGGCCAATGCAAATCGTATTTCCACAAGAAAATGGAAATATGCTGAAGGGAAAGTTTAAATTAAGATATGGCGTGAAAACAATTGAATGTACTGAATGGACAAAATAACTTTGCAACCATTAGAAAATTAATATTGAGAAACATTATAAAAACACATATTCGGGTAAGGGGGAGTCTTTCTCTCCCCCTCCCCACACCACCCGGTAAGGGATGCAGGGGATATCTTATATCCCCTAAATTTACAAGAAAAGCGGCAAGCAAGTTAAGAGCAATCGAGGAAGTTAATGTTGCCGGAATTGAAAAAAGCGATTATGAAGTTCGTGCCTGATTATTTTTCCTGGGATGAAAAGCGCCAGGAACAATACCGCGTTGACACACCGGAAGAGGATTCCTTTAAGATCACGCAGTTCCTTTTGAGAGAGCTGTTTGATATTTCTGTTTCCAACGATGATGAGGTAGAGAAGGCAAATCGGGCAATGAACGAGGTGCAATGTTCAAAACTTAACGCCACATTGCTCCCCATAAAAGGGATTGGTGAAGATTTCTTTTACTTGAATGAAGTCTTCCCCAGTCAAAAAAACCTGCTCAGTTTTGAGACGCTTTATGATTACGATTTTGATGATTATAAGTTCCAGGAAGACTCCCGTAAAAAGGAGCAAAAAGATTATGAAAAAAAACCATATAGAGGTTCGCTGTATTTAACTTGGGCGCGTTTGATGATAGACGACTCTTTCAGCTATGGCGTGCTAAGCATGGTTGCCGGCTACCTCTACTGTCAGCTTGATGAATATGGGAACGATTATATGGAAAAGTTGATTCCGCACGAATTCATACATGGAAAAAACCATGGAAAAGCTCAGGGTGATGGCTATCTGTTTGATCTTAAAATTGAGGCCAAAGGCCTAGAATTGCAGCTGGACGAACTGAAACATCGTTTCTGGAAACACCTAAGCGAGGTATATGAAAGGCTTATGGATGAATTTGACAAAAATTCGACGCAGCGCGTGTTTATTCTGAATCAGAGCCAGGTGGGTAATCTAAATCATCACTTTCTGTTTACCGACAAGGAGATTTTGAAACGTATTCATTTCAAAACTTTCGTGCGTTGTTGCCGTGCCGCTGAACAGACGGATCACTCTTTGCTTTCTCGAAAACTGGAAGAAGAAAAACAGTTGTTAACAAAATATCTGGCTAACCAATATAAAGACATTATGGAGAATTTTGATCCCAAAATCGTAAGGTTTCAAAAAAAATACAAAGTGATCTTCCACAGAGATTCCGGTCTTGACGAGCTGCTGGATTAAAATTTTCTTTTCTGTTCGTTACAAATAAGGAGATTACTATGTATGCATTAGCCATAAACGGAAGTCCGCGTCAGGGGGGGAATACTGAACTACTTTTAAAGGAGGTTCTCACCGAATTAAAAGAAGCTGACTGGGAAACAGAACTTGTAAAGGTTGGCGGAACAGCAATACGGGGTTGCCTGGCCTGTGGAAAGTGCTTTGAGCGCTATAGTAACTGTTTGAAAATTTGATAAAAGAGTTCAAAAAAAGACCGTTTTTTGGTCTTAACCATGCTATTTGGGGTAAAAAATAATAGGTCTAAGGATTTTTTTGAAACACTATTTAAAACTTAAAACGTTCTTTTAGGGATCAAACAAAGTTGTTTAAGACCATTTCGGGGGCTATTTTATGCTTCTTTTACTGTTATTATAGTTGGTTAGCATGGCCCGACCCCCCGACGTGGCCATCATCAATCTCAACCCGTACCTTCCTACGTCTGCAGAGCAACAACAACTGCCGCATATATCCCCTGGGAACCCACAGGCCGCCACCCCTGGTTTTATCATAAAATTTAAGCAGTTTCGGGGTGCCCCGGTTCCACCGGCCCATTCTCTCATTTTCCAGCCACTTGGGATTGGGAAATGTCAGGGTATCCATGAGCTTGGCCCGGATTTCCGCCGGAATATTGGAAAGCCTGAGTTTGCTGGTCAGAATGATTTTCAATAGTGTGGGGGGTGTCATATTGCTTATTTTAGCGCATCCAGTGGACTTTTGACCGCATC
>CAZIIV010000071.1:0-14007 GCA_964539365.1 uncultured Desulfobacteraceae bacterium | reverse complement strand
TTTACATGCGGCTTGGTCCTATCAAACTTTGCCTTCCCCATCTTTTTGTCCTCCCTTTAGAGCGGTTTAACAATAAAGGTTACCAGCGGTAATGCGCAAACGCCTTGTTTGCCTCAGCCATCTTATGGGTATCTTCCTTCTTTTTGACAGCAGCCCCTCTTTTGTTGGAGGCATCCAACAGCTCGGCTGCCAGTTTATTAACCATTCCTTTTTCAGGTCTTTTGCGAGCAATACTTATAATCCATCGAATTCCCAGAGCGGTTTTCCGGGACGGCCGAATTTCTGTGGGAACCTGATAGGTTGAACCTCCGACACGACGTGATTTGACCTCAATCGTCGGCTTTACATTTTCAATGGCCTGTTCGAAAATCTTGACTGCTGATTCTTTTGTCCTTTCTTCAATCATATCGAAGGCATTGTACAAAATCGACTCTGCAGTACTCTTTTTTCCATCCCGCATGATAGACTTTATGAACTTTGAAACCAGCTTATTATTATACTTGGGATCGGGTATAATTATCCGCTCAGGGACTTCTCTTCTTCTCGGCATATGTTACACCATTTTTCCTGTTTTTTATCCATTTTCATGCCAGGAGACTTAGACAGATATATCGCACATCATTTATCTTGACAGTATAGGAATTTCCTTTTTTAGAGCGGCGAAGCCGCGTTATATAGAATCGCGAAGCGATTGTATAACTTGTACCATTTTTCTACCTGTTTTCTACTTGGGTTTTTTCGATCCGTATTTTGATCTGCCCTGTTTTCGATCCTCCACGCCAAGAGTATCAAGAGTGCCTCTGACAATATGGTACCTTACCCCGGGCAGGTCCTTAATACGTCCACCGCGAACCAAAACAACCGAATGTTCCTGAAGATTATGCCCGATGCCGGGTATATATGCGGTGACTTCTATCCCGGTCGTGAGTCTCACTCTGGCGACTTTCCGCAAGGCGGAATTGGGCTTCTTGGGTGTTGAAGTATAAACTCGCGTACAGACTCCTCTTTTCTGGGGAGCACCCTTTAGTGCCGGGGTATTTGTCTTTTTCTTTATTCGCTTTCTTCCGTTTTTTACTAACTGATTAATGGTCGGCATTTTCTTCCCTAATTTCTTTTATATTCATAATTCGGATGTATCGACAAAAGATCGATTCTTATTTATCTATCAGTAAATTGTCAAGTCTTTTATATAAAAATAATCCATTATTCCCAAACCAATTTACCCGGCTTCAACCTGAACGTCTCGGTATTCCTGAAGCCCGGTTCCCGCAGGAATAATTCTTCCCATAATAACATTTTCTTTAAGCCCCTGAAGATAGTCTTCCTTGCCGGCAATGGCGGCATTTGTGAGGACTTTGGTCGTCTCTTGGAATGAGGCGGCGGATATAAAGCTTTCCGTGGAAAGTGACGCCTTGGTAATCCCCAGTATCAGATGATCGGCAACAGCGGGCTTCTTTCCTTTTTTAACTATTTCCCGGTTGACTTCTTCAAAGAGCTTTCTATCTACCTGATCTTCAACAATAAAATCGGTATCACCGGGGTCAAGCACTTTAACGCGCCGCATCATTTGCCGCACAATAACCTCTATATGCTTGTCGTTTATCCGCACGCCTTGTAAGCGGTAAACCTCCTGGACTTCGTCAACAAGATAGCGTGCCAATGCAATTTCACCCTTGATATTCAATATATCTTGAGGAATAGCCGAACCGCTTATCAGCGCCTCGCCCGCTCGGATATAATCCCCTTCATAGACGTTTATATGTCTGCCGCGTGAAATAAGATATTCCTTCTTTTCACCCACATCTACAGGGGTAATGGTGACCTTCTGCTTGCCTTTTTTCGTTGACTTGGATATCGAAACATACCCGTCAATCTCACTCAACAGTGCCGTTTCTTTTGGTTTTCGAACCTCAAAAAGTTCGGCCACCCTCGGAAGACCGCCGGTAATATCCTTTGTCTTGGTTGTTGCTCTGGGGAGTTTTGCGATCACATCGCCGGCCTTAACCTCGTCTCCTTCTTCAACCAGCAAAATAGCATCTATGGGCAGCAAATATCGCGCCATGCCCAACGGCCCCGGCAGGTTCGCTGTTTTTCCGTCTTTGTCTTTGATTGAAATCCTCGGACGTTCCTCTCCACTTTTGGATTCGATGATGGTACGACTGGATTTCCCGGTAACCGGGTCAACCTTCTCCTGCATGGTCTTGCCGGATATGACATCACCGAATTTAACGGTCCCGTAAACCTCTGAAATAATGGGTGTTGTAAAGGGATCCCAGGTTGCCAGAAGGTCTCCGATCTTAACTTTCTCACCATCTTTTACCTCAATATGGGCGCCGTAAATAACAGGGAACCTTTCTCTTTCGCGCCCGGTGTCGCTAACGATGGCAATTTCACCCCCTCGCCGGTTCATAACGACAAATATATTTCCGGGTTTTTCCACAACGTTTAGGTTAACAAATTTAATCTTACCTTCGGAGCGGGCTCTGATATCGGCCTGCTCAACCCTGCGTCTGGCCGTTCCTCCAATATGGAAGGTACGCATGGTCAACTGGGTTCCAGGCTCACCGATTGATTGAGCCGCAAGGATTCCCACTGCCTGACCGATTTCAACTTTTGCTCCGTGGGACAGGTCCCGGCCATAACATTTTGCACACACACCATTAACACTCTTGCATGTCAGAACCGACCGTATTCTCACACTTGTAATTCCCGCATTTTCAACCGCCTTAACGGCGTCTTCGTCAAGGTCTCCTCCGGTCCTTACAATCACTTCATCGGTAAACGGGTCATGGATATCCTCCGCGGCAACACGCCCTAAAATACGTTCTTCGAGACGCTGAATCACTTCACCGCCTTCCATCAGGGATTCCACCTCAACTCCGAGTATGGTTCCGCAATCTTCTTCCATAACAATACAATCCTGGGCAACATCGGCAAGACGACGGGTAAGATATCCCGAGTTGGCGGTTTTTAGCGCCGTATCCGCAAGGCCCTTTCTGGCGCCGTGAGTGGAAATAAAATATTGAAGAACGGAAAGGCCTTCCCTGAAATTGGCACTGATGGGCGTTTCAATGATTTCACCCGATGGTTTCGCCATCAGGCCTCGCATCCCTGCAAGCTGACGCATCTGATCTTTGCTCCCCCTGGCCCCGGAATCCGCCATCATGAAAATCGGGTTAAAACTTTCTTCGATAACAGGCTCTCCGTTCTCATCCAGAACAGTATTTCCATCAGCATCGGTTACCGGGGCCATTCGCATGGACTTCATCATTTCATCGGCGACATCATCTGTTGCTTTTGCCCAAATATCGACAACTTTGTTGTATTTTTCACCCTGTGTGATCAGACCCTCGATATATTGACTGCCGATCTTTTCAACTTGATTCTCGGCGTTTTGCAAAATATCCCATTTGGAGGCCGGTATGATCATGGCGTCAATGGAGATGGAAAGTCCGCCCCGGGTTGAATATTCGTAACCGATATCTTTTAGTCTGTCGGAAAGAATAACCGTAGCCTTTGGTCCCAGATTCCGGTATGCGTAATTTACGAGTTCACTCAGCGTCTTTTTATCCCTGACATGGTTTACCGTAGAAAAAGGTATCTCAGGACGTTTTTTAATCACCTGAAAAATATGATAGGCTTGGTCTGCAAAAATTACACCGCTGATTCCCTGTTCTTCCAAAGCAAAAACTTTTTCAGTATCTTGATCTGATACACTGAACATCCGCTTAAACTCGTCCTTTCTGAACAGGCCCACAAGCCCTTGATTTTCCCTGTCAGGGCCTTTTGAATGTTGAGCAACCATTTCAGTAAAATCCGCACCGGTTTGGAGCTTTCCTAAAACGGCCTCGGCCTCTTGCTCATCAAACACCTTAATATGGCGTATCATCATGATGTTGTCTTTGGGAACAATTTCCCACAACAGGATACGCCCCACGGTCGTATTAAAGCGTTCCCCCTCAATTCGAACGATAATTCTGGCATGAAGATCAACGGCCTTTGCATCGTATGCACATCGAACTTCTTCAGGATTTGCAAATAGTTTACCTTCGCCTCTGGACCCGGAAATCCCTCTTGTCATGTAATAGATACCCAGAACAATATCCTGACTCGGCACAATTATAGGGCTTCCGTTTGCAGGAGAAAGAATATTGTTGCTGGACAGCATCAATATTCTCGCCTCTATCTGAGCCTCCACGGAAAGGGGGATGTGAACCGCCATCTGATCGCCGTCAAAGTCTGCATTAAATGCCGTACATACCAGTGGGTGAAGCTGCAAGGCCTTGCCTTCAATTAGAATAGGTTCAAATGCCTGAATTCCCAACCGGTGAAGCGTGGGGGCCCGGTTTAACAATACCGGGTACTCCTTTACTACCTCATCCAAGGTGTCCCAAACCTCCGGGACCTCTCTTTCCACCATCTTTTTGGCACTCTTTACCGTAGATACGAGTCCTTTTTGCTCGAGACGATAATAAATAAACGGCTTGAACATCTCCAGAGCCATCTTTTTGGGCAAACCGCACTGGTGTAGTCTGAGATCCGGTCCTATGGTAATAACGGTACGGCCGGAATAATCGACCCTTTTGCCCAGTAGATTCTGTCGAAAACGCCCTTGTTTGCCCTTCAATGTATCACTAAGAGACTTTAACGGTCGTTTATTGGTTCCCATAATTGCTCTGCCGTGCCGGCCGTTGTCGAAAAGAACATCCACTGACTCCTGGAGCATCCTTTTTTCATTCCGAACGATAATATCGGGAGCCTTTAATTCGATAAGCCGTTTTAACCGATTGTTGCGGTTAATAACCCTGCGATACAGGTCATTCAAATCAGATGTTGCAAATCTCCCGCCTTCCAGAGGAACAAGAGGCCGCAAATCCGGCGGTAGAACCGGAATAACATCCATTATCATCCAGGTCGGATCTATTCCCGACCGCCGGAATGCTTCGACAATCTTGAGCCGTTTGGACAGTTTTTGTCGCTTTGTCGCAGAGCGAGTGGAACTAATCTCAACTCGCAGCTCTTTATACACGGCCTCGAGATCGATTTTTCCCAGTAGTTTTTTGACAGCCTCGGCCCCGATCCCGGCTTCGAACGCGGTCCCGTAAAGCTCACATGCTTCTCGATATTTTTCCTCGGACAGAAGTTGGTTCTGGTTAAGATCCGTATCCTTGGGGTCAATCACGATATAACTGTCAAAATAAATCACTTTTTCAAGACTTTTTAACGTCAAATCGAGCAGATTACCGATCTTGCTCGGAAGGCTCCTCAAAAACCATATATGGGAACATGGCGTAGCGAGTTCGATGTGCGCCATTCGCTCCCTGCGCACCTTGGATTGAATAACCTCCACACCGCATTTTTCACAAATAACGCCTCTGTGTTTCATTCGTTTGTACTTGCCGCAGTTGCATTCGTAGTCCTTTGTGGGACCGAATATCTTGGCACAGAAAAGACCGTCGCGTTCCGGTTTAAACGTTCGATAATTGATCGTTTCCGGCTTCTTAATCTCCCCGTGGGACCATTTTAGAATCTGCTCGGGAGACGCCAGGGAAATTTTAACCCCGGAATAAAGTTTTGGATCGGTCGGTTTCGTAAAAAAATCGTATATGGTTTCCATGAATTATTTTCCTTCCATAAGGGTTATATCCAAACCCAAACTCTTCAATTCTTTTGTCAGAACCTTGAAGGACTCGGGCAAGCCCGGATCCAATGTATTCTGACCTTTTACAATCTTTTCATACATACGAGTCCTGCCTGCCATGTCATCCGACTTTACGGTTAAAAATTCTTGAAGCGCATTGGCAGCTCCATAAGCCTCCATGGCCCAGACTTCCATCTCGCCAAGGCGCTGGCCTCCGAACTGAGCCTTTCCGCCAAGGGGCTGCTGTGTCACCAGAGAATACGGACCGATAGACCTGGCGTGGATCTTGTCATCGACCAGGTGATGAAGTTTCAACACATACATCGTCCCCACGGTAATCTTTTCTTTAAACGCCTCTCCGGTGCGCCCATCGTACAAGGTGGCTTGAGCAGATGTGGGAAGTCCTGCCTCCGAAAGAAGAGACTTGATCTCATCTTCTTTGGCACCGTCAAAAACCGGTGTGGCCATGTGGACGCCGTCTCTATAATTGTCTGCATATTCATACAGATCTTCCTCCTCAAAAGCGTCGATCATTTCCTGGGTAGACGGTTCAAAGAATATTCGTTTGAGTTTCTCTCGAATGGCTTCCGCTTTCCTTTGTTTGAGGAGAATATTGAGTTGATCCCCAAGGCCCTTGGCAGCCCAACCCAAATGAATTTCCAGAACCTGGCCCACATTCATCCTCGAAGGGACTCCAAGAGGATTCAGGATCATATCCACCTGGGTTCCGTCTTCAAAATAAGGAAGGTCTTCCTGTGGAAGGATTCTCGACACCACCCCTTTGTTACCGTGCCGGCCTGCCATTTTATCACCCACGGACAACTTGCGCTTCATAGAAACGTAGACCTTAACCATTTTGATTACGCCGGGAGGAAGATCATCCCCTTTTTCGAATTTGGCGATATTTTCCTCAAAGGACTTTCTGCAAAGTTCGCACTGCTTTTTATATCGATCAAGAATATCATGGACCTGTTCGGTCAGTTCGGGACTTTGTAGTTCAATCCCCTCGATCTGCGCCGGGGGTATCTGGGCGAGGGTCTCGGCATCTATTTTGCTCCCTTTTGCAACCAGAACCTTCTTACCTTTTTTCAGGGGCTTAAGGCATTCCTGGCCGGCAAGCAATTCCTCAAGCCGTGTATAAACCACGTCCTTAATGATGGCAAGCTTATCATCTCTGTTTTTTTTAAGCACGGCAATCTTTTGATCCTCGATAAAACGGGTGCGCTCGTCTTTCTCAACACCCCGCCGGGAAAAAACCTTTGCATCCACAACGATCCCATGAACACCGGGCGGCATTCGTAAAGAACTGTCTTTTACATCTCCGGCTTTCTCTCCGAATATGGCTCTTAAAAGCTTTTCTTCGGGAGAAAGTTGCGTTTCACCTTTGGGTGTAATTTTTCCCACCAGAATATCTCCGGGGCTGACTTCAGCGCCAAGCCTTATAACCCCGCTGTCATCCAGATCTTTCAAGGCTTCATCACCGACATTTGGAATATCGCGCGTGATGTCTTCTTTGCCCAGCTTGGTATCTCTGGCCACGACTTCAAACTCCTCAATTTGCACAGAGGTATACACGCCGTCCCGGTGAAGCCTTTCGCCCACCAGAATCGAGTCCTCAAAATTATATCCACCCCACGGCATGAACGCCACCATTATGTTTTTTCCCAAGGCAAGTTCACCCTTTTCCGTGGCAGGCCCGTCCGCAATAATTTCTCCGGCCCTGACTTTTTGTCCTTTTCTGACAATGGGGCGTTGATTGAAGCATGTATTCTGATTGCTACGTATAAATTTTGAGAGATCGTAAACCGTCACAGGGATTTTAGAATCTTCGTCGTCTTCGGAATCATGTTTTAAAACAATGCGGGACGCATCAACATCTACCACCTCGCCATCACGCCGTGCAACTACGGTAACCCCTGAATCTCTGGCCACCACGCCTTCAACACCCGTGCCCACCAAAGGGGACCGGTTTACAAGCAAAGGGACCGCCTGGCGCTGCATGTTCGATCCCATCAAGGCCCGATTTGCATCATCATTTTCCAAAAAGGGAATCAAGGATGCGGAAACACTTACCAATTGGTTGGGGGAGATATCCATCAGCTCAATATCTTCTGACTTGACCATCATGAATTCCCCTTCTACCCGTGACGTTACCAGGGGCCTGACAAATTTTTTATTTTCGTCAAGGGGTGCGTTGGCCTGGGCGATGGGGTGATCTTTTTCTTCAAACGCACTCAAAAACTTAACATTTTTCAATACAGTTGCATCCTCTACAACACTGTACGGCGTTTCAATAAATCCATACTCATTAACTCTGGCATATGTGCCTAATGAAACAATAAGACCGATATTAGGGCCTTCCGGTGTCTCTATGGGACATATCCGTCCGTAATGTGAGGGATGCACATCTCTGACCTCAAAGCCGGCTCGTTCACGGGTTAATCCCCCCGGACCCAGGGCGCTTAACCGCCGCTTGTGGGTGGTTTCCGAAAGCGGGTTGGTCTGATCCATGAACTGGCTGAGCTGGCTGGTCCCGAAAAATTCCTTAACAACGGCGGAAACCGGCTTTGAATTTGCAAGATCGTGCGGCATAAGCGCATCCACTTCCTGGAGACTCATCCGTTCTTTAATGGCTCGTTCCATTCGAACCAGTCCGATACGATACTGGTTTTCCAAAAGTTCACCAACAGCGCGCACCCTTCTATTCCCAAGATGATCGATGTCATCAACAGCCCCTTGGGTATCTTTCAGCTTTACAAGGGTTTTAGCCGTAAGGAGTATATCTTCTTTTCTGAGTGTTCTTAAATCGATGGAAGAGTTAATGCCCAATCGGATGTTAATCTTCATGCGACCGACACCGGAAAGATCGTAATAAGAAGACTTGAAAAACATATGATCAATAAACTCCTGGGCCACTTCCAGAGTTGCGGGATTGCCGGGTCGGAGCCTTCGATATATCTCAATAAGGGCGTCCTCTTTTGTTTCGACCTTATCCAAAATCAGGGTTTTCTGTATGGAGTCAGTGGTGGTTACCCCATCGATGAGTAAAAGTTCAAATTCATTTATTCCAGCTTCGGACAAAGCTTGAAAAGTTTCCCGGGTAAAAACTTGGTTGCATTTTACAATGATTTCTCCACTATCAGGATCGAAAATTGTTTTTGCAAATACCTTGTCGACAATATCTTCAACACTTATTGGAATCAATTCCAGCTTAGCGGATTTAAGCTTTTTAATCGAAGCCTTAGTAAACACCCGCCCTTTTAGAACAATAACCTCTCCCGTTTCGGGATCCGTAATATCACTGCCGGCGCGCTGCCCTTTAAGAGAATTTTCATCAAACCTCTTGAATATTCGTTCGCCGTGCACGATAAACTTTTCTGTTTCATAAAAATAAGACAAAATGTCTTCCGAAGTATATCCAACGGCTTTATAAAGGATTGTAATCGGAAACTTACGCCGTCTGTCGATCCGAATATAAACAATGCCTTTATGATCGATCTCCATATCGATCCATGATCCCCTTACCGGAATGATCCTGGAGCTGTATATCACCTTGCCGCTCGAATGTGTCTTGCCTTTATCATGATTAAAAAACACCCCCGAAGATCTATGGAGCTGGCTTACGACGACCCGTTCGGTTCCGTTTATGATGAACGTGCCACTGTCCGTCATTAAGGGAATTGTCCCAAAATAAATCTCCTGCTCCTTAATATCACGAATATTCGTCACTCCGGTATCCTTGTCAATATCATATACCACAAGCCTGACCGTGATTCGAACGGGAATTTCGCAGGTCATTCCCCTGTTTATACACTCCTTAATACCGTGCTTAACCTCTGCGAATCTGTAAGATACGAATTCAAGGGAAGCACTTCCGGTAAAATCCTTTATTGGAAATACGGACTTAAATACGGCCTGCAGGCCCACATCTTTCCGTTTTTCCGGAGGAACATCCATTTGCAAAAACCGGCCGTATGATTCCCGTTGAACCGCGATAAGATCCGGAATATCAATGATCTTTTCTATCTTGCCGAAGTTTTTTCTTTTACGCTTATTTGCCAAAATTCTTTCTGACATGAAATCTCCGATATATTATATTTTGATTATGGGTTATAGGATCAAGAGCATGATGCTCGGGTGCATTACCAGTTTGTTAATTACTATCCAAGACTTTTTGGTTTCAGGTGTCAGGTGTCAGCTAATTCGTTTCTTACTCCTGACACCTGACACCTGACACCTGATTGCAAGGCTTTCGCTCAAAAAATGAATAAGTCAATGTGTGATAATCATTTTAACAAATCGGTAATGCTCCTTGTTGCCCTGTGTCCTATGACCCATAACCTATTACAAGTTTAATTCGCTTAGCCTCGGTTGCCATGAGAGGCACGAGCGCGCAGGTCGCAATTGGAATACTTGAATACTCGTTTTTGGGGAAATGGAAAAGTGGATTACTTTCAAATTCCTTTATACAGAAAATTAAATGGATAAATAACAATTTATTATGTTATTTTGGTCAATGTCTAAACATTGCATATCTGAAGTTAAATGTTACGTCTCAAAAATCCTTTTGTTTTTTTCCGCTGACGGCGAGACGGGATTTCCAAAACGGTTACTTTATTTCAACCTGAGCACCGGCCTCTTCAAGCTGGCTCTTGATTTTTTCAGCATCCTCTTTAGAAATGCCTTCCTTAACAGGCTTTGGAACCTCATCGACCAGGGTTTTGGCATCCTTTAACCCCAGACCCGTAATCGCTCTGACTTCCTTGATTACCTGGATCTTCTTATCGCCAAATGTTGTGAGAATAACGTCGAATTCTGTTTTTTCTTCCACCGGCGCACTACTGGCCTCCCCGGGAACGGCAGCCGCAACCGCAACCGGTGCGGCTGCGGAAACACCGAATTTTTCCTCCATTTCCTTAACCAACTCAGATAGTTCGAGAACCGTCATATTTGCTATAAATTCAATTACATTTTCTTTGGTAATATCCGCCATTTTATTTTTCCTCCAATTTAACTTTCAATTAAATAATGTTTCTCTGTTCGTGTCGAATATCAGACCGCTTCTTTCTGTTCCTTGAGGGCCTGCAATAGGTTTAAAAACTTTATCGGTATGGCGTTAAGAACCCTGACAAAACCTGTCGGAACAGCATTGGCGACAGACAGGACTTGTCCTAAAAGTACCTCGCGAGGAGGAAGAGCCGATACCGCCTTGATGGCGTTTAAATCGATCACCTTGCCGTCCATAACGCCGGTCTTAATTTCAAGCTTCTTATTCTCGTTGGAAAATTTTATCAAAACCTTTGCAGGTGCAATGGGGTCGTCATAACTCAGCGCAACGGCGCTCGGACCTTTAAAACACTCTTTTATCAATTCGACCTGCGTCTCTTGACAAGCTCTGATAAGAAGGGAATTCTTTGCCACCTTGTATTCAATGTCGAACTCTCTGAGCTTCCTTCGCAAATCATTCATTGCTGCAACATCGAGTCCTTTACAATCCGTAACGATGACAACCTTGGATCTTGCAAATTTTTCATTCAGATTTTTGACAATCTCTTTCTTTTTTTCCAGCTTCACAACTTACAACACCTCCTTCCTTAATCCGCAAAAACCAGAGGTGATAATTTATCAATAGTGAATGTCTCGGTAGGCCGGCAATGCCGATTAAACACAAAATAAGTGCACCTACGGTCTTTGACAGAATTTTTTAATTTGGAAATAATATACAAAATGGAAGCAGTCTTATTTGATTAAATCCTTGACACTGGCCGCATCTATCTTAATGCCGGGACCCATGGTCGTTGAAATAGCGATACCCTTCAGATAAGTTCCCTTACTTGAAGACGGTTTGAGACGAACAATAGTTTCTAAAAAGGCGGATGCATTCTCCACAATCTTCTCTATCCCAAAAGAAACTTTACCCATCGGAACATGGACAATTCCGGCTTTTTCAACCTTGAAATCAATTTTCCCTGCTTTTAGTTCTTGAACCGCTGTCGCTACATCGAAAGTTACGGTTCCGGTTTTTGCATTGGGCATAAGCCCTCTGGGACCGAGCAGCCTTCCTATCTTTCCAACAGAACCCATCATGTCGGGAGTAGCAACAGCTTTGTCAAAGCCGAACCACCCATTTTTTATTTTTTCTATTAATTCGTCATTCCCGGAAAAATCCGCACCCGCATCCAAGGCTTCCTTTTCCTTTTCCCCTTTAGCAAATACCAGGACTTTTACTTCCTTGCCAAGACCATTGGGCAGAACTACGGTCCCTCGAACCATCTGATCGGCATGCCTGGGATCTACACCCAGACGAACAGCAACATCAACGGTCTCATCAAAGTTGGCATAAGATGAATCGATGGCTAATTTGACGGCATCACTAAAAATATGCTTTGTTCCAGCATCGGCATTTTTAATCGATTTTAAATATTTTTTACCCCGCTTCGGCATGTTTTTTGTTCACTCCTTGTTTACATGTTTCGCAGTTAGGGTTAAGGTTTATTCACAGCCCGTAACATCTTCTTTCAAACAATATCAATTCCCATACTTCTGGCCGTTCCAGCGATAATACTGGTTGCGGCACTCAAATCATTTGCATTTAAGTCAACCATCTTCTGAGCTGCGATCTCTTCAACCTGCTTTTGAGTCACACTGCCGACTCTCTCGCGTTTGGGATCGCCGGCGCCTTTTGCTATTTTTGCCGCTTTCTTCAAAAGCACGGACGCAGGTGGTGTTTTGGTTATAAAAGTAAATGATCTGTCCTGATAGACGGTAATAACCACGGGGATGATCATACCTTCATCATTTCCAGTCCTGGCATTAAACGCCTTACAAAAATCCATTATATTAACGCCATGCTGTCCAAGTGCAGGACCAATCGGGGGAGACGGATTGGCTTGACCGGCGGTTACCTGTAATTTTATCTGTGCCATAATCTTTTTTGCCATTTTTTAACATCACTCCTGTAATTTTGCTTGATGAATTCGATTTTTTACAGATTTATCAAAACTTTGTAACTTGTACGAATTCCAGTTCCACCGGTGTGGAACGGCCAAAAATGCTCACCAGAACCCTTATTTTACCCTTTTCCGGATTGACTTCGTCCACGGTGCCGTTAAAATTTTTAAAGGGACCGTCTATTACTCGAATCTCGTCTCCTATTTCAAAAAAATATTTGGGTTGGGGTTTGAGTTTCCCGGCCTCCATCCGAGTCAAAATCTGTTCGGCCTCTTCATCTGAAATCGGTGTCGGCTTTTCCCGACCCCCCAAGAATCCGGTCACCTTGGCGGTATTATTGACAACATGCCAAGTTTCATCATCAAGTTCCATCCGAACCAATATATATCCCGGATAGAACTTTCTGGATGATGTTTTTCTTTTACCTTTTACAAGCTCGACAATCTCTTCCGTGGGTACCAGCACCTCACCGAATTTTTCCGATAGAGAAAAAGATGCAATCCGCTCTTCAAGTGCAGTTTTGACCTTGCTTTCAAACCCCGAATAAACATGTACGATATACCATTTAAGAGCCAATTTTACCTTCTCCTCAATTTAATGAAGCACCACACGAATCAGGCTTGACAGCCCGATATCAACCACCCCAAGAAAAGATGCTATTATCATGGTTAAGATAATAACCACAACGGTAGAGCCCAACGTCTGTTTTCGGGTGGGCCAAACAACCTTCTTTAGCTCCACCTTTACTTCTCTCAAGAATTGCACTGCCCTGTTTATATAATTTTTAATCTTCCCCGGCTCGGTCTTTTTTCTGGTTAACGTTTTGGCCTGTAAAACAGAAGACCGTTTTTTAATCTCCCCGGCAGAACCTGTAAACCGTGTGGTCTTTTTAGCGGCGACATCATTTGTTAACCCGGGTGATGTCTCTCCGGAGACACTTTGTTTTTTCTTCTTCTTGGCGCTTGAAGTTTTTTTCTTTTGTAACCGTGCCATGGTGCTCCTAAACATCACAAAATTCAAAGTGCATGATGTCGAAAGTCTTATATGGTTTCATGCGATTCAAGCTTCGAATTTTATATTGAAAATGATTTGGCAGGCCAGGAGGGATTCGAACCCCCAACACCCGGATTTGGAGTCCGACGCTCTACCGTTAGAGCTACTGGCCTGCAAAATGCCGTTAGAATAAAAATGGTTATTTGGTCTCTTTATGTAACGTGTGTCTCCTGCAAAATCGACAATATTTGCTAAATTCCAGCTTATTCGGTGTTGTCCGTTTATTTTTTGTCGTCGTATAATTTCTTCTTTTGCATTCACTGCAGGAAAGGGTAACAATTATTCTCACCGGAAGACTCCTTCAGTTTTTACTCTATAATTTCGCTCACGACACCTGCGCCGACCGTCCGGCCGCCTTCCCT
>CAZIIV010000070.1:0-14030 GCA_964539365.1 uncultured Desulfobacteraceae bacterium | reverse complement strand
TAATGGGTGAAAAGCATTTTAACAAATCGGTAATGCTCCCTGTATTTTGAATTTAAGTATTGTAGAAGTGTCAAAGAAACACTCGTATGTTTAGACTCTCAGTGATCGTCTAAACGGAAATAAGCGATGACACGACGCAAAAATATATGGTTCTGGACGGCGACGTCATTCGGAATTCTTATTGTTTTTCTGCTCACGATAGTTATGGTGGCGCCGCGGCTTGTCGACCGGGAGGACATAAAAGAAAAAATCCGTTCCGCTCTGTCCCAAAAACTGAAGAAAGACCTGGAATTTGAAAGCATTCACGTCTTTTTTTTCCCGCCCCGTGTACGCTTTTCGGACATCCATGTATCGCTCGGCAGTGAGGGTATGGACGGAAACGCCGGCAGTTTCAGTGCCCGTTTCAAAATCCTGCCGCTGCTCGGAGGAAAGGTTAAGATCGAATCGATCGTCATAAAGGATCCACACGTCACGTTACCCGTTCCGGAATCCGCCCAAAAAGCCGAAAAACTGCAGGCAGTGCCCCGGACTCCCGAGTGGATCCGGAAAGAGATTTCCCATACGGCTGCAAGGTTCCGGGCAAACATGCCGAATGCTTGGATCAAGATTCAAAACGGTTCCGTACGGTTTACACGAAACGGTGAACCGCTTTACCTTCTTCAAAACCTGAATGCCGAGATCGGCCTTCCTCCGGACAAACTCAAAATCCATCTATCTGCCGTGTCCAATCTCCGGACGTCGATCACCTTCACCGGCAAAATCGATGCGGATGGGTCGAATGCCGGCGGAAAACTCCATATCAGCGGGCTTCCACTCAAGCCCATTGTGAACTATCTCAATCCGGGTATCTTTAATGATGTCAAATCCTCCCGTGTTACTCTCAAACTTGATTTCGAATCACAGACATTTAATAAGATCCAGGGAAAGCTTGGCGGGAGCGTGGTACACGAGAAAATCCCCTGTCCCATAGAAATTGAAGAAACCAGCTTTGTATACAGCGATGAAGAAGTAAATCTGAATGACTTGGATATCAGGATCGGTAAATCCCGTCTTGGCGCATCTTCGATTCGGCTGGAGCTCAACAAGGAAAAGAACGTAGAAATCAAAACCGCAACAGCCGAATTCTTTTTGGACCGGACACTTCCATGGGCGGCTCCGTTACTTTCGAAAATCCATAAATTAAAAGATATCGCCGCCGATTTCGAGGACTCGAAAGGGATATTTTCGTTCTCCTCCGTGAATCTGAAAGGACCGCTCATGCAACCGGGCAAGTGGAAATTCTCGGGCAGGGGAACCGCGGAAAACCTGGTCGTCGAGACCAGACATTTACCGGCTCCGCTGAAACTGTCTCAAGGGGAGTTCGAGGGCGGCAGGGAGCAATTGAAGATTAAACTGCGGAAATTGACACTTCAAGAATCTTGTCTGTCTCTCTCCGGAGCCATGAAGGGCTTCTCCTCGCTCGACATTAAATTTAACGGTGCGATCAGCCTGAAAACAGCCGACTGGCTGAAGCATAGAAAACTTGTCCCTGCCTTCCTGAACATCACCGCACCGGTCTCGGTATCCGACGCACATCTGGTCTGGAAGAGGCCGTCGCAAACGGTCTTTTTTGATGCCGATCTGAAAATGCAAAACGCGCCCCTGCTCGCCCTCAGCCTTGAAAAAGGTCCGGATAGAGTGACCATCAAAAATTTAACCGTAAACGATTCCGCATCCCGGGCCTCCATGTCGATGATTTTCCGCCAGGACGCCGTAGATGTCGACTTCAATGGCAAGCTCGCGGACGGGGTCCTTGAAAAATTCATCAGGGACAAAGCATATCTAAGGGGCCGGATTCAGGGAAATTTCAATCTTCATGTCCCCACCCGTCATCCCATGGAATCCCGGGTTCGAGGAACCGTTCGGGCCGGCGGGTTAACTTACGGAAAAGGTTTGGGTACCCCTATACGGGTGAAGGACCTCTCCATTCAGGCGGAAGGGAACAAAATACGGATCGATTCGGCAGATCTGAACTGGAGGGAAACCCATATCCATACAAATGGAACTGTTGAATTTTCCTCCAAAGGGATCGTCCTCGACCTTGCGGCTTCAACCAAAGGGCTTGATTGGAAAAAGGTCAAACGGATTATTGAAGAAGAAGTCAAAAACAAGGAAGCATCCAAACAAGAAGGCGTTTTTGGAAACTTGGATCTGGAAGCAAAGGTGAGGTTGACGTCAGATTACTTCAAATACGACCATCTGACCTTAAAACCCTTTCATCTGGTCATGAATCTTCAAAACAAGAACCTGGAGATCCGACTCACCCGGAGCAAGCTGTGCGGCATACCAGCCCAGGCAACCGTCCGAGTATCTCCGGAACCGTTCAAGATTGAAGCCGGACTGGAGGCAAGGGATAAACTCCTGGGACCTGCATTGGACTGTATTTTAAAAACAAAACCCATGACGGGCGAGTTCGATCTGTCCGCTGAGATTACCGCTCAAGGCAGCGCAGAAAATCTCATAAACAATCTTCAGGGGGGGTTCAGCTTTAGCGCCGAACACGGATTTTTTTTGAACAAATATGGTCTGTTGGCCAGGATTCTTTCGGTCGTCAACATCACCGAAATTCTTAAAGGTCAGGCCCCGGATTTCGCGGGTGAGGGGTTCGGGTATAAAATCGCCAAAGCCTCCGGTGTCATCAAAGACGGCGTTGTCACGCTGAACCAAGCCTTTATCGACGGAAAATCGGTTGACCTGGCTTTTACGGGAAGCCTGGATATCCCTGAAAAGCAGATTGATCTGACTGTGCTGGTGACCCCCTTGAAGACCGTGGACACCATCATCGAAAATATTCCTGTCGTCGGCTATCTTCTCGGTGAGAATTTCATTGCCATTCCGGTGCGGGTCAGAGGCGACCTGTCAAATCCTTCGGTCACACCAATGTCGCCGTCCTCGGTGGGCAAAGGCGTTCTGGGAATTCTGGAAAGGACGCTAAAGCTTCCATTAAAAGTTATTCAGCCTTTCCTCCCGGAATAAGAAACCAAAAAGAAAACACAACTTGATTTCGGAATAATTTTTCGACTTATTTTTTATATATGATCATGCTATGGTCGCGGGGCTTTCAGCCGGTTCACCCGGTAAACCCCTTTCCAATCATTAACCGGCAGGTTTTGATACCCTGGAATGTTAATTTCACCTTCGGCCTGGATGTGCTTACGGTCGGCATTGAGGGAAACTTCCAGCTCGGAACCGATTTGAACGATTTTTACACTGATTTTTCCAAAAGGTGTCGGAGTGGGGCCGAAACGGAGAGGCGATCCGGACTGCAGCCACTCAGGAAGAATACCGGAGCAAAGGATCAATCCACGGCCTTCTTCACGTACAAAAAGATTGCGAATCATCATCACCCATTCGGCGGCGGCCCAGCCGTGCTGGCCGTCTCCCATGCAACCGCCACCGGTATGCGGATGAATGGCTTCGGGCCATTGGCCCGTAGGCGAAGCCAGCTTTTCTACAGCGTGAATCAGGGGTCCGTAGCGATCGTCTCCGATCCGAAGTAAAGATTGGGCAATTTCCAGCGTCAAATACGCATTCAGTCCGGAGTGAATCATATCTTGAAAAAACGCTCCGGAATGAAAGCAGTTTTCCAGTAAAAACGACAAGGTTGCGGCTATGCGTCGATCTCCCGGCGCCGTCAGTTGAAGGGGATAGTCGGCAACCAGTGAGCCAATTGCTCCGGAGTCCATACGCCGGTAGGGAGATGCAGGAATGCCGCCGCGCCTGCGCTTTTCGGGAATTTTTTCGATGCTGTCAAAAATATTTTTTTTGAAATCCTCTGCAAGTCGATCGATTTCTTTTGATTTACTTTCCGATCCATGTCGTTTTATCATCTCCGCAGCGGCCTTGAGCCCTGCCAGTGACCAGAAGTTATCCCAATAATAATAATCATTGGGGCCCAGATGTTCGGCACTGAATCCCGCCGGTAAAAGACCTCCGTGCGCAGTTTGATTTTTCGGCAAACGTTTATGCCGGATCCATTTAACCCCTCGATAAATACTATCCCGGGGGGTTCGATCAAGAAGTTCCCCGCTGAGGCTTTCATACCGGTTATATATCCACAGTACCTGCCCGTTAGAGTCCCATTCCCCGTCCTGTGATTGGAAATACCCTGATCGTTTCTGGCGTTTTGGGAAGTTTGCGAGAATATTCCGGCATCGTCCGGTGAGTCCGATAACCATTAGTGCGTTCAGCATGAAACAGGCATCCCGGAACCAGAAGCGCCGGTAGGTGAAGGGACCGGGAACAATGTCACCGGCCGAAAACAATATAAGAGTTCTAACCGCCGTATCATAGAGATATTGAATGCTTCCGTCGGGAACCTCTAAACGAGCCGTATGTTTGAGGACCGAAGACCAATTTTGAATATCCCGTGATATACCCCGAACGGGCGAAGTTGATTCCGCTTGAAGGGGTACACGGATGTTCAATCGCTTCCCAGGGGTGTCTGTCAGGTTATAGACAGCCGCCGCAGTGGCCAAGCCAACACGGCAGCGCACCGAGCTGCCTTTTTCTTCCTCTTCCAATTTGTAAACCACATCCCCGTCGGCATAGCTGGAGAACAGAATCTTCCGGGGCGGCTCTCCCAAATAAATCCGGTCACGGTTGTCCACAACCAGGACTTTGCGCGAGCGTTCAAGAGTGATCTGTTCGATAAACTGAACCCCTTCGGGATTATAAGGTCTCAGGGCCGTCACCAGAAAACCGCCTGAGGATGCTTGAATCTTAAGGGAAATAACCAGTACCGGAGTTCCATCTTCTATAACGACTTCGGCAGATTGAATGAACCGTATTCCCGGTAAGCAGCATAAGGTTTTTATCCGGAGCATGCCTTGCGTTTCTAAATTCTGCTCTACGTTGTGCAGTTTGCTTGGAATCATCTTCCGTCCGTTTTTAGAAACGATCCAGAAATCCAGGGACCAGCCGTTATACAAAGGCGTTACCAGTCCTCTGGGATCTATGATCGGGTAACAGGACAGATTCGGCAATCCCAATGCCGTCCAGTTACGATGGGTCAGGTTGATGTGGCTGAAAGAAAATGCGCGCGGAATGAAAGACAGGTCTTTTGGGTTATATTGTTTTTCCACCCAGAAAGGCCATATCCAGTCCAGATTATGCTGAATCGCCTTGGTATTGATCAATCCTCGTGCGTGAAATTTTATTCCTTCACGAAGAAGTTCGATGGGCTCTTGGATTTCCGACGGCTGGGCGAAGCTGCGCAATCTTGCCAACAGCGTGAGCGGGTCGACGATATCGAAGGTACGGGCTGATCGCCTTAAAAAATACTTCCAAGGTATCCACTTGAGCATCATATATTTGTCGCCGACTCCTTAAGACGTGTTGTATAAAAGATAAAAATCGCTTCAGATCACCATGCGAAACCATTCTACAACCTTGATGAGTTCTTTTAAATCTGTGCAAAGCATGGATTATTTTTTCTAAAAATACTTTGTAACTGTTGAAATTTCAGTACTCATTCCCTGTTGTAAGATGTGGATTTTTTAATGGTCTTAGGATCAACAGCACGCATCGGATTTGTGTTGGGTCTAATGTCCGCCCGCACGTTTAAGTGATTTTTTACATGCCAGACGCCAACGGTGTTTTTTGCATCCTGCTCAGCGGCACGCTTGGCGTTTAAGTTGTTGACACAGCCCGTAAGCGTAACCACACCGATGTTCACCGAAACATTCAAATCAAACGGTGAAACTCGGGGGTCATAGGTAAAAGCATCTTCTATCGCATGTCTGATTGTTTCATCTGATATCAGGCTATATACTATCCGGCGGCGCATATTATTACGTTTGGACCAATCCACGAATAATTCATCGTCCGTGACCGTTTGGGCACCCGAAACCCAAGAATCTTGATAAGCCTTTATTTTCTCATCTATACTCCCTACCGTTCCGCTCAGAAAAACTTCACCGTTCTTTACTTGCACACCGATCCGGTCCTCGTCAACCCACACATCCCATGCCAGCCTGCGCTTAATTTCAGCCGCAATTCCCCTGTCTGATCGCCGAGCCTTCATGAGCACCTTAAAATTTGGAATCACTCTTCTGACCCCTTTTACTCCTTTGGCGATCTGCACACTCAACTCTTCTTCATACCAAGAGTCCAGACGTCCGTTTAAATTTACAACCCCATTTTCAACAGTTACGGATAGATTATATATGTTCGCAACAGGATCGTCCTGCAAGGCCTGTTCAACATCCAGACGAATTTGTTCGTCCGTGCGCTCAGGCGGTCGCAATTCAATTCTATTGATTACAGACCTTACCCCCTTAACGGTTCCAGCAATCCTAACCGCTTGTTGACGAGCTAATAAATTGTTGACAGTTCCCGTCAGGGTAACAATACCTTCTTGGGTTATCACATCAATGATATCTGCCGGTACAATGTCATCCTTGATGAGCTGAGTATGAACAGCCAAATTTATGTCATTATCCTTAATTTCTTTCGAACGTGCCGAACCTGTTAAAAAAGCAAGTGAAACCAGAAAAACGAGCATACAGATCCGGCCATTTTTCAGTATGATATCTATATGATTTTTAGATTCCCTATCGATCATTTTCTTATTATCATTTTTCTCAATACCAAATCACACTCTTTCCTCAATAATCATTTACTGAATAGTGTAACCTAATTTAACAAATTATAAATAATACGAATTATGTATTTTAGGAATTATAAACCTGTACGCCCGAAGGTTTCCGGACTATGAAGCGCACGAGAGCTATACGGAATGGCGCGGCGGAGTGTACTACAGTGAAAAATTCAAATACACCCGCCGGCGTTATCACGGTTAATTACTCACATTTCAACACCCCTGTTTTTATGCTCTCTTAAAAACGTATCCAGCGCCTCGATTACCACGCCGGTGATGGTGGTATTGTTCGCTGATGCAAAGCCTTCAACTCTTTCCGCGAGCATGCAGGGAATCTGAACGGTGAACTCCTTGGTCATATCTGAACATTGATTCTTGAAATTTTCGCTGTCCATCTTCGGCACTATCCTTTAAAGTTTCAATTAGGGTAACTCCGTCATTTCGTCCTATAAAAATTAGAATTACTCAATTTCATGTCTTGGAATACATAATTTTTCGTATATACGACAGCTGTCCCTGTCTGTAAACTGTGAAATTAACAATAAGCACCTTAAAGACAGTGCTTGGCAACTGTCACGGCATTTGAGCAGGGTTCAGTTAGACGAGGCATTCACCCGGCCTGTTCTATGAAATTTTAAATTGTCACAAAGGAGGTTAAATGAGGGAAGCGCAAAATGGCGATAGGGTCCGTGTTCATTTTTCAGCCTGCCTTGATAACGGAACACAATTTGCTACCACATTCGGAGAAAAACCTATGGAACTAACCATTGGCGACAGAAAACTAATCGACTGTTTTGAACAGAGTGTTGTCGGAATGGCTGAAGGCGAGAAAAAAACCGTTAGCATTGAACCAAACCAAGCTATGGGTAAAAGGAAGCCTGAATTGGTGTCCAAATTTTCTCGTAAAGAAGTTCCGGAACAACATGAAGATCTTAAAGTCGGCAGCAAAGTCGAGATAGAGGACGACAATAGAAACTCTGTCCTCGGAACGGTTACGCAGTTGAACGATCAGGAGGTCACCGTTGACACCAATCACCCACTGGCAGGCAAAACACTCGTATTTGATATTGAGCTTGTCGAATTTGTGTAGGCTTGGCATTCATATCAATATACGGAATCACTTATGCGGCATACCATATGTCCGATATAAAGAACCTATATAAAGAACCTAAAGTTTTCCCGCTGTCTTACCGATAACATGTAAAAGTGGCAATCACCATCACCCCCTTCTGCCGACAATGACGGCCTACAGGTTTCAGGTGTCATGTATCAGGAAGCGTTTTCAGTCACAAGTTTTTATAAACCTTCACAAGTTTTTATAAACCTCAAGATCCCCCACGTCCATATATAGTGTTTGTGAAAATCATTTTCTTAAGAGCTATAATCGCTATGGGTCACCTCGTTTCCCTTTTAAGCCTGAAACCTGACACCTGACACCTGAAACCAGAACCCTATCCCAGCGTTTCCCTGAAAATTTCCTGCAACCGTTTGGGATTGGCTTTGCCTTTGGTCCGTTTCATGGCCTGCCCCACCAGAAACCCAATGGATTTTTTATTTCCGTTTTTATAATTTTCCACTGCGGAGGCATTTTCCGTAATGACCTGATCCACAACCCCCCGAAGTGGCCCGGTGTCCGAAACCTGCCTCAAACCGAACCGGTCCAAAATCTCTTCCGGTGTCTGAGCCGTTTCGAACAGTTTTATGAGCACCGACTTGGCGGAATTTGAATTAATTTCTTCCTTTTCCAGCAGGATAATCAAACCGGAAAATCGCTCCGGCGTCACCGGAGACGTGTCGAACTCATACCCTCGTTCTTTATTGGCCGGAAGCAATTGCGCAGCAATCCAGTTTGCCACGGTCCGAGGGGAAGCTCCGAACCCAACGACGGTTTCAAAATATTCGGACAACTCTCGTTCCGATGTCATCCGGGCGGCCTCATCATGCATCAGACCGTACTGTTGAACAAAGCGCTTGATTTTTTGGTTCGGCATTTCAGGAAGTTTTGACGTCATGGTTTGCAGCCATTCCTCCGTAACCAGGATTTGAGTAACGCACGGATCCGGAACACAGGGCCCTGCAAACTTTTCTCGCATGGCGGTGGTGATACCCTTATCAGGATCCCACAACCGCGTGTGCAGCACAATGGGTTCAGCGTTTATCAGAGACTCGGTCTGGCGTTTGATTTCATAAGCAATGGCATTACCCACATGATGGATGGAGTTCATGTTTTTAACTTCGACTTTAGTATTCAGTTGGTCACTGCCTTCCGGTCTCAGGGAAATATTTGCGTCGCACCGCATGGTTCCCTGTTCCATGCTGCAATCCGCACAGCCCGTATACCGAAGCTGAATTCTTAAGGCTTTTAAAAACTCCATGGCATCATAGGGACTGCGCATATCCGGTTCGGTGACAATTTCTATCAGCGGAGTGCCGGCTCTGTTGAAGTCAACAAGACTGATAGGCGTCCGGCCTTCTGTCTCGTGAACCAGCTTTGCCACGTCCTCTTCCATGTGAACATGGTGCAGGCGCAGTTTTTTGGGTTTTCCGTTTTCATCTTTAATTTCGATGGAACCGCCCCTGGCCAGCGGCATGTGATGCTGGGAAAGTTGAAACCCCTTGGGCAGATCCGGATAATAATACACTTTCTGATCAAAAGCGCTCCGGGGCTGTATCTCGCAATTTAAGGCGAGACAGGCCAAAGTTGCCTTTTCAAGGGTTTCCATACTGAACCGAGGCACCGCACCCGGCAGCCAGAGACAAATGGGGCAGATATTGGTATTGGGATCATCTCCGGGTTTATTGGGACAATCGCAAAACATTTTGGTCGTACAATTGAGTTGAACGTGTATCTCAAGACCGATCACTGCTTCGTAAGCCATGGTTCTACGCCTCCCTATGACAAATCTATTAATCGAGCCGCCGTAGAAAGCAGGCGAGCATCTTGGAATCGCGATCCCATCAGCTGCAGTCCGAGATCCCCATCGTCCAGGGTAACCATTCCGGGTAAAGTTATGGCCGGATGTCCGGTGATGTTGGACAACAGCGTGCATGAAAAAATATCATAGATCGTGTTTACGGTACAGGCGCTAAACGAATCAAAAGCCCTATGCCGCGTGGGGAGCATGAGGACATCCAGCCCCTCCAGAGCCGCCTCTGTCCCCTCTAAAAGACGGGTTCGAATCCGGGCGGCGTCCATAAATGCGTCATAGTTTTCATACTGGAAATACGCCCCCTGAAAAAGATAGTTTTTAACCAACAAACCAAAAGATTCTGCGCGGGAGTTCATGTACATCTCATTCCAGTTTTTTGCGGCGGTGGTGCGGTGTCCGTAACGAACTCCGTCATATTTGCCCGCGCTCGATGAGGCCTCAACCGATCCGAGCACATTATGAACGATCCGGGCAAGGTCAAAATCTTCTAAACGAGCCTCCCGCACCTGAAGGCCGCTTTTTACCAGCCGGGATATGGCCGCATCAAACGCACGGAATTCATCCTTTTCCAGGATTTCAAGACATTCCTTAATGATACCACAGGTTCGGATGGGTTCATCCGTCTCAAAAACTTGTCTGAAATCCGGTAGTTCAATTCCGGCACCAAACTCCGGCATGGATAAATCTCGGGAATCATTTCCCACGACAACCGACATCACTTTAGCGATATCATCAAGGTGTTTTGCCACAATCCCGAAGCACTCCATGGATGGAACCAGACCGATAAGTCCGAAACGGGATACCATTCCATAGCTGGGCTTAAATCCGATAACACCGGCCATGCATGCAGCCATGCGCGCTTCCCCCAGGGTATCTGTAATCAGGACCGTGTCAACATCGCCGGTATTTAAAACCATGGCTCCGGTATCGCCGAGCAGACCAAAGCCGAACTCGCTCATGCAAATGCTGCCTTTAAGGGTTGCACCGGCTTGTTTGAGGCGCTCGATAACCGTTGCATCATAAATCGCGGTAAAGCCTTCAAGGGCCCTGGAACCCGCTTGTATGGGCCAGCCTCGCACAGACATATTGGGCTGGATGGCGATAGATATATCGCCGAGCAGACCGTCATTTAAACCGGTTGAAGGAGATGAAGCCATATAGGTAAATAGTGTTTCTTGCATGTTAACTCCTAAGGTCTCATTCTAAGATCGTTGCCACTTTGAAAAAATCGCCCTTGACTGCGGGCGCATTTTTAAACAGGTCACCAATACCCGTTTGTGGACAGGGTTCGGGAGATGATCCGTCCCTGAAGCGGTTTTTCAGGGCAAAAACTGAAAAGGCCGGTTCCTGTTCCCGATCGCCGGCGTGAGCGGTAACCCGCTCAGCCATTTTAACTGCGTCTGCAATGGCGCTTTGGATTGACGGACGTTCCCCGTCCCGGATACCAATGCGGGAAACCCAGGAAAGATGATCGATCCGGTCTTTTTGGTGCAACGCGCCCGGAAGTTCTTCTTTCCCTCGGATATCGAGCAGGCCTAATTCAGTTAGTTGCTCACAGGCGACCTCGGCAGGGGCCTGCGTCAAAGGGCAGAAGGCACTGCGATTCTTCGGAAAGGCCGTGACTTCACGGATGGACGTGGTTTTCAGAATCATGGCCGCCACGCGGTCCATGCCAAGGGCAAGCCCCCCGTGGGGAGGTGGCCCGTATTCGAAGGCCTCCAAAAAGAATCCGAATTTCTCTTCCACCTCTTGATCTGAAAGTTTCAGCGCCTGAAAAATCTTCTGCTGGAGTTCCTTTTGATGGATACGCATACTACCGCCGCCCAGTTCCTCACCATTAATCACAATATCATAAGCACGTGACATGAGCGACATCAGTTCATCGGGATTTTTGGGATCAAAGTCGGTTTGATACGGAGCGGTAAACGGATGGTGATTTGGCGCGATGCCTTCATCCGTCACCTCAAAAAGCGGGAAATTTGTAATCCAAACCGGGCAATATTTGTCCCGGGGAATCAGGTCCAAGCGACGGGCCACGTGCAGTCGGAGACGGCCCAGTGCGGTGTTGACCAGCTTGCGCGACGGATCAGCGATCATCAAAATTACATCACCGTTTTCAGCGCCAAAGCGTTCCATCACCAATCGCTGCTCCGTTTCACTGAAAAATCGGACAATATTTGAATCCGGTTTTCCATGGGTCACTCGCATCCATGTCATGCCCTTTGCTCCAAAACCAGGTACAATTTCCTTTGCATATTCATTTTGAAGAATGTTTTTGCTCAAGTATTCGGATGCACCCTTGACGTTAAATCCCTTGATAAATCCGCCGCGTTGCAGAATTTGCTTGAATATCGAATACCGGGTGTGGGAAAAAAGATCCGAAGTTTCAACAAATCTTAACCCAAACCGCAAATCCGGCCTGTCGGTTCCGGTAGATTCCACGGCCTCCTGCCATGTGATCCGGGGAAACGGTCTGGGCAGCGTTATCCCGCCGATTTTAAACATTCGAACGAGCAGCTCTTCAATAAGCTCAAAAATGAATGTCTCATCAATAAATGAGGCTTCGAGGTCCAGTTGAGTGAATTCGGGTTGCCGGTTGGGACGGAGATCTTCATCTCGAAAGCAACGGGTAATCTGATAATATCGGTCAAAGCCGCCGATCATGAGAAGTTGTTTGAATAACTGGGGGGATTGCGGCAATGCATAAAAATGTCTTGGATGATGACGACTGGGTACAAGGTAGTCACGGGCACCTTCGGGGGTGCTTTTGGTGAGCATGGGCGTTTCCACCTCAATAAATCCTTTGGCATCCAGATACTCCCGAACACATTTGTTAAGCAGGTGTCGTTTGATAAGAAAATCCTGCATGGTCGGCCGTCGAAGGTCCAGGTATCTATACTGAAGCCGCAGATCTTCCGAGACGGATTCGCTAACCAGGGCGGCCCCGGCCACCATTGCTTTTTCGGAAATGGTAAACGGCAGAGACCGGGATTGGCTGAGGATTGTCAAATCCCCAGCAATAACTTCTATGTTTCCGGTTTTGATGGACGGATTTTCCGTGCCTTTGGCACGTTCGGTTATCCGGCCGGACACGGTAATGCAAAATTCGTTTCTGAGAACACAAGCCCGTTTACAAATCTCCTCTGAGGCATATTCCGGGCTGAATACTACCTGAACAATGCCGCTTCGATCCCTCAAATGAATAAACAGGATATCTCCATGATCTCGCAATGCATCTACCCAGCCGAACAGTTGGACGTCACGCCCGACATCAGACAAATTAAACCGGCCACAGTATGACCGTCCGCTGTAATTCATAATGCTTTCTTCCTTTTCCCGTCGTTGATATTTGTTAGTACGGATAATAATATATGATATATGTTAGTATGAATAATAAAAAATATGGTATGTAATCCAATTATACTCGAACCTCAAGTTTTTTCTTGTTCATAATTATTGTCCATCCCCCCCCCATAAAAATTAACATTTTTTTATCCTAATGGAATCCCATTCGGGAAAGGACCAGGGAATCGATTTAAGAGAAGACACCATGGCCCTGCAGCGACTCAAAGAAGCTGCTGAAAAAGCTAAAATGGAACTGTCCACGTCCATGGAAACCGATGTAAATTTACCGTTTATCACCGCTGATGCCGGCGGTTCACGAACGTATCAGGAAGATTTTTGGCAAAGACCCCAATAAAAGGCTGAAGATAACCAGCCGGCTGTTTCAATTCATGTGCTTCAGGGAGAGCGCGAAATGGCTTCGGGAAATAAGACCCTGGGGCGTTTTGAAAAGGAATTTGGCGATAAGGTGGACAGGGTAACTTATATAATTTTGTTATTTGACACACAAAATTATTTCCTCTATAACTTCAAAATCAAAAAAACAAATGATAAAAGAATTTAAATCCAGACCCAAAGGACGATGAGCTTCCGAAGACAATTTCAGATGAAATCAGGACTTACAACCATTGCCGCCCTGCTCCTCATGTTCCAGGCCGGAGGAACTTCTGCTGCGAACCTTAAATATGTAAGAACCGCCAAACACCGGGATTTTACAAGAATTGTGTTTGAATTCCGAAACGCTGCTCAATTTAAGGAGCCTGTAATCGAGGGCCAGGGAAAATTTTCCGTGGCCTTTTATGACAGCACAACGATTCTGCCCCGACGAATTGTCTATAAGACAACCCAAATCCGGCCGGTTCGTTCCATTGAGTTTACTCAAAAGGAAACGCTTTTGACCGCCGTCGTTCAACTTTCTTTTCCCGATTTCGAGCTTAAGGCGTTTTCTCTTACCGATCCAAACCGTGTTGTTATCGATGCATACAAAACAACTCCGGCATCCGATGAGAGTGTGCCGAAAGAAATTTTACATGCCAAGCCCATGGCCGGGGAATCCATGGAAGGTGAAACCAAAAAGCCTCAAGCCGTGCCCGAGGAATCACTCACAAAACAATTAA
>CAZIIV010000069.1:0-14508 GCA_964539365.1 uncultured Desulfobacteraceae bacterium | reverse complement strand
GCAGAGCCATCTATCTATGACCCCCGCCATGCGGGACAGGCATGGCTCAGAGAAACATATTTTCAATGTAAAAATAAATTTTTGATGCTGCGTTAACAAGCGTTTGGAACTTTCAACATAGGAGAACAACATCATGGAACCGATCATCTTATATGACACCACCTTAAGGGATGGAACCCAGGGAGAAAATATTAACTTTTCCGCCATGGAAAAGATACAAGTCGCCAAACGTCTGGATGATTTCGGTATACATTACATCGAAGGCGGCTGGCCGGGTTCCAATCCCAGAGACATGCAGTTTTTCGATCTGGCGCAAAAAGTGAACTTTAAAAATGCCCGTATAACGGCATTCGGCTCTACACGAAAACCCGGTATCGACCCGGCCGACGATCCCAACTTGCAAGCGTTGCTTCAAGCGAATACTCCCGCGGTAGCCATATTCGGAAAAACGTGGGATCTGCATATTAAGCAGGTCATGAACAATACCTTGAAAGAAAACCTTGCCATGATCCGGGAATCCGTTGCCTGTCTGAAGGAAAATGATCGCGAAGTGGTTTACGATGCCGAACATTTTTTTGACGGGTTCAAGGAGAACAGTGACTATGCCCTGGAAACCTTGTTTGCCGCCATAGATGCCGGAGCGGAATTTATCGTACCCTGTGACACGAACGGCGGCAGCCTGCCCTCTGAAATCCAATCTATCATCAACGAGGTTCGCCGCCGGCTTGCCGAAAAATACCATACAAAACCGGACAAACTGCCGGTTAAAATCGGCATTCATACCCACAACGACAGCGGCCTGGCCGTGGCCAATTCCATCCAGGCCGTCGAATCCGGTGCGGTGATGGTCCAGGGAACCATTAATGGATACGGAGAGAGATGCGGCAATGCGGATCTCACATCGATCATCCCCATTCTCTACTACAAGATGAACCGCCCGTGCGTTTCTTCGGAAAACATGGTAAAACTGAAATCTCTTTCCAGGTTTGTGAGCGAACTGGCCAATATGATTCCGTTAAACAGCAGACCTTTTGTGGGAAATAGTGCGTTTGCCCACAAAGGGGGCATTCATGTGAGTGCGATCATGAAAGTATCCCGGGCATACGAACACATGAAACCGGAACTGGTGGGCAACAAGCGCCGGGTTCTGGTATCGGATCTTTCGGGTAAAAGAAACATTGAATACAAAGCAAAAGAACTCGGCATCGAGCTGGGTGCCAACGGATTTGACAGTCGCAAAATCGCTTCGGAAGTTAAACGCATGGAGCAGGAAGGATACCAGTTTGATGTGGCTGACGCATCGTTCAAGATCCTGCTGGAAAAGTTTACGGACCAGTACCGCCCCCTGTTTGAGCTCAAATCTTTCAGGGTGCATATTGAGAAAGACGCTGAGCGCCCCTGTTCCGCCCACGCCACCATCAAGATTTCCGTGGAAGGCAAGGAAGAAATCACCGCTGCTGAAGGTGACGGGCCGGTCAGTGCCTTGGATAACGCATTGCGCAAGGCCCTGAATAAGTTTTATCCCGAACTCGAGGCCATGCGGCTGATCGATTTCAAAGTCCGGGTCATCGATGGACGCAAGGGAACCGCTGCAAGGGTTCGTGTGTTCATAGAGTCACGGGATCAAGATAATATCTGGAGCACCATCGGTGTTTCCGAGGACATCATCGAAGCAAGCTGGCACGCTCTGGCAGAAAGTGTTCACTATAAGTTGTCTATGGCAAAACAAACTAAGGAGTAAAATAATGGAAGAACAAGTCATTGTATTCGATACCACGTTAAGAGACGGCGAACAATCCCCCGGCGCCAGCATGAACGTCGCAGAAAAGCTGCGGCTTGCCACGCAGTTGGAAAAACTGGGTGTGGATGTACTGGAAGCCGGATTTCCTGCAGCATCAACAGGCGACTTTGATGCGGTTTCAAAAATCGCGGGAAAACTCAAAAAAACCGAGGTTGCCGCTTTAGCGCGCACCTCCAAAGCAGATATTGACCGGGCCTGGGGAGCAATACAGCATGCCTCAAAACCGAGAATCCATACGTTTATCGCCACATCCGACCTTCACATGCACTACAAATTAAACATGACAAAAGACCAGGTTCTCAAAACCGCTGTGGAAGCAGTCAAATATGCCGCGTCTTTTACCGACAATGTTGAATTTTCAGCGGAAGATGCGTCTCGAAGCGATCGGGATTTTTTGTGCAAGGTTTTCGAGGCCGCTATTGAAGCGGGCGCAACAACCATAAATATTCCCGACACCGTAGGCTATGCCATACCCAAGGAGTTTGCCGATCTGATCAAATATATCATGACCCGAACCCCCAATATAAACAAAGCCGTTGTAAGTGTTCACTGTCACAATGACCTGGGGCTTGCCACGGCCAACACCCTTGGAGCCTTAAGCAGTGGTGCGCGGCAGGCCGAAGTAACCGTCAACGGCATCGGTGAACGGGCCGGCAATACTTCCCTGGAAGAACTGGTCATGGCTCTTCATACCAGACCCAATTACCTTCCGTTGCGGACCAATATTAAAACAGAGCTTATTTATCCCACAAGCAGACTGGTCAGCATGATAACCGGTATCATCGTGCAACCGAACAAGGCGATTGTCGGCGCCAATGCCTTTGCCCACGAGGCCGGAATACATCAGGACGGCGTACTTAAAAACCCCATGACCTATGAAATTATGAAACCGGAAACCGTCGGTCTCAGCGCCAGCAAGCTGGTTTTAGGAAAGCATTCCGGAAGACACGCCCTTCGATCACATTTAAAGGAAATGGGGTATGATCTTTCCCAGGAAGAGTTACAGCTTGTTTTTACGAGATTCAAGGAACTGGCCGATAAGAAAAAGTATATCGTGGATGAAGATCTGGAAGTTATTGTTACCGAAGGCATCCTCCGAACTACCGATATTTTTCGTCTGGAATATCTGCACGTAACCAGCGGTACCACCGTGTTTCCAATGGCAAGTGTCAAGCTTTCGATTAATGAACGGTCTGTTCAGGATGCGGGCTACGGAAACGGACCCATTGATGCCGCTTTTAACGCTATTGCCAAACTTACCGGCACGCAATCCGAACTGTTGAGGTTTTCGGTCAGCGCGCTTACCGGCGGCACGGACGCACAGGGTGAAGTCACGGTCCGCTTGACCGAAGAGGGGTTAACCGCACTGGGCAGAGCAGCGGACCCTGATATCATCACTGCCAGTGCCAAAGCCTATATAAACGGACTTAACCGTCTCGAATACTTGAAAGCCAATCCCGTGGTCGCAACGACCTGATCCTGTTTTCAAAAAGCTGCAGGGGCGTCAAAACCCCTTCAGCAAAATATTATACGTTCAGGGTACCGATAACATCCCCTATCTCAGCAATGTTTCTTTCTTCTAAAAATATTTCTATCCCTTCGATGATATCTATGGCGGCATGGGGGGTTATAAAATTGGCCGTACCCACCTGAACCGCTACAGCCCCTGCGATTAAGAACTCCAGTGCATCTTTCGCCGTCATAATTCCCCCAACCCCGATTATCGGGATGTTGACCGCTTGAACCGCCTGCCAGACCATTCGAAGGGCCACGGGCCGGATTGCCGGTCCGGAAAGCCCTCCGGTGATATTGGCAAGCTTTGGACGTCGGGTTTCAATATCTATGGCCATTCCGGTTATGGTGTTGATCAGAGAAATGGAGTCGGCGCCCTCTCCTTCCGCACTGCGAGCGATTTCGGTGATATCGGTTACATTGGGAGAAAGCTTGACCATCATATGCCGGGTGGTGCGCTGTCTGACCGCATTGACCACCTGAGCCGCAGATTCCGGATACGCCCCAAAGGCCATGCCGCCGCACGTCACATTGGGACATGAAATATTTACCTCAATGCCGGATACTCCTTCAATATCTTCAAGGCGCGAGGCCAGTTCAGCATATTCTTCGATAGTTTTTCCATAGATGTTTACAAATACCGGCGCATCAATCTTTTTTAAAACCGGTAATTTTTCCTTCACAAACGCTTGCAGCCCCACGTTTTCAAGACCAATCGCATTAAGCATGCCACACGGTGTTTCAACGATCCTCGGAGGGGGGTTCCCTCTGGACGCTTCAAGGGACAGCCCCTTTACAATAATGCCGCCCAAACGATTTAAGTCTATTAGCTTTTCAAACTCGCCGGCATATCCGAATGTTCCGGATGCCGTGAGTACGGGATTTTTTAATGTTATTTCCCCGAGAGTTACGCGCATATCAGAATTTTTTCTGTTCATAACAACAGATCCGTTCAATAGCTTTAATCATTTGCATAATTTCTCAGCGATCTCGGCAAACACCTTGGTTACCTGAGAATCTCCATATTTTTCTTGAAAAGAGATGCCGTTATCTCCGCATGAAACAAAATTCGGATCAAACGGAATTCTTCCCAGAAACTGAATGCCGGTGTCCCGGGCGGTTTTTTCTCCTCCGCCGGTTCCAAACAACTCGACCATTTTATTACAGTGAGGGCAGGTAAAGCCGCTCATATTCTCAATAAGACCAAAAATCTCCATTTTTAAGGTTCTGCAGAAATTGATGGATTTTCTGACGTCCGCCAGCGCCACTTCCTGAGGGGTGGTAACGATGATTGCCCGGGCATCGGAAATTGTCTGTGCAACGGTCAATGGCTCATCACCGGTACCCGGCGGGGAATCAATGATCAGAAAATCCAGATCGCCCCATTCGACTTCACCGATAAATTGCCGAATGGCGGAATATTTAAGCGGACCTCTCCATATTACGGCATCGTCTTTGCTCGCAATCAACGATTCTATTGAAATTGCTTTCAAATTTTCCGAATACCTCATGGGATCCAGCTTGTTGGTCTTGCTCAGGCCCAGCATCCCCTTCAACCCGAGCATTCTCGGTACGTCCGGTCCGTGTAAATCAACATCCATAATTCCTACTTGAAATTTTTTTTTGGCAAGCGCCATGGCCAGGTTGACAGAGGTACTGGTTTTACCCACCCCGCCTTTGCCGCTCAATACGACGAATTTTTTCTTTATTTTTTGTAAAGAGCTTTGCACGGAAGCATCCTGTTCCGCCTGCGCTTTTTTCTGTTTTGGGGCGTCAGCAACATTTTTATGAATTTGTACCATATCCTTATCTCCCAGTTAAGTTAATATAATTTTTCAAGCCTGATATTACGGCAAGTTAAGTTTTACAACGATAAACGATCTCATGGCTGCATCTTGGACAGCTTTCAGGTCTTCCCGTACCCAAGGGTTCAACCCATCCGTGGTTGCATTTGTCACACGTGAAGGTTCGCACCTGATCTGCCATTTTGTAGTTTCCGCCTTCAATATTTATGGCCTTTCCGTTAATCAGGGCATCTGCGATGATTTTTCTGGCCTGCTGAATAATGCGGCCAAAAGTGGCTCTTGAAATATGCATGTGCCGTCCCGCTTCTTCATGGGACATTCCCTGAAGATCGGCAAGCCTTATGGCTTCACGTTCATCCACCGTTAGGCGCACTTCGGAAAGGTCGTGCATGGGAATTCCCCTTGGCTTGAAGTAGCTGATTTCAGGGTTAAACGCTATCATGCGATGTTTCTTTGGTCTTACCATATCCATCCTTTATGAGTATATACTCAAAAAATAGAAAATTAAGTATTTCAAACCATATTGTCAAGGATTTTATTCGATTTTATTTTAACAATTCGTTGCTGTTTCCACGATATGTTTGACAAAAATCGCTAACATGTTATCTTAACGAGATAAAAATTCTGAGGTATTGAAGTATGGTATCAATTTTAAAGAAACAAAAAGATAAAATTATTTCAAAAGCATTACAATCATTTGTAAATTTTATAATCACCGACTACGGAAAATTAATCAATTTCGATATAAATTCAAAATACAAAACGATACTTCTTAAAGTATCACTAAAAGGTGAAAACGAGGTTCTTAATATCGCTTTTAAAAATTACAGCATTGTCGCGGAACATAAGAATACTTACTTCCGATTTGACAGTATATGGACCTCCAGAGAATGGATGAACATCCTTTTCGATAAAAAACTGTCAGATATTTTCGAAGACAATAAGATTAAAATCCCGGGCTACATTGCAACGCCGATAAATATATGTCTCTGAAATTCTGTAATTTGTTAAAATTAAATATCTTTTAACAGGTCCTGGGGGTGTGAATCAAGATTGTTGTTTGTTAAGATTGATAGGACTATTTGGTTTGAGGTTTCAGGTGTCAGGTTTCAGGTGTCAGGAAGCATTTTCAGTCGTAATGGGTCCGTCCTGAGCGAACGATTCATCATTTGCGCTATACGCTGCCGTTTCCTCAACTAACTGCCAGAGGCGTTCTCGCTCCGGGACTTTCCGCTCTAATTTTTTCTCCAATTCATTCAACATACGAATGCATTCTTTGTAACGATCCAAAATTTCTAATTTTTATAGATCTCAAGATCCTACACGTCCATATAATTGCTGTAGGTCACATCGTTTCCCCCTGACACCTGAAACCTGACACCTAAAAAAAGCTTCGGAGCCACAGTTTGTCAATAGACAATGATCATCGTTTACCAACGGTCTTGAGTTCCACCCGATCCTGGTTTGTGCCACTTTGTTCATGGATATTGGAATATTGGAGCCGAGATTTTCGGTTAAGTGAGCTTGATCTCTTTTGATGCTACAATCATATCGACTGCCTTGTTGGTTGTTTCCTCGAGATTCTGTATCAAATTGGATATGAGCTTTTTTATTCTTGCCGGTTGAGCCTCCCATTCCTGTAACAAACGAACCGAATCTAGTACGCCTAATACAACCGGTCCATCCGCTATCGCCGAAGCGCTTCGTGTACTATTGCTCTGCTTTAACATTGCCATTTCTCCGAGAAAATTTCCTTCAGACAATGTATCAACGGTCAGTAACCCTCTGGAAGTCTGCTTTTTTATTTTAACCCGGCCCTCTAAGATAACGTAAACCCAATCCCCAATGCTGCCCTCTTTAAGAATAACGGCTTTATCTGAAAAGCGTTCCTCGCTCACCATATAACCGATCACCTGTGAATCAACCGTCACGAATGAACCTCCTTACGCCATTAAAAAGAAACCCAACCTTTTTCGATCTTCCGGTTCCATATGGGTAAAAACCGCGCCAAAGGAAATAGCACCATCAGTTTTATCTTTTTTAAGCCAAAGAATTTTTGCGGTCATACTCACCTTCTGATCCAGCTTAATATATGTGCTTATGAAAATTTTGTCCCCGGAAACAAGGAGATAGTTGAGCAAGTCTGATGTCTTAACGGTCATGCCCAAGCCCCCTTTGCTGAAATCCCTAATTCTGCCGGGAAGCTTAAGATCCCTGGGGCTGTTTACCGGACGAAAAAAACACTCCAGATTAACTTTTTTCCGGTAAAACTTACGCTTGTCTTCATGTGGGTCATACCCCGCGTAAATTTGTCCATACTCTAAATTTTCCTGTTTCAGGCTTAACTCAACGACCACCTTGTTCATCCGAGTAATAAACTTTAACGCTTGTCCGGCGATACGCCGAAGAACGTCAGGCATCTGTTTATAATCATTCATAAGCATAAGAGGATGCCACACCTCCAGACAACAATCTTCAAGGGCCCTTGCTGATGCGGAACGTGGGCTGGTGTTACCGGAAATGAAGGCCATTTCACCGACAAGCCCGCCGGGACCAAGGATGGCGACCTGAATTTCCGCGCCGCCGGATTCAATAAACATTCCGACTTTGCCGCTAATAATCTCATATATTGAGATTCCATAGTCTCCCGCTTTGATGATCAAGTCACCCTTGGAATAATTAAGTTTAACCGCCGGTGGAATTTTCTCTTTGTTTTTTTTCATGCGTCTGTCCGGTTTTGGATTGATAAGATACTGTAACCTTAAAATATAAATAGCATTTTTTTTATTCATAGGCAATCATTTTTAATAATTCCATTTTAAAAATTAATCTGTTGATAAATGTCTTGACATCTCATATAGAAATAAATAGCTTTTTTAACGTTAATTTTTTTATGCTTAGGAGTAAATTATGATCGAAGTTCGCTTACACGGTCGGGGCGGTCAGGGCGGAGTCACATCAGCCGAACTTCTGGCGTTGGCTGCCATTAATGAAGGCAAGTATGCCCAGGCCTTTCCCACTTTTGGCCCGGAAAGGCGGGGTGCGCCGGTAATCGCCTTCTGCCGAATAGATGATAAAAAAATTCGTATTCGATCTGCTATCTACACACCCGACATAGTGGTGGTTCTGGATCCGGGAATCCTCCGCCTTGTTGATGTGACCTCCGGACTCAAGGACGATGGAATTCTTTGTGCCAATACCAAATACTCGGGGAAGGAACTCAGAGAAGAACTTGGAATTAAACATGCAATAGCCACTGTAAATGCCACCAAAATAGCCAGGGAAGAAATAGGACTTCCCATAACCAATACCGCCATGCTCGGCTCTATTCTTAAGGCTCGCGATATTGTCCCCTTCAATTCTCTTATCGGTCCCCTTAAGAAACGATTCGGTCGAATTGCGGAGAAAAATATTAAAGTATTTACCAGAGCATACGAAGAGACCCAATTAACAAAATAAACAAGGAGAGTTTCATTGGCCAAATCAGAACTAGAACTTAGCTGGAAAGACCTGGAGATCGGATGCGTGGTAAGTGAACCCGGCAATGCCAGTCAATACAGAACCGGTGACTGGCGTTCGGTTCGACCGGTTTGGGATACAGAGAAATGCATTCAATGCGGTGTTTGTTACATTTTTTGTCCGGATATGGCGATCAGAAAAACCGAAGACGGATATTTTGAAGCAGACCTCTATTATTGTAAAGGATGCGGAATCTGTGCTCAGGAATGTATTACCCGGTGTATCACCATGGTTGAGGAGGAAGAATAATGGGCGAAAGAATCGGAATAGAAGTTTCATTAGCAGCGGCCGAAGCTGTTAAAATGGCAAACGTAGACGTGGTTGCCGCCTATCCCATTACACCTCAGACACATATCGTGGAACATTTATCAGAACTGGTGGCCGATGGAGAGCTGGATGCCGAATTCATTCCGGTGGAGTCTGAACATTCTGCCATGAGCGTGTGTTGCGGATCATCTGCGGTCGGCGCGAGAACCTTCACCTGTACCAGTTCCCAGGGACTGGCATTAATGAACGAAATTGTTTTTATAGCCCCTGCCATGAGGCTTCCCATTGTCATGATTCTGGCAAATCGTTCCTTGTCCGGCCCGTTAAGCATCTGGAATGATCATACGGACGTCATGTCAGTTCGGGACAGCGGCTGGATTCAAGTTTTTACTGAAAACGGTCAGGAAGCCTTTGACCATGTTATGTTTTGCTTTCGGGTGGCGGAAAATCCTGCGGTATCCCTACCTGTTATGATGAATATGGATGGTTTTGTTCTTACCCATGTCATAGAACCCATAGAATTCTGGGATCAAGAAACGGTTAATCAGTACCTCCCGGATTTTGAGCCGGTGAATCGGCTTCATCCCGACAAACCCGTGACCATGGGCGCATTTGGCTTGCCGGGGATCTTTACCGAGGCAAAAAAAGCTCAAGACCAGGCGCTTATAAATTCCAAGCCTGTAATTCTCAAAGCCTGGAAAGATATGGGAGACCTGGTGGGCCGATACTATAAACCCGTTGAAACCTATCACGTTGAGGGGGCTGAAACCGTTTTTCTGAGTATGGGAAGTGTTGGAGAAACTGTTTCCCTTGCCGTAGACCAGCTCCGGGCCCAGGGCAAACCCGTGGGTCAGGTTAAGTTGAGGCTTTGGCGTCCCTTTCCCTTCGAAGAGTTTCGGGAGGCTGTCCGGGGTATCAAACAAATGATTGTCATCGACCGGTCGATTATCTACGGCGGGGTCGGTGGGCCGGTGGCAAGCGAGATTCGTTCCATGCTTTACCTGGAAGAAAACATGCCGACCATCACCAATTTCATTTGTGGACTGGCGGGGCGAGATGTAACCGCAGAGGACTATATGGCCATGTTCGAAAAAACCCAACAAATGGTCAAAGGCAGGGTGAGACAAGAGGATTACATCATTTACGGAGTCAGAGAATAATGGAAAGATTTAATGTTTACGCAAGTCGCCTTATCACCAAAAAAGAATACTTTTCTCCGGGTCATCGGGCCTGTCAGGGGTGTGCCGAAGCCTTAGCCGTTAGGCTGGTGGCCAAAGCGCTTGGACAAAATGTGATTGTTTCCAGCGCAACGGGTTGTATGGAAATCGTTTCTTCCCCCCTGCCCTTTACCAACTGGCGAGTCCCCTGGATTCATGTGGCCTTTGAGAACACCTCTGCCGTGGCCAGCGGCGTCGAGGCGGGAACCAAGGCTCTGATCCGAAAAGGCAAACTTCCTGATAAAGGAACGGTTTTTCTCGGTATGGGCGGTGACGGGGCCACCACGGATATTGGACTTCAGTCGTTATCCGGAGCCTTTGAAAGAGGACATAACTTTCTCTATGTCTGTTATGACAATGAAGCATATATGAATACGGGCATACAGCGATCTTCGTCCACCCCTTTTGGGGCTGCCACCACAACCTCGCCGGCCGGAAAACTCAAACCCGGCCAAATGACCTGGAAAAAAAACATGTCTGAAATTGCCGTTGCCCACAACATCCCCTATGTGGCCACGGCCTGTTCCAGTTATCCTTTTGATCTCATTCAAAAAGTGAAAAAAGCAGCCCGTACTCACGGCCCGGCTTATGTTCATATCCTGTCTGTCTGTCCTACCGGGTGGCGGGTGCCCCCGAATAAGGCTATCTGGATCGGCAGACTGGCCGTTGAAACCGGGGTGTTTCCCCTGTATGAAGTAGAAAACGGAAAATACCGCATAACCGTGGATGTTCCCGAACTTAAACCGGTGTTGCACTATTTGAAGCCACAGGGAAGATTTCGTCATCTGACCCCGGAACGGGTCGACCAAATTCAGGAAAGGGTCACCCGCGAGTATAATCAACTGAAAGCGAAAACTGCTCTTTGAAGGAACACCAATGAAAACAAGGATAAAAAAAATCATTGACAAATACCACAGCGATAAAGGGTTTCTGGTTCCCATCCTGCAGGATGTGCAAAAAGAATATAATTATCTCAACCGGGAAGCACTCAACCTTGTCAGTGCTTTTCTTGAGGTTCCCATAAGCCAGCTTTACGAACTGGGCACTTTTTACAAGGCGTTCAGTCTCAAACCCCGGGGCCGACATGAAATGAAATTATGCACGGGTACTGCCTGTCATGTGCGAGGGGTGCCGCTGATAAAGGATAATATCGAACGTGTACTGCAGATACAATCGGGTGAAACCACTGATGATCTGGAATTTACCTTTGAAACCGTCAATTGTTTAGGGGCCTGTGCTTTGGGTCCCATCCTGGTGGTCAATGGGGAATATCATGGAAACATAAGTATTTCTAAGACCAATAGAATCCTGAAAAAACTAGGCAAAAAGGTAAAGATTGATGAAGAAAGTTAAAACAGCTCAAGAGCTGAAAAGCTTGCAGGAAGAAATTCAGAACAGCCGTGATCCCGAAAAACCCTGTATTACCATCTGTGCAGGAACCGGCTGCGTAACTTACGGCAGTCAGAAACTTGTTGATAACTTTAGAGCTGAAATCGAGAAGCAGAACCTTAACGGAAAAGTAGAGGTTAGAGCAAGCGGCTGTCATGGATTTTGCGAACGGGGTCCCCTGGTAGTCATCAACCCTCAGAATATTTTTTACCAGCGGGTTGGATTGGATGATGCCGAAGAAATTATCAAAGAGACCGTACTGAACGGACAAATTATTGATCGACTTCTCTATATCGACCCGGTTACAAAGGAAAAGATTCTTCACGAAGATGAAATACCTTTTTACAAGAGACAAATGCGACTGGTCTTCGGAATGAACGGCAATATTGACCCGAACAGTCTGGATGACTATCTTGCCATTGGCGGCTACAGCGCCTTGATCAAGGTCTTAAACGGCATGAAACCGGAAGCGATCATTGAGGAAATTAAAACGGCGGGGTTGCGGGGCCGCGGTGGAGGTGGTTTCAATATGGGCCTCAAGTGGGAAGCCACTCGAAACGCTCCGGGCCTTCCCAAATATATCATTTGTAATGCGGACGAAGGCGATCCGGGTGCTTATATGGATCGAAGCCTTTTAGAGGGAAATCCGTATTTAATTTTAGAAGGAATGCTCATCGGCGCCTATGCCATCGGATCACATAAAGGCTATGTTTATGTTCGAAATGAATACCCGCTCGCGGTAAAAAACATAACCATTGCCGTGGAAAAAGCTCGTGCGCTCGGGATACTGGGAGAAAATATACTGGGTTCCGGCTTTGATTTCGATGTTGTCATTGTTCGGGGCGGCGGTGCATTTGTGTGCGGCGAAGAAACCGCGCTGATCAGCTCCATCGAAGGTCGCAGCGGCGAACCCCGTGCCAAATATGTGTTTCCCGCCGAACGGGGTCTGTATAATAAACCCACGAACATTAATAACGTAGAAACATGGGCGAATGTTCCTCTCATCATTAACAAAGGCTCCGATTGGTACCGATCCATCGGTACCGAAAACAGTAAGGGCACCAAGATTTTTGCCCTGGTCGGCAAAATCAACAACACCGGCCTGGTGGAAGTGCCCATGGGCATTACGTTGCGAGAAATCGTCTACGATATCGGAGGGGGTATTCCCAAGGGCAGAAAGTTTAAAGCCGTGCAGGTTGGGGGTCCTTCCGGAGGATGTATTCCTGAAAGTCATCTTGATTTGCCCGTTGACTTCGATGCCCTGAGCAAAGTTGGTTCCATGATGGGATCCGGCGGTATGATTGTTATGGATGATCGCACCTGCATGGTTGACGTGGCCCTGTACTTTCTCAAGTTTCTGGAAGAAGAGTCCTGTGGAAAGTGCACCCCCTGCCGGGAAGGCGTCCATCAGATGCGGTTGATTCTGGAAAGAATTACCGAAGGCGAAGGTAAAGAAGAAGATCTGAAAATCATCGAGTGGATGGGAAGGGCTATTATTGACGGTTCCCTTTGTGGTCTGGGGGGAACCGCTCCCAATCCGGTCCTGACCACCTTACGATATTTTCGGGATGAGTACGAAGCTCATATTAAGGAAAAAACATGCCCCGCAGGAGTCTGCAAGGCTCTGATCACTTATACGATTGATCCTGACTTGTGCACCGGCTGTATGGTCTGCGCCCGCATTTGTCCGGTTGAAGCGGCTACGGGCGAGAAAAAAGAAGTGCATTCCATCGACCAGAATAAATGCATTAAATGCGGGGCCTGTTTTGAGTCTTGTAAATTTGATGCGGTCAAGGTTTCGTAAGAAATTTCATAGTTCAAAACGCAATTTGCAATCATATATCAGGTTTTAAAAAGGAATAATCATGGCGGAAATGGTGACATTAACAATTGATGGCGTGAAAATTCATGCTTCTGCCGGAACTACTATTCTGGAAGCGGCAACAGATGCAAACATTTACATTCCCCATCTGTGCAGCAACGAAGAACTTGCTCCCTACGGAGCCTGCCGTCTCTGTATGGTGGAAATTACTCAAGGCGAACGGACCCGTCTGGTAGCGTCTTGCATTTTCGAGGTCGCTGACGGTCTGGAGGTGAAAACAAATACCGAACGGGTTCTTAATGTGAGAAGACTTGTAATCGAACTGCTGCTTTCCCGAAATACTAAACATCCGGCCCTCCTGAAAATAGCAGATGAATTGGGCGTAAAGGAAACCCGTTTTCCGGTTGAGCAAAAAGGCTGTATTTTGTGCGGTCAGTGCGTAAGAACCTGCCGGGAGGTTGTGGGTGTTTCAGCGATCGGTTTCTCCGGACGAGGAATTACGAGAAAAGTCGCCACGCCTTTTATGGAGGCTCCTCCGGATTGCATTGCCTGTGGTTCATGTGTTTATGTTTGCCCGGTTCAGGTTATCCCCATGAAAGAAGAAAACGGTGTCAGAACAATTATGAAGTATGATTATCCCATGCAGAAATGTCGGAAGTGCGGACAATTTTTTGCCCCCAAAAAACAACTTGAGTATTTTAGTAAAATAACCAATCTGCCTTTAGAACATTTCGAAACCTGTGTTGGCTGCCGTTAAAAAAAACTGTCTGCTTTTTTATACAGTTACGCACAGTTAAAAAGGAAGAATTCCTATCAGTTGACGGGACCTTCCTTTATTTGTATAAATTCACCACAATATTTACTTCTGTTTATCCTCCTCGTTCGTAAGAAATGCGATTTAAACTCCAAAGGTAAACGCATTTAATTTCCGTGCAGCGTAGCGACGGCGTGTTTCTCTTGGAAACTGACTGACTGTTTGAAGGGCGTTAGCACGCGTTAGTCCGAGCCGAATGAAATTATGATGAAAAGATCAATAGGATAATTTAGCGATGAATTGTTCTTAACACCTCTGGCGCGGCTCGGGCTTACGGGTGCTTAAGCACAAGTTTCAGTCGGTTGGAAAGAGATATACGCCGTCGCGGAGCGTTCTCTGGGTATTGGAATTCAAATGCGTTT
>CAZIIV010000068.1:0-14880 GCA_964539365.1 uncultured Desulfobacteraceae bacterium | reverse complement strand
TAAAACGATGTTTTCGGGGCTGAAAAAGGGCTCTTAAACAATCAGAGAATCGGGATAATGGTGTAGAATGTTCCCGATGGGTGGAACCGACAAATTTTTGATTTTTTTGACGAGCTTAGGTTCCGAGCCGGAAACACTTTTAACGAAACTTGGCGCTAAATACGATATCAAAAATGACTTTCGGATATTTTCAATAATACAGTGATATAAATGTGGAAAGCATGCAAAGACAAAAAAAGATTTTAATTATCGCCGGACCGAATGGGGCGGGCAAAACGACATTCGCCACTGAATTCCTTCCCAAGGAGGCCGAGTGCCCCAATTTTATCAACGCGGATCTTATTGCCGAAGGTATCAATCCCTTTCGTCCTGAAGCAAGTTCGATTCAAGCATCCAGGATGATGATTGAAATGATGAAAACCTATGTGAAAAGGGACGAAAGTTTTTCCTTTGAAACGACCCTGAGCGGGAAAAACTATATTAGACTTATTCCAGAATGGCAGAAAAAAGGGTACAGGGTAAAGCTCTATTTTTTGAGGCTTCCTGATCCGGAGTTTGCCGTTGCCCGTGTGAAGCAGCGTGTTAAGGAGGGAGGGCACAATGTTCCGGAAGATGTGGTTCGTCGCCGGTTTCATTCCGGACTGAGCAATTTTGAAAGTTTATACAAAGATATTGTAGATGAATGGGTCCTTGTTGACAACTCGGGAGAGTGGCCTGTTTTTATCGATGAAGGAGAAAGAGATGGATGATCTACAAACGAATCATGCCAGAAAAAAATTGGATGATCCTGACATAAGGCTTGCCGAAAAGGCTCTCATCCGTGCCGCCTTAAAGGCCCGTGAACGTGCTCGGCGCTTCGGCCACGGCATCATTATTTATGAAAACGGAAAAATTGTAGAGAAACTTCCAGACAAAAACGAGTGAAATAGAAGCCCAAAACATGTATGGCCATCGATCTTATCCTTCAGATAATTGCGTTTGCCGGACCAGACCGAGCTAAATGCTCACCAGTCAAGGGATTGGAGTAAAAACAGGGCTGTTTTTTGACAGGGGTCTGGGGTCGGGCCGCGATAATCATATATAATAATTGATAAAGAGGTTAAAAAATAGGCCAGAAACGCTCTTAAACCAGCTTTTTGGGGTCAAAAAGAGCTGTTTAAGACGTCTTTTCAATATATCCTTGCTAAACATTACGACTTTACCGATGATGAACAGGATTTTATCATAAACTATAACACTTGCCTGCCGGCATGCAGGTCAAGTGCCGCATAGGCCTGTCTGCCGAACAGTCAGCCCAGGGAACGAGGCGTTAAGGAGGGGGCCGAATGATAAACTTTAAATTAACCCGTCATGCCGAAGATGCAATGGTCAAGCGCAAGATTAAAAAGGAATGGCCGGGGCGGGTGCTGGCATTCCCTCAGCGAATTGAGCCGGATGCAACCGATCCAATGCTGGAACACCGGCTGGCGGAGATTTCCGAGTGTGAAAACCGTGTGCTTCGTGTTATAATTAATCCACATACAAACCCTATACGTGTGATAACATTTTTTTTTGACCGTAAGATCAGAGGTAAGCTATGAAACTTAAAATTGATAATGAAGCCGATGCCCTATATCTGACCCTTGATGAATCGGATGCCGTGGAATCAGAAGAGGTTTCCCCAGGCATTATTGTGGACTATAATGCCGACAACCATGTGGTTGGCATCGAAATGCTTTACCTGTCTAAAAGAACTCCGAAGCTGGATACTGGAAGACTTCTTTTTGAAACGGCGCCGGCATCGCGCCCCCCGGAGTCTGATGAGATGGAGCAAATTTCAAAAGGTAAATAACACGACGCTTGTAAATATCTGTGGTTGACGAATTTATCAAGGGTGCATAACGCAAACACCAATTAAAAAAAAGGTTTCAGAGAGATAATCTCTGTAAACCCTTTATTTTTGCCTGGTGCCGAAGGCCGGACTTGAACCGGCACGGGGTTACCCACTACCCCCTCAAGATAGCGTGTCTACCAAATTCCACCACTTCGGCACATGTGCATAGCGTCGGATCAACTGGTTATCTGCCGAACACTGTCAGGCATAAATAAGCCATTCAAAACTTATTGGGGCTGAATCGGTTTTGCAGGCTCTGAGGTTTCCGGCTCAGGTTGAGCGGTTTTTTCAGGCTCCACCGGTGCAGCTTTTTGTTCTATGGGAACTTTTTTGTCCGTCATAATGGAATTCTTCATACCTTGACCGGACAGATACGCCAATCCCAAAGAAGTTAACATAAAGACGACCGCCGCTACGGTTGTCATTTTACCTAAAAACGTTGAACCGCCTGTACTCCCGAAAAGCGTCTGACTTGATCCCCCTCCGAATGCAGCGCCCATGTCAGCACCTTTTCCGGTCTGCAAAAGCACGATCATAATAAGGGCAATACAGACGATTACATGCATTATTATAAGAAATATAGTCATAATTAATTATTCTTTAAACCGAACGATTTTACTGAATGTTTCAGGATCAAGGCTGGCGCCGCCGACAAGTGCTCCGTCAACATCGGGCATTGCCATGAGTTCTGCGATATTATTCGGTTTAACACTTCCCCCATACAGTATTCTAATAAACTTGGCAAGCATATTCCCGAAACTTTTTTCAATCATGGAGCGTAAAAACTGATGAACCTCCTGAGCCTCACCGGACGTCGCGGTTTTACCGGTTCCGATGGCCCAGACCGGCTCATATGCGATAACCAGCCTTTTCAAATCGTTCGAAGAGAACCCCTCTAATCCTTTCTTTACCTGTTTGTCAAGTACGGAAAACGTGTCTTTTGATTCCCGCTCTTTTTCAGTTTCTCCAACGCACATAACCGGTATCAGATCATTATTGAGGGCGGCCCGTATTCTTTTATTGACGGTTTCGTCGGTTTCGTTGAAATGTTGACGACGTTCGGAATGCCCGATAATAACATATGTGCATCCTGCCGAAACCAGCATGGCAGGTGCTATTTCGCCGGTAAAGGCTCCCTGGGTTTCCCAAAACAGATTTTGAGCGCCCAGGGAAACAGAACTCCCCCTGACAACATCGGATACCGGTGCGAGAGCGGTAAACGGCGGCGCAATCATCACATCCGTATCCGTGGTTCCGGCTACGAGCTTTACAAGCTTTGCGGCAGTTTCAACAGCTTCGGAACAGGTTTTAAACATCTTCCAGTTTCCGGCGATAAATGGTCTGCGGTTATTCATTAATTAATCCCCTTTGAGATTGAATATTGAAAATTGACTATTTAAGGATCGAAGGCCTTAATTAATTTTAAATTTTCAATCGAAAAGCTTCAATTTGTACCTATAGTTGTGAAGCAATCATGGCTGCAAGATCGACCATCCGATTTGAGTATCCGGCTTCATTATCATACCAGGATAGAACTTTGACCATGTTGCCTACGGTATAGGTGGTCAGTCCATCGACGATGGAGGATAACGTTGACCCGTTATAATCAGAGGATACCAGAGGAAGATCGCTGTATCCGAGTATGCCCGCAAGTGATTTTTCTGAAGCCTCTTTAAGAGCGCCGTTCACATCCGTGACCGTGACACCCGACTTTTCCAAATTTGCGACAAAATCGACAATCGATACATTGGGTGTGGGGACGCGAATGGCAAGACCGTTTAACTTGCCGGAGAGTTCCGGCAGCACCAGAGCCACGGCCTTTGCCGCGCCGGTGGTTGTGGGAATCATTGACATTGCGGCCGCTCTGGCCCTTCGCAAATCCTTGTGAGGAAAATCCAGGAGGCGCTGATCCCCGGTGTATGAATGTATGGTTGTCATCAGACCGCTCCTGATTCCGAAATTTTCAAGAAGTACCTTGGCTATGGGGGCAAGGCAGTTGGTGGTACAGGATGCATTGGATATGATGTGGTGATTTCTGGGGTCATACTGGTTTGAATTGACACCCATAACAATGGTAATATCGGGCTCTTGGGCAGGGGCGGATATTATGACTTTTCGTGCGCCTGCGGAAAGATGTTTTGATGCGCTTTCATGGTCTCTGAAAAGCCCGGTGCATTCTGCAACGATGTCAACGCCCAGATCTTTCCAGCCAAGTGTGGCGGGATCTTTAACCGAGCTGACGGCAATGGATTTCCCGTCCACTTCAATGGAACCCTCTTTGCCGGTTATTTCCATGTCGAGCTTGCCGTGTACGGAATCATATTTAAGAAGATGAGCCATTGTGGCTGAATCCATGAGATCATTAATCCCGGCCACTTCCAGGTCAGCATGACCGATCAGTGCCCTGAAAACAAGACGTCCTATTCTTCCAAAACCATTTATACCCACTTTTATGCTCATAATGCCTCCTTTAAGTATATGACCGTACCCGGCTAATTTCGTTTATTCCCTTTTAAAATCCCGCTTGCCAGCGAAATACTCTTTTTGCCAAAAGCTTCAAGGTGTTGAGCAAGTTCGCTGAGATCCATATCTTTTTGAAGATCCACGGCCTTGATCAAGATGGGAAGATTGACGCCGGATATGACTTCCACCTGTCCTTCCTCAAGAAATGAATAACTTAAATTTGAAGGTGTGCCACCGAACATATCCGTAAGGATAATCACCCCTTTTTTATTGTCGACCGTTTTAATTGCCTGGTCAATTTTCTTTCGTAATTTATCAACGTTTTCTTTCAAATCTATGGAAACCGATACCATGGTATCGGGACGATCCCCTAAAATAAATTCGGCAGCGTCAATAAGTGCATCTCCAAGCTGACTGTGTGTTACAATAACAATACCTATCATGATACTCCTTACTAAAGATCGATGTCACGGTGTGTGACCATGATCTGTCTTCCGGGTTTTTTAATATGTTCGAATAACGCTTCGGCAATGGTTACCGAACGATGCCGGCCTCCGGTACAGCCGACGGCAATGGTTAAATAAGCTTTACCCTCTTTTTCATACAATGGAATTAAATAGTCAAGCAGGTCCAGATATTTTTTTGTAAACTTGCGGGCTTCGTCGTTGTTTAAGACATAGTTTTTAATCTCCCGGCTCTTTCCGTTAAAATCTTTAAGCTCAGGTACAAAATGCGGATTCGCAAGAAAACGAACATCCATAATCAGGCTGGCATCGTGAGGCGTGCCGTATTTAAAACCAAACGACAGAATATTTATTCTCATGGGCGCAAAATTTTTATTTTGTTGCGCGATATTATTAATTACGGACTTTAAGTCATGAACCGTATACCGGGAAGTATCGATAATTTTATCGGCGGTAATTTTCAGTTCCTTTAACTGCTCCTTTTCGATGCGTATCCCCTCAAGAAGACTTTTGTTATGAGACAGGGGATGATGTCTCCGCGTCTGGCTGTATCGTTTAAGCAAACTTTCTTCGTCAGCCTCTAAAAAAAGGATTTTGAATTGATATCCTTTTTTCTTTAGAGAATCAAAAACCAATGAGTATCTGGCAAGAAAGCTTTTTTCGCGCAGATCCATTACAAATGCCAGCCCCGTGATTTCAGAATTGCTTCCAATGGGCAGTTCTAGAAACTTGGGAAGAAGCGCTACCGGCATGTTGTCGACACAATAAAAACCGGCGTCTTCAAACGCTGATATGGCAGTACTCTTGCCGGAGCCCGAAAGTCCTGTAATAATAATTATTTTTAATTTTTTCACTTTTGATCAACGTTTGGGTTTATAATTCTTCCTCCTCCTCTTCTTTGATAATGGTATAAATTTCATCTCTGGTAACCGCATGCAACAGCTTTTGTCTGAAAGGCTCATTTTTTAGAATTCTTGAAATTCGGGCAAGCAACTTCAGATGAAGACCTGTGGAATTTTCGGGTGTCATAAGCAGGAAGAAGATATGGGTTGGAAGCCCGTCCATGGATTCAAAGTCGACTCCCTTCCGGCTCAGACCAAAACCGAGCACCAGTGATTCAAGATCTTTGACCTTTCCATGAGGAATTCCGATTCCTTCACCAATGCCGGTACTCCCGAGTTGTTCCCGTTCCATCAGCACTCTTACAAGATATTCATGACTGATGCCGGCAATACGGGCGACGGGGGTTACAAGTTCTTCAAGAACACCCTTTTTATCAAGTGATTTCAAATCAGTGAGAATCGCTTCTTTTAATAAAACATCAAGAATTTTCATTTTATATTCGCTATATGGATCAGGCGCTCGGCTGGATTAAGCCATAGTCGCCGTCCTTGCGCCGATAAAGTACGTTTACCTGATCCGTCCTGGCATTTGTAAACACCAGAAAATTGTTATTTACCAGGTCCATTTGCATGATAGCTTCTTCCACATCCATGGGTTTATACTCAATATCCCTGACTCTGATTTTTGTCGCAGCTTCTTCTTCCAAATGTAATGCCTCTTCAGCAATAATATTTTTTGCTCTGGATTTGGACCCGCTTCGGCGTTTTCTGACTTTTTCTTTGTTTTTCTTTATCTGTTTTTCTATCTTGTCAAGGACCATGTCAATGGCAGAATACATGTCTTCGGTGACTTCTTTGCCGTATATGCTGAGCCTGTCGCCGGTTATGTTGATTTCAGCCACATGGCGAAACTTTTCAACCGAAAGCACAACGTTTGCTTCTGCCGGGTTATATAGATATTTATCAAAACGATCAAGTTTGTCTCCAACATAAGATTTTAAGTTTTCAGAAGAATCGAGATTCTTAAAAGTCACGGATGTCTGCATACCTAAGACCTCCCTAATATTGTTTGCGTTTGTTCGATGGAAGCACTCTCATTATCTCACGATACTTTGCCACGGTTCTGCGAGCGATACTGATGTTTTCCTCCTTTAAAAGTTGTGATATTTTATCATCGCTATACGGCCTTTTGGGATTTTCACTTTCAATGATCTGTTTTATCTTATCCTGAACACTGGCGGAGGCTATGGCCTCGCCATGGAACCGCTGAATAGAGCTGTTGAAAAAATATTTCAACTCAAAAATACCCCGCGGCGTATGTGCGTATTTATTGGTTGTTACCCTGCTGATTGTCGATTCGTGCATCTCAATATCTTCTGCAATATCTTTTAAAACCAATGGTTTTAAGTATGAAATTCCTTTTTCAAAGAAATCACGCTGGAATTTCAATATACTTTCCATTACTCTGTAGATGGTTTTTTGACGTTGATGAATACTCCGGATCAACCATGTTGCAGAGCGTATTTTTTCCTGTATGTATTCCTTTGCTTCACTTGAAAAATTTTTGCCGTCCCGAAGTGCGTTTTTATAAAAATTATTGACATGCAGCCTCGGCATCCCGTCGTCGTTGACCCATATGATGAACTCATCTTCGATTTTATATACAAAAACATCCGGATTTATATATTGGGGTTCTTCATCCGTGAATTGCCGTCCCGGCCTCGGCTCCAAGCTTTTGATAATATTAATGGCGGTGATAACATCTTCAATGGTTATTTTTAGAGACTTGACGATAGCCTTATAATTTTTATTTTCAAGATGATTGAGATGTTCTTTAATGATTTGGGTTACTATGGTATCGTCAAGCTCAAAATGTCTTGCCTGTATGAGCAGGCATTCACTGAGATCCCTTGCACATACCCCTATAGGATCAAAAGTCTGCAACAGCCTTAAAACCTCTTCAACTTTTTCGGCATTAACCCCGCTCATCCGGACAATGTCTTCAACAGTGGCATCAAGATAACCGTTTTTATCGAGGTTGCCGGTAATAATGCTTGCGATTTTTTCTTCGTCTTCGGTGGGTGATGTCATCAGCAACTGCCAAAGCAGATGGTCGCGCAAAGATTCCTTGCGTGTCAGGAACGATTCGAAATTCAGTGACTCCTTTTTTTCGATTTCGGAATGTATTCTGCCCGATGAATTGTATTCGTCAATATAATTGCTCCAGTCCGTATCATCGCGAATTTTTTCTTCGATGGTGAGCTCTTTTGTATCAGGCACTTCAGAAGAGTTACTTTCATCCTGCTTGTCAAAATTTTCTTCAATAGCAACTTCAAGGATTTCTTCTTCCAGCGCGGGATTTTCCTCGAGTTCCTGGTTGATTGTGTTTAAAAGCTCAAGTCGTGTTAATTGCAAAAGCTTGATTGCCATTTGCAATTGAGGGGTCATGATAAGCTGCTGAGTTAATTTCAGCTGTTGTCGTAATTCAAGCGCCATTTTATAATTTAAACTCGTTTCCCAAATAGATCCGGCGGGCGGTTTCGCTTGAAGCTATTTTTTGCGGTGAGCCGGATTCGATTATTTTGCCATCGTTTAATATATATGCTTTGTCACAGACTTCAAGTGTTTCTCTTACATTATGATCTGATATGAGAATACCTATTCCCCTTTTTTTCAGATGCCGGATAATTTTTTTTATGTCGATTACAGCCAAAGGATCTATACCTGCAAAGGGTTCATCAAGAAGAATAAAGGACGGATTCGTGGCCAGTGATCGTGTTATTTCAAGTCGCCGCCGTTCTCCGCCGGAGAGCAGGCTTGCCTTCTGGTTTCCAAGGTGTTTTATTCCGAGTTCGTCAAGAAGCACATCTGCTCGCTCTTTTTGTTCCGATTTGGGAATGGGAAGGATTTCAAGAATTGCCTTGATATTTTGCTTTACGGTCAGCTTTTTAAATATCGAAGTTTCCTGCGGGAGATAGCCGACCCCCTTTCGTGCCCTCAAGTGTATGGGGTAATCCGTGATATCTTCATCATCAAGAAAGACTTGACCCGTATTCGGCTTTATTATTCCAATTACCATATAGAAAGTAGTGGTTTTGCCGGCACCGTTTGGACCCAGAAGACCCACAACGCTGCCGTCATCGATATGCAGGCTCACGGAATTCACAGCCGGTCTTCCATTATATATCTTGACCAGATTTTTTAGAAACAGTGTCGCCAATTATTTTAAACCCTTTTCACCGGAATACAGCACGGCTTCCACCCGTTTTTCTTTGCCGCTTTCAACGGTAATGCGTCCGGTAGTTCTATAAAGCGTTATTTTTTCACCGGAAATAGAATCCTTTCCACTAATAATCCTCGAATTGTCACCCGACAGAACAAGGATCCCGGTTTCTGCATTGTATATAGCCTCTCGGGTTACTGCAACCCTGTTATCGAAATTTATTTTTACGTTGCCGCTGGCAATTATTTTATTAATTGATACCGTTCCAACACCGGGGGCGCCCGTATTGTCCGGATTTTTCTTTACGAAAACCTTGAGCCTGTCGGCGATGATAACCGTGTCCTCTTGAGTCGCCCTTACATTCCCGATAAAGTCAGCGTAATCCACTTCATTGTCGGAGATCAATTTATCTGCTGTAATATGGATCTTCCGATCTTCTGAAAGATTACGGGCAGATGTATCCTTGGGTTTTTCGTCGGCATACCCTGAGGGGGAGATACCAGGGACGGTCAATACCGTAAACACCAATGCAAAAAATAGAAGAATCGGCTGCAAATTTTTATTAAAGTTTAATAACATCACGCAGGGTCCCCTGTACTTTTCCTTCAAACATGGTTTTATTTGTGTTCAAATTCAAAAACATAGAATTAGCGGCAAGCTCGAAGGCGGCTCCGGTGACGGTAACGGGAACCTTTGAGAAAATGATTCGGCGGTTGTGCCTGTAAAATAAATTTTCGGTCTTTAAACGGTATGTTTCGTTTTTTATGACAACATTGCCGGAAATTTCCATGTCGTTTGAATCTATGTTTAAAATTCCTTTATTCGCTGTCAGGTAAACCTTGCTTTTATCTTTAAGGTAGAAGGTGACAAACAAATCCTGGAAAATTGCCTGTTTTTTTTCAACCATATAATTTGCTGAGGCTGCCTCCAGATCCCATTCTTTTATTCCGTTTTTGATGGCCGTTTGATGAGCTTTGCCGATTGAAATATTTGCTTTACTCCGTATGTCTGAAACCACATGTGCTTTTTTATCCGAAGAATTTCTATGGGTTATAAATACAGCCAAAGTGATGCCCAATGCACAAACAATAACCGAAAGCAAAATCAGTTTTAGCTTTTTGTGAGTATAGCTCTTTAAAAACAGCATTATAAAAAACGCTCCAAAATATTTTCCCAAAGCCCTTGAGCTTTCAATATGGCTTCACAGACTTCTCTAACCGCTCCGTTTCCGCCTTTTGCGGATGTTACCATATCGGCATGTTTAAGTACAGTTTTATGAGCATCGGCCACGGCGATGCAAAACCCCACCTTTTTCATTAACGTAAGGTCCGGAAGATCATCACCCATAAATGCAACTTGTTGGGCCGATACCCCGGTCCGGTATAAAATTGGTTCGAGAATGGCGGCCTTATCCCCAAGACCGTCGAAAATATGTTCAATCCCCAGATTTTTACAGCGGGTATACAGGGCGTTTGAGCGTCTGCCCGTTGCAATACACAAAGTGATTCCTGCTTCAATGAGGAATCTTATACCAAGTCCATCCTTTACATTAAAGATCTTGGTTTCCACACCGTTATCATTATAAATAATGCCGCCGTCGGTGAGAACCCCGTCAACATCAAGGATTAAAAGTTTTATATGTTTTAGCTGAGTTAAGCTCATTAATTCAACTTACAAGAGCCTTCCGGATCGCCTTTAGACGGGATAAAAGTTCATATAATGAATCGAGCCGTAAGGAATTGGGTCCGTCACAAAGCGCCTTGTCCGGATCAGGGTGAACTTCCATAAATATTCCGTCCGCTCCCGCAGCAACTGCGGCACAGGCAAGACCCGGGGCGAATTCACGGTCCCCTCCGGAACTCGTACCCACCCCCCCGGGAAGCTGGATACTGTGTGTGGCATCAAATATCACCGGCCAGCCCGTATCTTTTACAATCTTTATGCTGCGAAAATCTACCACCAGATTGTTGTATCCGAACATGGTTCCCCGTTCCGTGATCATGACCCGGCGGTTTCCGGTGGAGGTTATTTTTTCGACGACATTTATGATATCCCACGGAGCGAGGAACTGGCCTTTTTTGATATTCAACGGCATTCCGGTTCCGGCGGCTTCAACAATAAAATCGGTCTGTCTGCACAAAAAAGCAGGTATTTGAATCACATCCAATACCCGGGCTGCATCGGCAATTTCATTTATTCTGTGAACATCCGAAATAATTTGAATATCGAGCTGTTCCTTGATACGTTTTAAAATATTAAGCCCATCGGTTATACCGGGCCCCCTGAACGAGTTTATGGATGTCCGGTTGGCCTTGTCATAGGATGCTTTGAATATAAAAGGGATGCCGAGGTTATGCGTCAGTTCCTTTAGAAATGACGCAATGGCATATGTCGTGTCATAACTTTCTATGACACAGGGTCCTGAAATTAATACCAGAGGGCTTCCGTTCCCGATTGAGATGTCGCCTGTTGTAATTATAGTATCCATAACGTCAGTGTATCATCAGCTAAAATCATAAAATAAATTTTATCTTGCAAAGGGGTAAAAGTCAAGAAACGAAAAAAGGAAAAACAGTCCTTGATTACCAATATGTTTGCTGTTAATATCACTTATTAAAAAAGCAGGAAAGGGGAATTATAACCCATTGAAAGCTAAGAAGAAAAATATAAAATCGCGGCTGGTCATTCTGATCTGTTTTATTGTTATTTTACCGGTTGCCTGGATACTGGTGGTTAAGCTCGAAGGTGAAAAACCGTCAATTACACTGGAACTTCCATCTCCATCTTTAGGAAAAACCCAGGAGCTTTCCCTTTCCGTGTCTGACGCAAAGAGCGGGGTTCGAAGGATATGGATTGGGATCATTAAAGACGGCAAGGAGGTTGATTTATTAAAAAAGGATTTGCCGTTTGCAGGGCTTATTCGCGGTGGCATTATACACCAGGAGTCATTTAAAATCCTGGTTGAGCCGTTGAAAATAGGAATAACCGACGGAAAAGCGATATTACGGATGGTTGCAAAGGATTATTCGTGGCGGGGATGGTTGCAGGGAAACACAACTTATTTAGAAAAGGATGTGATCATAGATACCCATGCCCCCGAGATTGGTATTCTTAGCAAGGCCCACAATGTAAATCAGGGAGGGGCAGGTCTTGTTATCTTCAGGGTTTCGGAACCCTGCCCCAAAAGCGGAGTGTTTGTGGGGGAAAACTTTTTTCCGGGATATCCGGGAGGTTTCAAGGATAATAATATATTAATCGCTTTTTTTGCGCTTGATTATGAACAAGGACCTGGAACTAAAGTTTTTGTTGCTGCAACGGATGTTGCCGGCAATAGCTCCAGAGCAGGATTTGCCCATTATATTAAAAGAAAGGTTTTTAAAAGGGATGTGCTCGAAATTTCCGACAGATTTCTTAACTGGAAGATGCCGGAGTTTGATGTTGATATTTCACCGGATTCCCAGACGCCTCTGGTGGACAAATTTCTTAAAGTCAATCGCGAACTTCGAATAGATAACTATAAACAATTACTGAGTATAGTTGATAAGCCAGAAAAGAAGTTACACTGGAAAGGCGCATTCCTAAGGCTTCCAAACTCAGCCAGAAGAGCCGGGTTTGCCGATCATCGCAGCTATAAATACAAGGGGCATATCATTGACCGGCAGATCCACATGGGCATTGACCTGGCTTCCGTGGCACGCTCACCGGTTTCCGCATCCAACACCGGAAAAGTTGTTTTTGCCGGACACCTGGGTATTTACGGAAAAACGGTAATCATTGATCATGGCTTTGGGCTGTTTAGCATGTATTCACATTTAAGCTCGTATACTGTTAATAAGGAACAGATGGTGTCCAAGGGCGAGATCATCGGCCGTACCGGAGTTACGGGACTTGCGGGAGGAGATCATCTCCATTTTGGAATGCTTGTTCATAACACTTTTGTCAATCCGGTTGAATGGTGGGATGCATCCTGGATAAAAAACAATATTTCAGATAAGATTGATTCCGTAAATTCTAATAACATGTAAAAGGCATGCGTTAGCAATGAAAAATTATAAGATCAACAAAACTTATCAGGAGATTAATGAAAGAATCAAGTCCGGAGACGTTGTTGTCGTTACCGCAGAGGAGATCATCGATATCGTGAGGGATGAAGGACCTGTTGAGGCTGCACGGCGTGTAGACGTTGTTACTACAGGCACTTTTGCTCCCATGTGTTCATCCGGAGCGTTTATCAACTTTGGACATTCGGTTCCCACAATAAAAGCTTCCAAGGTATGGTTAAATAATGTTTCTGCATATGCGGGAATGGCCGCAGTGGATTGCTATATCGGTGTTACTGAGCCATGTGAGGACGACCCGTTAAACAAGGTCTATCCCGGTGAGTTCAACTATGGCGGCGGCCATGTGATTCAGGACCTTGTTGCAGGGGAAAAAGTACATTTGAAGGCAACCGGCTATGGGACGGACTGTTATCCAAACCGGATGGTCGAAAAGGAAATTTTGCTCCGTAAACTTCCCCATGCCACGTTATGCAACCCGAGAAACGGGTATCAAAATTATAACTGTGCTATAAATCTGAGCAACAAGACAATTTATACATACATGGGTACCTTAAAACCCAAAGCAGCCAATGCAAATTACTGTTCGGCCGGACAACTCAGCCCGCTTTTTAATGATCCGTATTATAAGACAATCGGGCTGGGTACCCGTATTTTTCTAGGGGGGGCAACAGGATATGTTGCCTGGTACGGCACCCAGCACAACCCTTTGGCAAAAAGAACAAAAAAGGGGGTTCCCGTAGCACCGGCAGGCACCTTGTGGGTCATGGGAGATCTTAAAAAGATGAGCTCCAAATGGCTGATGGGGGCGAGTATTCAGGGCTATGGATGTTCTCTTGCCGTGGGCCTGGGCATTCCCATACCCATATTGAACGAAGAGATTGTTCAGTATACGGCGGTTTCGGATGAAGAGCTGTTTACCCAGATCGTCGATTACGGACGTGATTACCCTAACGGCGTTTCAAAGAGCTATGGCCAGGTCAGTTACGCAGAGCTCAAAAGTGGTTATATCAAATTCAGGGGCGAGGACATACCGTCGATTCCGCTATCCAGCATGGTAAGAGCACGAGAAATTGCCGACATGTTAAAAAACTGGATTTCCAATGGGAAATTCTTTATCGGGGAACCGCAGTTTACGTTACCGTCTTAGCAATAAATTTCGTGTGGTTTATAAAAAAAATTCAGTGTCATTTCATAGACCTAACACACAGACTGTTGGCTCTTTTATATTTTATCACCAGTTGACTCCACAATTTATTGAGAAGTTAAATGGTTATAATTTAAAATAAAAACTAATGGATGATTTAATGTTTAATAATTGTCTGTAAATACATAATTTCCAATGTCAAATACCATAAGAACATTCATAGCCATTGAGCTGCCGGAAAAAATAATTTACACGATCAGCAAGGTTCAGGAAGAAATAAAATCTTACGGGCTTAAGATCCGATGGGTTCGCCCGGAAAACATTCATCTTACCTTAAAATTTTTAGGGGACATTAAAACAGCGGATACGGAAAAAGTGGCAAGGGCTGTTTCTGAATCGGCTACGGGCTATCCTGCCCTATCGCTTGCGGTAAAAGGAATCGGTGTTTTTCCGGGTATAAAAAAACCCCGTGTGTTATGGCTGGGCATTTCCAAGCAGCTTGATCTGCTCACTGCATTGCAAAAGACACTGGACGAGAAATTAGAGGCCATGGGTTTCCCCAAAGAAAAGAGGCCGTTCAGAGGTCATCTTACCCTGGGAAGGATAAAGTCTATAATCGACCCAAAAACATTGCATGATGTACTAAAAGAATTTATCCAGTTTGAATCCGAACCTTTTTTTGCCGATAAGATTATTTTATATAAAAGTGACCTGAAACCCAAGGGGGCTGTATATACGAAACTTGTAGAGACATATTTGACGGCTTCGTAAAAAGTCCAACTTCTGCGTTGTGCTGCATTTCGCAATCAT
>CAZIIV010000067.1:0-15142 GCA_964539365.1 uncultured Desulfobacteraceae bacterium | reverse complement strand
AAAGAGAGGATAAGAAATTAGAAAAGAAGCTTGATAAATTATTTGATAAATTAAGTCGTATTCTTGAAAAGTATTACTAACAGTCCCCATCCCCTATCCATCATTTCCCAATAAAGATACCTCCACGTCTTTTTCATTTTTATTTGAACATTACGGGATTGGATTCAAGATTCTCCGTCAAAAAAATGACCTTAAAATCAGCTTGACTTTTTTAAACAATATCTTAATATCAAATCAATCAATAAAGGCCCGTCCTTAATTGGCGGGCCAGTTTCGTTCTGAAGGAAAAATCCATTTGTCAAAGTGGCAACCTGCAGTTTGAGACTATGAGAATTTTTTGAAAGGAGGGTGTCATTATGGCTAATGGAATTGTAAAATGGTTTAATAGCGGCAAAGGCTATGGCTTCATTGAACAGGAAGATGGTCCGGATGTATTCGTTCATCATTCAGGAATCAATTCTAGCGGTTTCAAGTCTCTTGATGAAGGCGATCGAGTTACCTTTGATATAGAGCAGGGTCAAAAAGGTCCGGCTGCTGTAAATGTTACTGTAGTTTAGCTTCCAGATTTAATCAGAAAAAGGGCATTCCCCAAAATATGAGGGACTGCCCTTATTTTTTAGCAAGAAAATTTTTACATGTTTTATGGAGTTATGTTCATCCATCGACAAGTTGGTATAGATTAAAACACGAAAGAAGGTGAAAAGATGCAAAACGTGAAATGGGAAGTTAAAGACAATAAACTGATTATTGAAATAGAGCGTTTGCAAACGGTTGGGTTTAGTTAGAGGATTTAAATGCGAATACTGAAATTGAGAACAAGTCCTGTTAGTGTGAAGTTTCTATATTGAGGTTAAGAATTGCTTGATTCGAATTGAAGATCTGGAATAAAACATATGCCTGTTAGAATATCCAAACAAAAAGCCAATAAACTTATTGAGAATAGTTGTTTTGAGCTATAAATTAAAATTTCTCGAAAGTCCTGGCAATTTCGGCTTAAAATCATTGCATAGTAATTTGTCATAGAGGAACCTAAACAATGAAAAAACTAAAAAATAAACGCAAAATTATTTCCACTGTTGTATTCGTTATTTTGCTTTTGGTGGCATTAATCCCAGGTCCTCGTCATCTGGTCTTTGAAAATCGTTTTTTTGCTGGGATCGACACAGAAGCGAAAAAATATGTTGATAATGCGTTGTTGCGGGCAGCCTCGGCCTTCGCGCTAGCTCGCACATTCAATGCAATAGTGTCTGTGATTCAAGAAAGTGAGGTACAAGTACAGCCGGCCGGTTTAGGAGTCTCCTTTGCCGTTGGCCAAGCGTTAGATCCCATCAACGATTTAGTTGAGCGTTTTTCCTGGGTGATGCTTGTCAGTTTAACTTCACTTGGTGTTCAGAACGTACTTATAGAGGTCAGTCCTTGGGTGAGCATTAATCTTTTGCTTGTTGTAGCTTTGTCTATGTTGCTTACCGGTCTTTGGATTGACAATCGCTATTCAATTGATTTTTACAAGACTGGAAAAACACTTGTTCTTGTTGTCTTTATAGTTCGGTTTGCAGTACCTGCTATGGCCTACCTTAACAATCATGTCTATGTGTCTATTCTTGAGCAGCGCCATAATGAGGCAATTGATAAAATAGAAGCTGATGTTCAACAGATGAAGGAAAATGAATTTGGCCAGTTTCCATCAACTGACCAATTAGGTGAAAAAAACGAACAAGGTTTGAAGAATAAAATAAAATCAGCACTTAATCAAGGTAAGAATCTCATTGATGTTAGAAGCAGATTGCAGACGATTAAAACTATTACGGGTAGGTTGTTCGATAAGTTTGTTAAACTAATTGTGGTTTTTATTCTTAACACGATTGTTTTGCCAATTGCATTTCTTTGGGGAATAGTAAAGATAGGAAGATTATTTATAAATCAAGAGTTTGGACTAAATTTAGAAAGGTATTTTGTAAGTCGTATTAAAGGAGAAAATGAAAAGAATTAACGTGCTACTCTATCAACCCCGGATATAATGCTATAGACTCTAAATAGATATGACTTGTGCATGCAATGGATAACCCGGCTAAACGTATAAGACTTTGGATTCGTTAACACAGATTACCTTGGGTGCTGCCTGTGGTGAGGCTGTCCTTGGCCACAAGGTCGGGCGAAAAGCAATGTTCTGGGGGGCTTTCCTGGGAACGCTACCCGATTTGGACATTCTTATTCCTCTTGGCGGACCGGTGGATGACTTTGTTTACCATCGAGGGTTTAGCCATTCCCTGTTCCTTCTGGCCCTTTTATCTCCGCTCCTGGCATGGTTGATCACCAAAATACATCCTGCCACCAGGAAGCATTTTAACGGATGGTTTCTTCTGACCTTTCTGGTTCTGGAAACCAGTGTGCTTTTGGATCTGTTAACCGTCTATGGTACACAGATTTTCTGGCCTTTTGATAACACGCCCTTAGCCTGGCCGATCTTTTTCATCATTGATCCCCTTTTTACTTTACCTGTTTTACTGGGTACCCTGGCAGCGCTGGTGCTAAAAAGAAGCTCATCTTTGGGACATCGGCTGAATGTGATCGGAGTGGTTTTGAGTATGGCATACTTAATCTGGGCTTTTGGCGCCAGGGAGTTTGTAGAAGACAGGGTTAGAGATAAACTTGCTCGCCAGTACGTACCATATACCCAGCTTATCACCGCCCCGGCGCCGTTTACCACCTTTCTATGGCGGATAGTAGGCATTGACAAAGGCCAATATTTTGAAACCTATTTTTCACTATTTGATGGGCATACACCGTTAATCGTCAACCATTACCCGAGAAATCTTGAGTTAATGCGCAGGCTGGAAGAACATCCACCGGTAGTTAAACTGCGGTGGTTCACCAGAGGGTATTATGCCTTTGCAAGAGCAGGGAAACATATCGTAATGACCGATCTGCGAATGGGCTTGGAACCCGATTATGTTTTTCGATTTAAAATTGCCAAAGTGGGGAATCCAAACCCTATACCAGTTAAGGATGAAAGACTGAAAACCCGCCATGACTTTCGACGCCTGACCTGGGTCTGGAAAAGAATCTGGAATCCCATGCCTCCCTTGATATCAAAGTCCAAAAAGCCGATATAATCTGATTTTAATAATATAAAAATAATCTTAATATTGATGAACTCGCAAAAAGTCGTCACTCCGGTGAAAACCGGAGTCCAGATGATCTACAACTTCTTGAAAAGACTGGATTCCGGCTTTCGCCGGAATGACAAAAAAAGGTGCTTTGGGACTTTTTGCGAGACCATCAATGTTCATTATTAGTAAAAAAAAATGGATTGCATATATCAAAAATACAAAACCCTGACTCTATTTTACAATTAAAATCTTATAAGGAGGACATAACAGGTACAACTTTGTCGAACTGTATGCCTACCCCATCTGATTCCATCCTCACAACTTTACCTTTAGTTCTAACGTGGCCATTAAATTTACTATCGATAAAAGTAATGTATAGATCTTCATAGAGGGATAGATGGGTTTCAGAGTCAATGAGTACTCCGCCCATACTTAGATTTTTGGTTAAAACCCGAAATTGTTCATTTACAGTTTCAAAGATTCCAAGGATGGAAACATTTTTCCTGGGATGCTCCCTTTTTTCAAAAAATTGGGATTTATTCTCATCCCTTTGTGATTCATTAAAATCAGAAATGACTTTAAATAATCGATCGCGAATATCATCATCTTTTTCCATGATTGCGCCTCCTTAAACTAAGGAGTTTTAGGAAACAAATAAAAATCCAATGTGAATTTTGATTATTTATCTCAAAAATTGTCTTTCCGATCATGCATTATATGTGGGCACAAAGCAACAAAGGCATGCCTCTTGGGACATGCATGCCTTTGTTCTTTGACAACATGGTGCCTTCCGTGCTCAAACACGGTTGTAACTGTCAAACAGCTGTCTCGGAAATGTGTTTCACAGGTGATACCTGAATTTTGTACGAGCCGCAGGCTTTCATATGCAAGATTCAGGGGGGCTTAATCGGATTTCTTTTTTGACTCTTCCGGAGAAATGTCAGCCGGCAAATTACCGCCTTGTCCTTTAGAGCGTTTCTCCTGCATTTTCTCCATCATTCCTTCCTTTCGTTGCTCCCAGGATTTGAGACATTCTTCTCTGGTTATAAATCCGTCCTCGTCAGTGTCCATGGCTTTAAAACGCTTTTCACATTTTGCGTTGTGTTCCTCTTTGCTGATCTTACCGTCCTTGTCGGTATCCATTGCATCAAAATATGCCTGTCCATGCATGTAGCCGTGGGGTCCTTTCGCTAAAGCATCGGTATTTCCCAGAAGGGTCACCGCACCTAAAAGAATCAGAGCCGTCATTACAATCTTTTTCATCTTTTCCTCCTTTCGTGAGTCGAATTGATTTTTATATAAGCACCATGCGTTTCCAAAAAACGATTGACGCATTTAAACATAACCGGCAGCGGAGCATTACCGATTTGTTAAAATGCTTTTCACCCATTGACTTATTCATTTTTTGAGCGAAAGCCTTGCAATCAGGTGTCAGGTTTCAGGTGTCAGGAGTAAGAAACGAATTAGCTGGTACCTGAAACCTGACACCTGAAACCAAAAAGTCTTGGATAGCAATTAACAAACTGGTAATGCACCCACCGGCAGCGGGTAAAGCTTTTTTGCCTGAGGATAAACTATTATATTGCGATGCTTTTAATTGACTGGTTTCACGAATTGAAATCCGAACGCGCCCGGTCGAACGCTTCGCTCAGTTCTTCCATTGCCGAATCCATTCCAGATTTAATATCCTCCCAGGCTTCGCCGCTTGAAGATTTTAATTCCTCTAATTTTTCAGCGGCCGCTTGCTTCTTTTTGCTCAAAGCTTCCATGTTCTGCTTAATTTCCGCTTTACTTTCTTCTTTCAGCTCTGATGCGCCGGATTTTACTTTGGCCTGTAGCTCCTGAATTTCTTTGTCTAATCCTTCCAATTTGGCCTCTATGTTCCGGAAATATTCTTCTTTTTGCTGCCGGGTATAGCTTTTGGCAGTTTCCATTGCTTCTTTTACTTCTTTTTTTACATCCGATGAAGTTACTTCCGCTTTAGACTTTTCGGCTTCCTTCTGATCACCGCATGCAACCAGAAAAATCAAACCGAAAAATGATGCCAACATTATCAAAATAATCCTTTGTTTCATATTGTCCTCCTTAATAGTATATAATTTTAGTTGTTGAACTCACTTATCTATAATGACAGAATGATATTATTAAAATAAGGTGTATCATGTATATTTAAGAAAAAACGACATTACTGTCTTTTGAAATCTGTTACCGCTTTCCGCCCTTTTGCCGACTTCTTAACTGCTTTTTTGGTCATCAGCGAAATAAATCGTGCGACTCGGGAAGGCAAAAACGATCTGTTCATCTTCGAATTTTTCGAATAATTTGATATTAATTTCCTGTTGTATATCAACATAGATATTGTAGTCAGCAGAAAGGACATAATAGACAGTCTCGAAATTTAGCGAAAAATCACCGTAACTCATGAAATGAGAACGGTCGAAGCGTGTGGATTGAATCGACTCTACGATGTCTTTGATCATCCCGGGAATGCGTTTGAGTTTCTCAGAGGCAGTGCTATACTCAACGCCAACAGTAAACACCACGCGTCGTTCCTGCATGCTTTTATAATTCCGAATCCGGCTGGACAGCAAATCAGCATTTGAAAAAATGAGCTGCTCACCGCCTAAACTTCGCAATCGCGTGGTCTTTAAACCGATATTTTCAACCGACCCAAGCAGATCCCCCACAATGATAAAATCACCGACCTTAAAGGGCTTATCCAAAAGAATTGAAAGCGAGGCAAACAGATCGGCAAGGATATTTTGAGACGCCATGGCAACAGCAATACCCCCAACACCAAGCCCGGCGATAAGTGTCGTAATATTGAAGCCCAGATTGTCGAGGACGAGCAGAACGACAAATGCCCATACGGTAACTCTGGCAATCAGCGTGGCTACTGCGATGCCTGACGGCGCTTCATCTTTGTCCGTCTTTCGAATCACATATTCGGACACGAGTTTGGCGACGAGAAAACCGCCCCACGCACCGACCTGAATACCAGCCAAAATCACGGCGATATACCGTAAAAACGCAGCCAACGCGGCCGGCAACTGCAATACCGTACTCGCCGCATAGAGTATTATTAAGAACAGGATTGTTTTTTTCGTTCGGCGAAACATTTCAGCAAGGACCCGGGGAAAATCACTCGTCACTTTTTTGTTCAAGGAATTAAAAGTGCGTGCCAGAATTCTTGTAAAAATGTTTAAAACAACAGTTCCGACGACGACGATGCCCGCGGCAAGCAACCACTTTTCAAGGGAATTGCCGAGGACAATCTGTTCGAGCAGGTCCATAAAAGTCTCCTTTCAACCACCTGACAACAGTTGAGGTGACAAGAATTCCTTTTTTAAGAAATGTGAGATGTCCGGCTGTTTGAGCAGGTTAGTGAGTCTTAAGAAAAAACAGCGAATACGATCATTCTTCATGGTGGTTGATTCTAAACACGCTTTTGCCATTCAAAGCTTGATGCCCGATAATGGCCCCGGCGGCACTCCAGCACTGGTTCCGGGTCCCCCCCGGGCTGAAATTTTTTCCATTGATGTATTCCGGAAAACTCCAATCTTCGGCATTCATTTCGGAGGCGTTGGCTGCATGAACACCTTCCAGGTAGCGCCGGGCAGCGTCTTTTTTGTTGCGCCGGGCAAGGTCGGCTATGTAAAAACCGGTGATCATAGGCCATAGACCGCCGTTGTGATATTCATAAGGCCTGTTTTTGAAAGTATATGAAAACGTAATATTCAGATCTTTCCAGTCTTTGTCAAGCGGGGTGATTACCGGATGAAAAGCCGGCAACAGACGTATGCGGAAGTTTTCCGTTAAATCCGTGATATAGGTGTCGACCGTTTCCCTGCGGCTGTGCTCGGAGACCTCTAATAATGATACCAGCACATTAGCAAAGCCGTCGAAACGGTATCCATAACCGTGAGGCGAAAAAAACGGCATCCAGTGATGGTCGGCGCATCTTGTGGCAGCCTTCTGTCCCTTTTCGTAGAGGATTTCATGATAAACGTCGTCCGGAACGGCTCCGTCTTCATCAAACCAGTAATTGTCCCGGATGAGGTGCTTGAGCCGGCTGACGCGACGGCGGAGGTCATGGTCAGGCGATCCATGAGCGTACTGATGGATAACGCACAGCGTGCGCAAGGCCTGCAGGTAAAGCAGTTGATCATAGAGGATATAGCCGTTATGAATGTATTCATCTGCCCAGTCTCCGGTGGCCGGAATGTACAGAAGGCCACGGTTGTTGAACTCCCAGGCCCCCAGCAAAAAATGCACTTTTTCCACAACCGGAATCATATGGTCCAAAAAGGTGTCGTCTCCGGTGGCTTTCCAGTACTCCCCGCATCCGATCATAAACCAGAGGTCCGCATCCACCCTGCCGGTCATGCCCCCATAGCTGATACGTCCGCTTTGTGGGTCGACATTGCTGGGTATCTCTCCGTGAGGTCCCTGATATTCCGCCAGCGTTTCGAGGGTATGCCGGAAGGTGTCGATCAAATCGGCGTTATCCGTCATCAACGCAGCCAGTCCGATGATGACGCCGTCTCGTGCCCAAATCCTCCGATAATTGGTTTTGTCCGTAGGGCTGGCCAGAAAACCTTCGGGTCGGCTGCACTCGGAAAGCAAGCCGCACGCGCGCCCATAACCTTCCGTAATGAATTTTTCGTCTTTTGGGGACGGGGTCATGTTTTTGCTTCTCACGGTGTTACCCCAAAGCAGCCTCTATCAGCCACAATGGCATTCTAAAAAATATCGAATACTCTTTTAAAATTTGAAACGCTCGGTTTTGAGAAAAATAAAGCCCCAAACGATCATGTTAAAAAAATGCGAAGAAGACTTCCCTCGGGGTCTTTTTACTGATATTGATATGAATAACGACAAAAAAAGTCAACGGAAATATCGGAATTCTAAATTTATTCAAAATACTCATGAAAAATATTTTTAAGGTGTCAAAAAACTGCTGGAAACTGGTGTCGGCAAATCGTGCCGCGTTCATTATTGACGGCCAAGACTATTTCCGGGCGCTGCATGAGGCGATGCGACAGGCGCGACGATCCATCATGATTGTCGGCTGGGATCTGCACAGCGAGCTGCGAATGATTCGAAACGGCAACCGTGACGGGTATCCGGATCATCTGGGGAAGTTTCTGGACTTTTTGGCTAAAAAAAAGAATGACCTCCGGATATATCTTTTGAGTTGGGATTTCGCCATGATCTACGCCATGGAGCGCGAATTCTTTCCGCGATATAAACTCAAATGGCGAACCCACAACCGCATTCGGTTTTGCCTTGACGGCGAACACCCCGTCGGAGCTTCCCAGCACCAGAAAGTGGTTGTCATCGATGATTCCGTCGCCTTTGCAGGGGGACTGGATCTGAGCAAATGGCGCTGGGACACCTCTGCGCATCATCCCGAAAACAATCGGCGGGTAGACCCGGACGGCAAATCCTACCCCCCGTTTCACGATGTGCAGATGGTTGTGGACGCAGAGGCGGCAGAGGCTTTGGGGGAGCTGGCAAAAAATCGCTGGAAAAGAGCTATGGGAAAGATGCCGGAAATCGACGAACGAGTTGAAATCGTCGATCCCTGGCCGTCCAGCGTAAAGCCTGATTTCAAGGAGGTGCGAATTGCCATCGCGAGGACCCTGCCTGCTTTCAAAGAGTATCATGAAGTGCGCGAGGTGGAACAGCTCTACCTTGACAGCATCGGTGCGGCGCGCAAGTTCATCTATATCGAAAACCAGTACCTGAGCTCCTATCATATTGGTGAAGCGTTGAAATCATGCCTGAAGCAAGTGGACGGCCCGGAGGTGGTTCTCGTCTTACCCAAAAAGACGGGCGGCTGGCTGGAGCAGCATAGCATGGATGTTCTGCGAGGACGAATCCTGCGCAAATTGAAAGAAGCCGACCCTCATAACCGGCTGCGCATCTATTATCCGCAGATTGCCGTAACTCCCGATGTTGATCTCATGGTGCACGCCAAGGTGATGGTGATCGACGATCATTTTGTACGCATAGGCTCTTCCAACCTGAGCAATCGATCCCTTGGGCTTGACTCGGAATGCGATTTGGCCGTGGCCGCTGAAAAAGGATCAGCGGAAGAGAAGATCATATCCGACTTTCGCAATGGCCTGATGGCTGAACATCTCGGGGTAACAAGCCACGCTGTGGCACAGGCGTTTTACGTCAAGAAATCGCTGATTAAAGCCATCGAGTCATTGCACAAAGGCGAACGCTCCCTTAAGCCTTTGGAGTTTGACGTTCCCGAGGAAATCGATCAGTGGATACCCGAATCCGAATTGCTGGATCCGGAAAAGCCCCTGGAGCAGGAAGATCTTTTCGAATATTTTGTCAGCTCCGACCGAACACTTCCCGCCTACCGGCATTTCTTAAAAATCATCCTGACCATTGCCGGTTTCCTGTGCCTGACCGTATTGTGGCGCTGGAGCCCCATGGGCGAATGGATCGATGTTGACGCAGCCATGGTCGCTGCGGCATGGGTAAAACAACAGTCGCTCACCCCGTTACTGGTTCCCGCTGCCTATATGCTTGGGGGGTTGGTCTCTTTTCCGGTTACGTTGATGATCATCGCAACGGTGATTATTTTCGGCCCCTGGTGGGGGCTGTTTTATGCTCTGGTCGGCGCGGAACTGAGCGCCCTGCTGCTGTTCTTTGCCGGTCGGTGGCTGGGTCGGGATACCGTGAGCCGGTTTGCCGGCAGTCTGTTCAACCGCCTGAATCAAAAGCTCTCCAAGTCGGGGCTTATCGCCGTCATCAGATTTCGGATTATTCCGGTGGCGCCGTTTTCAGTGATCAACGCGATCGCCGGTGTGTCCGAGATCCGGTTGCAGGATTTTGCCCTCGGCTCTTTAATCGGATTAATCCCCGGCGTTATTGCCATAGTGATTTTTGCGGACCGGATTTCCGAATCCCTGCAACGTCCGGACCTGTTCAATATCTCGGCCCTGCTGGGCACAATTATCATTTTGGCCGCCGCGCTGTTCGTTCTTCGCAGATGGCTGCATCACAGGCATTCAAAAAAGAAAACAAACCACGGCGGTTCGTAATAGAAAAAATATTTGATGTGTTTGATTTATTATACATTTTGGAAACTTCAACTACATTTTCATCACTCTTGTATAAGTGAGATATAAATTGATAAAAAAGATTGAAAAAATATTCCGCAGGGGGTATTCCTCAATACAGTATAAGGCTTGATGGATAGGGTATCCCCTATAGTCGCATTAAAAATACGCCAAAAATATATTTTATCATAATATTTCTATAGGTTACGCATATCGCACAGAGGCTTTTGGAGTAAACTCATCGTGAATTCCAGGAAAAAACGTTTCGTAAGGCAAATTTTTAACCCGTCGGGAAAGCCCATGATGAGACCGTAATTCCTTCGTTGCCAAGGGTTCGCGGTAGTTTACTACAGCGTCACCCTTGGACGCCTTGGACTTACGACATCCTGAGCTTTTGCAACGATAGGGTATCCTTATAATAGACGGTTGTGAAACGGAGAAAGGGCCATGGCACACCGGGTCAGGAGCATTGAAATTACGAAGATAGAGCCCAATTGCCGCTGTGTTTACGATCTTGACAGCATCGACCAAATGATCCGGAGTATCCGGAGGAACGGCCAGATCAAAGCGATCAAGGTTTGGTTCAGGGGCAGATGTTTCCGGATTCTGGACGGAGAAAAACGCTGGAGAGCCTGCAAAAAATTGGGCATTTGTGAAATGAAGGCAATTATCGTGGAAGACACGGATGAATAAAATGTAAAATGTCTGGAATGCAAATTCAAGTTTTACGGAAAAATTCATGAATATTGTATGCTGCTTAAAACAGGTTCCGGATACGGCCCAGATTAAAATCGACCCTGAAACCAATACACTGATTCGGGCCGGGGTTGAATCCATTTTAAACCCATACGACCTGGTGGCCCTGGAACAGGCGGTCCGGTTAAAAGAAATTCACGGAGGAAACGTAACCGCCGTCAGCATGGGGCCGCCTCAGGCGCAATCGGTTCTGCGCCTGGCACTCTCCATGGGTGCCGACCACGGAATTCTTTTATCGGACCGGGCCTTTGCCGGGGCCGACACCCTGGCCACCAGTTATACCCTGACCATGGCCATAGAAAAAATCAGTGCCCGATCCCCCGTTGATCTGATTCTGTGCGGCAAACAGGCCATCGACGGTGACACGGCTCAGACCGGGCCCGGCATTGCCACCCGCATGAAAATCACTCAGTTAACCTATGTTTCAAAGGTGCAATGGCTCGACCCGGAAAAAAGAGAAATTCAGGTTATTCGCAAGTTGGACAAAGGAACCGAGGTGATCCGCGGCAAGCTTCCGGCACTTTTAACCGTGGAACTGGAACTTGTCAAGCCGCGCCGGGCAAGTCTGCCGGCCTTGATTCACTCGCTAACGGCATCCCTTGATATCTGGAATGCCGAAGATATTTCCGCAGTCAAAAATATGGTCGGAATCAAGGGGTCTCCCACCTGGGTCCGAAAGATTTCTTCTCCGCCTGCCAGGGAGGGGGGACCGAAATTCTATGCCGACCCGGATCCCGAACCGGCCGTCTCCGAATTCCTGAACATTCTTTCGGACCGTGATATTTTTTCCTCCAAACGTTTAACACCATGAGAGCAGTGTTTCCCCATGACCAGAAATTCCAAAGGCATTGAAGTTGCCCGAATAATCCCTGACGAGTGTATCGCCTGTCAGATCTGTATTGGAGAATGTCCCGTGGGCGCCATTGAGCTTACCCATGAGAATGTGGCCCATATCGACCCTGAAGTGTGTGTGGGGTGCGGGAAATGTTCCGAGGTTTGCCCGGTGGGGGCGGTAGATTTCGAAAAGAAGCGGCGCAAAAAAATATCCGCAAGAGCTCGGGGCGGCGCTGCGATTAAAGGAGTTTTTTACGAGGGAGTGGCGGTGTTTATCGAAGTTTCCGACGGCTCGGCCGTAAGTGTCTCATGGGAGCTTATGGAAAAAGCCAGGGAATTGGCCCTGAAACGAAACACTCATGTCATCGGCTTTGTTTTGGGATACCAGGTGGAATCCATTATACAAGAGGCTATTTCTTATGGGTGCGATAAAATTCACGTGGTGGACCACCCGGATCTGAAAACGTATCTTTCCAGGACCTACGGAAAAACCCTGGCGGACCTGTGCAAAAAAATTCGCCCCGAAATATTTCTCATCGGTGCCACCCATCTGGGAAGAGATCTTGCCGGGGTAGTGGCCACACGGCTGGGCACCGGTCTTACGGCCGACTGCACGGGTCTGGATATCGAAGAGGAAACCGGGCTGCTGCTGATGACCCGGCCCACATTCGGCGGAAATATCATGGCCACCATTTTCTGCGAGAATCGCCGCCCCCAGATGAGTACGGTCAGACCCAAAGTCATGAAAATGCCGAAAAAGGGGGAATCCCGTGAGGGTACCGTCATACGCCATGAACCGGACCTCACCGGCACGCCGCTGGCACGGGTGATCTCCTTCGAACCCGTGGCCCAAACCACCGAAGATATCGATATCACCGAAGCTCCGGTCCTGGTGGTGGCGGGAAAGGGTGCCTGTGACTCGGAGGCATTTCCCATGCTGCAGGAACTGGCCGATATGCTGGGAGGAACCATGGCCTGCTCCAGACCCGTAGTGGAAGCCGGGCTCATGCCCTATGAACGGCAGGTCGGTCAGACCGGAAAAACCGTTGCTCCCAAACTCTATATTGCCGTGGGGGTGTCCGGAGCGATCCAGCACCGGGTCGCCATACAGGGCGCCGAAACCATTGTGGCTGTCAATAAAAATGAAAATGCACCCATTTTCCAGATGGCCGATGTGGGAATCGTGGGCGATTACATGACTGTCATCCCGGTTCTCATCAAGCAGTTGAAAGAAAGGACGCACTCGAGAGGAAAGATATTTTCATGAAAGAATCCTTTGAAGTCGCTATTGTAGGGGCGGGGCCGGCCGGCATATCGGCGGCATGCAAGCTGGCCGATCATGGCGTCACCCCCGTTGTTTTTGAAAGGGGAGAGTTTCCCGGCGCCAAGAACATCTCCGGCGGCGTACTTTACGGCCATGATCTTGGAAGGATCATTCCCGATTTTATCGACAGGAAATGCCCGGTGGAGCGAAATATCGTGGAGTCAAGACTCTGGTACTTGAACAAAAACGGAGGATACAGCCTTTCCTACCGGGATACGGTGTTTCAGGACGGCCTCCGTTACAATGTCTTCACCGTAGGAAGGGCCAAATTCGACCGCTGGTTCGCTGACCAGGCCTCACGGAAAGGTGCGGTAATCGTATGCAACACCGTGGTCACCGATCTTCTCCGGGATAAAAACGGTCAGGTGACCGGGGTGCGGACAGACCGTCCGGACGGTGACCTCAAGGCCGACGTGGTATTGCTGGCCGACGGCATCAATTCTCCTCTTGCCGCCCAAACCGGATTCCGGTCCGAGCCGGCCCCGGAACACGTGGCCCTGGCCGTAAAAGAAGTCATTGAACTTCCCGAGGAAACCATCGAAGAACGTTTCAATGTTAAAGAGCAGAATGGCGTTACCATCGAAATACTGGGAGACATCACCCGGGGCATGAACGGTGTTGCCGTGATCTACACCAATCAAAAATCTCTATCCCTTTGTATCGGTGCCAACCTGGCCGACTTTTCCGCCCACCGGATAAAGCCTTACGAAATGATGGAGGCGTTCAAGGAACATCCCATGGTGGCGCCTTTAATCAAAGGGGGCAGATCCATGGAATACACGGCCCACTGGCTTGCCGAAGGCGGTTACGATCATATCCCGGATCTTTGCGGCAATGGATACCTTATTGCCGGAGACTCGGCCATGCTCTTTAATGCGCTTCACCGCGAGGGTTCCAACCTGGCCATGATCTCCGGATCTTATGCCGCTGAAGCCATCCTGGAAGCCGGAAAAAACAAAGACTTTACCCAGCAATCCCTCCATGGATATGTCAGGCGCCTGGAAAATTCTTTTATTTTTAAAGATCTTAAAAAATACCGTCGGTTCAATACCTTTTTGCAGAAACACAAAGAAATCTTCACTACGCTTCCGGAGGGGTTCAGCTTTGCCGCCCGTGAGATGCTCACCGTAAATGGGGTGCCGAAAAAAGAAAAACAGAAGATCATCTGGCGAAATTTGAGAAAAAACCATTCCCTCACGGACCTGTTGTGTCTTTGCTGGGATGCCTTAAGGAGTGTTTAATGGCTTCCACCATAGCAGATAAACTTTTTCTGGACCGATTCAACGTGGATGAAACGTCGCATCTTCGAATTATCGACGCCAAGATCTGTATGGAAGATTGCCGGGAGCAACCCTGCCTGTATATTTGTCCGGCCAATGTTTACAAGCTCGAAGACGACCGGATCAGTGTCAACTATGAAGGATGTCTCGAATGCGGCTCCTGCCGAATCGGTTGCCCGCACTTGAATATCGACTGGCGCTTTCCCACCGGAGGGTTCGGCATCCGGCATAAATTCGGGTAGCTTACGCAGGAAGTCGGATCCTTTTCCAGGGATTCAAAGGCTTCCCGCTCCCAGAATTCAGTTTCGTAAATAACGATTTTCATCGAAACGCTCCTTTCCGCAATTACCGTACCGGGATGTCGCTCATACCATTATGGCCCATGCTGACTCGTTCGAGTGTAATTTTATGCAGGCTTTGATGAACCCGCAGCAGCCTCCAGGGTGCATTGGGTAAAATCAATCTCTTTTCCACACTTTCCACAAATGTGGGAAGTATTGAACTCATCCGAAAATATCTCTTTTTTCTCTCCGCAATTCGGACATGAACATTCAAACGATTTCAGGTTCTTAAATTCCGTAAAACCGGGACAGTGTTGGGGTGTTGATGCCATTTTGTTTTCTCCTTTCGTTAAGTTTTTATATTGCCTTGTTAGGTGTAGTAGACTGATCGAAGTTGAAAAAAAATGGGTATAATCATGTATTTTAAGCTCTAAACATATGCAGCTTTGATTCATGCAGACAAAATGACCAG
>CAZIIV010000066.1:0-15280 GCA_964539365.1 uncultured Desulfobacteraceae bacterium | reverse complement strand
CGATTATAAAATCGTTGCCGCTTCCGCTCATCTTGTAAAAATCTATTTTTTTCATCAGGGTAACTCTATGTTTTAATCCTCAAGAAACGGCGGCAGGGATTCGCCGTCAACAAGATCATCGTAACTCTCGCGCTCCCGGACAACATGAAAGCGGTCATCTTTGACCATTACTTCGGCCGCCCTCGGTCGGGAACAGTAATTTGACGACATGGTAAAACCATAGGCCCCGGCACTCATCACTGCAAAAAGGTCGCCTTTCTTTACATCGGGAATCTTTCGATCTAGTGCCAGAAAATCTCCGCTTTCGCAAATCGGACCCACTACGTCTGCCGTTATCTGTTCATCTTCTGTTTTTACCACCGGCGCTATGGCATGAAACGCGTCATACAGCGTGGGTCGCATGAGATCGTTCATACCGGCATCGGAAATAACAAACTCCTTGACTTTTCCCGACTTTCTGAAAAGAACCCTGCTCACCAGTATTCCGGCATTACCCACAATAACTCTTCCGGGCTCCAGAATAAGGTGAAGATGCAAGCCTTTAAGAGAATTGACAATGGCCTTGGCATATTCGCGGGGATGGGGCGGGGATTCATCATCATAGGTTATTCCAAGACCGCCTCCCATATCCAAGTATTTGATTTGGGTTCCAATCCGCCTGAGTTCATTGATTAGATTCTTTAAGCTTTCCAGAGCGTCTATAAAAGGTTTTGCTTCTGTAATCTGTGAACCGATGTGACAATCGATGCCCACAATAGTGATGTTTTTCAGCCGGCTTGCCACTTTGTACCCCTCGATGGCCGTCTCCATATCGATGCCGAATTTGTTTTTTTTCAGACCGGTTGAAATATACGGATGCGTTTTTGGATCAACGTCAGGGTTTACCCGAATGGCCACAGGCGCTTCTGTTCTTAAAAAACGCGCCCGTTTATCTATAAGTTCAAGTTCTTCAAGGGACTCCACATTGAACATTAAAATGCCCGCTTCAACTGCATAGTCGATTTCCTCGGTGCGCTTTCCCACACCGGAATACACGATTCTATCCGGAGAAAAACCGGCTTTTAATCCGCGATACAGTTCTCCGCCGGACACGATATCAAGCCCGCTCCCAAGACTTTCAAACAGTTTAAGAACCGCAAGGTTGGTATTGGCCTTGGCAGAAAAGCACACAAGCCTTTCCAACCCCTCAAATGCCTCGTTAAAGATGAGAAAATGGCGCTGTAACGTGGCGTGACTGTATAAATAAAAAGGAGTGCCGACCTTTTCGGCAATCTTGCGAATGGGAACATCTTCACAATACAATTCATTATTCCGATAAAAAAAATGATTCATTCATTCACCTTAAACCAATAGGATTGAAGATTGAATTATGTCGTCAAATCTTCCTCTTAAATATTCAATGGGCAATCTTCGATATTCAATTATCCTGTGGCTGTGCTGCCGCCGGCGGTTTTTCATGATCAGGCGGCAAGGGGGGGGCCTTCTTGCCGCACCCCGATAAACAAAAGCATAGCAACATCACAATGGCAAAATATAACACAAGACCTTTTTTAATTCTTTTTATCATCAGTATCAAGTTAGACTTCCATCTTGACGGCGATGTCCTTTTCAGCCTTTTTTATGGCAGCCCTCACGTTTTTTAAAGACGTCCCGCCGAAAGAGTCTCGACGGTTTATCATCTGTTCGATGGTTAAAATATCAAAAATATCCTTTTCGATATGGGAAGAAAAGGATTTCAACTCTTTTAACGTAAGTTCATGAAGTTCCTTTTTTTTGGTCCACGCATAGGCAACGGCCTTCCCAACACAATCGTGGGCCTGTCTGAATGGCATGCCCTTTGTTACCAGATAATCCGCCATATCGGTTGCATTTAAAAACCCGGTGGATGTGGCACGCCTCATGACGTCTTTATTTATCTTCAGGTTGGGGAGCATTTTTATATAAATCTCTAAACATTCAGATAAGATATCTACCGTGCTAAACAGAGCGGTTTTATCTTCCTGCATGTCCCGGTTATACGCCAGAGGTAATGATTTCATAATCGTTAAAAGAGAAATTAAATCTCCGAAAATTCGACCGGTTTTCCCTCGGACAAGTTCGGGTACATCCGGATTCTTTTTTTGAGGCATAATACTGCTGCCGGTAGCAAAGGAATCCGGAAGCTCGATGAAGCCGAATTCCGATGAAGACCAGAGAATTAACTCCTCCGACATACGACTCAAATGAATCATGCAAATACTTGCCGCTGACAGAAATTCCATGATAAAATCTCTGTCCGAGACCGCGTCCATGCTGTTTGCCGATATTTCGGGAAAATCAAGAATCCCGGCCACACACTCCCTGTCAATGGGATATGTTGTTCCGGCAAGGGCGGCACTGCCCAACGGCATCACATTTATGCGTTTAAGACAGTCAGAGAACCTGTGGGCATCTCTTAAAAACATCTCATAATACGCCATGAGATGGTGAGACAGAAGGATGGGTTGAGCTCTTTGAAGATGAGTGTATCCGGGTAAAACAACATCAATATGGATTTTGGCAAGATCCACGATAACCTTTTGGAGCATCGCCAGCCGACGGGTTGTCTGCAAGGTTTCATCTCTCAAATACATCCGGACATCCAGAACCACCTGATCGTTTCGGCTTCTTGCGGTATGAAGTTTCTGGGCGACCTTTCCCACTTTTTCGATCAGCCTGGCTTCAATATGCATATGAATATCCTCCAGGCTTTGATCAAACTGAAAATCTCCCCGATCTATTTCTCTTTTTATCACGCCAAGACCTTCTATCAATGATGAAGCCTCTTCTTCGGAAATAATGGACGTTTTGGCGAGCATACGACAATGGGCAATACTTCCTTGAATATCATAGGAATAAAGCCGTTTATCTATATCGATGGATGAGGTAAAGTCTTCAACGATCCTATCAGTTTTTTCTGAAAACCTGCCGTCCCAGAGCTTTTTCGCCATACAATCCTCAGCTGTTTTTTTTCATCATCTTCTGAATACGCAGTCGTAACGCATTCAGACGTATAAAACCTTCGGCATCTTTCTGGCTGTATACACTGTCATCTTCAAAAGTTGCAAAATCCTCACTGTAAATCGATTCATCGGATTTACGTCCCAAAACACGACAGTTCCCTTTGTAAAGCTCAAGCCGGACAACTCCGGAGACATTGGTCTGGGTTCGATCCACCATATCCTGCAAAAGCTTCATCTCGGGTGAAAACCAGAAGCCGTAATATACAAGCTCGGAGTATTTCGGAATCAGGGAGTCTCTCAGATGCATGACTTCCCTGTCCATTGTAATGGATTCAATGGCCATATGGGCGGCCCTCAACACCGTGCCCCCCGGAGTTTCATAAACACCACGGGATTTCATGCCCACAAAACGGTTCTCCACAATATCGACTCTGCCGATTCCGTTACGCCCCCCCAGCCGGTTTAGTTCTTTGAGGAGTTGGGCCGGAGACATAGATTTATCGTTTATGGCTACAGGATCGCCTTGTTTAAAAGTTATTTCGATAATTTCAGACGTGTCCGGCGCATCCTGGGGGGAAACCGTCATACGGAACATATCGCCGGGGGGCGCTTGCCAGGGATCCTCAAGCAAGCCTCCTTCATAGCTTATGTGAAGGAGGTTCCCGTCGGTACTGTACGGTTTTTCGGGGGTAGTCGGCACCCGGATACCGTGCTGTTCGGCATACGCCATCAAGTCGCTTCGCGAGGTAAGATCCCACTCGCGCCAGGGAGCAATAATCCGTATATTCGGATTTATTGCAAAATAGCTCAGTTCAAACCTTACCTGGTCGTTTCCCTTTCCGGTGGCGCCATGGCTCACCGCATCCGCCCCTTCCATCCGAGCAATCTCCATCTGCCGTTTTGCAATCAAGGGTCTGGCAAGAGAGGTGCCCAAAAGATACTGTCCTTCATAAATCGCATTCGCACGAAACGCAGGGAAAACATAATCTTTTACAAAAGTTTCCTTCAAATCATCAATATAAACCTTGGAGGCCCCTGTTTTGATAGCGTTTTCCTCCACCTGATTCAGCTCATCCTCCTGACCCATATCCGCAGAAAATGCGACAACCTCACAACGGTAAGTCTGAATCAGCCACTTTAAAATCACGGATGTATCCAGGCCCCCGGAATATGCCAGAACCACCTTATTAATGGTATGAGACACGATCTTCTCCTTTTATTAAAACATCAAGTATCGCTTTATGCATATGGAGCTTGTTTTCCGCTTGATCCCAGACCACCGAATTGGGGCCTTCCAGCACATTTTCGCTGATCTCTTCCCCCCGGTGCGCCGGCAGGCAATGCATGACCATAACATCTTTGGCCGCATGTTTTAACAGGGCTTGATTGACCTGAAACGCTTCAAACACTTGCTGCCTTTTGACCTGTTCATTCTCCTGCCCCATGCTGGCCCAGACATCGGTATAGATGACATGGGCGTCTTTTACCGCTTCAACAGGATTCGAGGTTAGGTTAATTTTTCCAACCCCTGTCTCAAGAGCCTTTTTCACAACCTCTTTACGAGGGGAATATGGGTCCGGGCATGCTAACATAAGGTTCAAATCCAAAACAGCCGCGGCATTTATCCATGAATGGGCCACATTATTGCCGTCTCCAACCCAGGCAATGCGAATATCCTTAACCTCCCCCTTCCTCTCTATTATCGTCATAATATCACTTAATACCTGGCACGGGTGAAATAAATCGGTCAGGGCGTTGATCACCGGGATGTCGGTAAATTCGGCGAATTCTTCCAGCCAATCCTGTGAATAGGTCCGAATCGCCAGACCGTCCAGGTATCTTGAAAGTACCCTGGCGGTGTCTCGAACCGGTTCGTTTCGTGCAATCTGGGTATCCTTGGCGCTTATGAATATCGGTGTTCCGCCCAACTGAACCATGGCCGATTCAAAGGAAATGCGCGTGCGGGTAGAGGGTTTGTCGAAAATAAGACCCAGGGTTTTACCGGCAAGAGGCCTGTCCGCAATCCCTTTCTTATATCTTTTTTTTAATTCGGCCGCCCGTTCAAACAGGACTTCAAAATCCTCTCTGGTAAAATCTATAAGTGTCAAAATGTCTTTTTTCACGGTAACGTCACCTATTGATTGACGATTGGGTGCATCAGGAAATAGAAATTAGAAAACAGATGACCGCAAATGGACGCAAATGAACATAAATATTTTTATTTTAATTCGTGTTTATTCGTGTTCATCCGTGGTTTCCCCTGTCCTCTTTTCTCTTTTCTTTTTCTCAATCTAATATTTCGTCCAGGCATGCGATAAGCGCATCAATCTCTTCTTTTTCAACGATGAGCGGGGGAATAAACCGAAGAATATTGCCTTGGATGCAGTTTATCAGAAATCCTTTTTCCATGCACGAAGCAACAATCTGATCTCCTTCGATCCGCAGCTTCACTCCCAGAAGCAGCCCCATACCGCGAACATCCTCAATCACCTCGTGCCGGTCTTTCAACCATGAAAGCCTATCCTTAAAATAACTCCCTATATTTTTGCAATGATCGATGATTTTCTCTTCTGAAAGCACCCGGACCACTTCAAGTGACGCCGCGGTGACAACCGGGGTGCCGCCGAATGTCGAAGCATGCGCCCCGGGCCCGAATGCATCGGCGACTTCTTCCCTGGCCAGCATGGCCCCGATGGGCAATCCATTTGCCAGGGCTTTGGCCAGAGTCATTATGTCCGGTGTTATACCGAAATGCTCGTAAGCAAAAAGTTTGCCGGTACGTCCCATTCCTGTCTGGATTTCATCAAAAATTAAAAGAATGCCGGTGTCGTCACAAACCTGCCTTACGGCCTTAAGGTAGTCGGGATCAGGACATCGAACCCCGCCTTCACCCTGGAGCGGTTCTATTAATACCGCACAGGTGGATGGGCCGATTGTGCCGCGCAATGCGGTAATGTCATTAAACGGCACGCAGTCAAATCCTTCCAGCACGGGTTCGAATCCCTGTTTTATCTTATCCTGTCCGGTTGCGGAAAGGGTGGCCATGGTCCGTCCATGAAAAGATTTCTCCATGGAGATGATTCTGTAACTCCCGGTTTCCCCTTTTTCCTTGAAATATTTTCTGGCCAGTTTAATGGCGGCTTCATTTGCCTCTGCACCGCTGTTACAGAAAAATACCCGGTCGGCAAAGCTGTTTTGCGTAAGCCAGTATGCCAGATCCACCTGGGGGATGGTATAATAAAGGTTGGACACATGAAAAAGGGTATCCGCCTGCATACAAAGCGCTTTTGAAACTTGCGGATGTGCATGGCCGAGGTTGCATACGGCAATTCCGGCAACAAAATCGGTATATTTTTTACCCTCTGTATCCCAGACCGTACATCCCTTGCCTTTTGCGATGACAATGGGAAATCTTTTATAGGTTTTTGCGATAACCTGATCCGCTTTTTGAATTATCTCTTGGGTCATTGTGACCCCTTTCCGTCAATTATATGGTTACTTCCGTGCCGATTCCTTTATCGGTAAAAAGCTCAAGTAATAAGGCATGGCGCTTTTTTCCGTTTATAATGTGAACCTTTCCGACTCCGTTTTTCAGCGCCTTTAAGGCACATTCGATTTTAGGGATCATCCCTCCGGAAATGGTTTTCTCTTCCACCATCCGATTGATGCTCTCTGCGCTAATTGAAGAAATCAGGGCCCCTGATGCATCGAGAATGCCATCTACATCGGTCAGCAAGATCAATCGCCCTGCTGAAAGGGCTACGGCAATACTGCTTGCAACCAGGTCTGCGTTTATGTTGTAAGTTTCGCCGGTTTCCCCGGCGCCCACCGGTGCGATAATAGGGATAAAACCCTGTTGGGTGAGCGTATTGATGATGGCCGGGTTAATATGGGTAACCTCGCCCACCAGGCCCGGATCGATGATCTCCGGCGGCTTGTCCTTATCTTCCTGATAAACGATTTGAAGTTTTCTGGCACGAATAAGCCCTCCGTCCTTCCCGCTCAACCCAACAGCCTTCCCCCCCTGCTGATTGATCTGAGCAACGATCCCCTTGTTGACTTTGCCCCCTAAAACCATCTCCACAACGTCCATGGTCGCTTCATCCGTAAGACGCATCCCTTTTATAAACCTGGAATGAATACCCATGCGGTCAAGAACAGAATTGATCTGCGGGCCGCCGCCGTGAACAACAACCGGATTCAGGCCCGTAAATTTCATCAAGGTAATATCCCGGGCAAAAGCATCCTTCAACCGCTCGTCGACCATGGCATGCCCCCCATACTTTATCACCAGGGTCATTCCATAAAAACGGCGGATATACGGCAGAGCCTCAATCAGTATGTCGGCAACATTCGAGTTCATATTCGTTATCTTTTTTAAGTAAACTTTAACCGTTCACCTATTTTTAAAATAATAAATCCCAGGCCACAAAGATCAATTAAATCACAAATCTCAAGCATCAAATTCCAAATAAGTCTCAAACCCCAAATTTCAAATTCCAAACCTGTCCAAAGTGATTTCTTTTTAGTTTGGGATTTTGAATTTCGGTCATTGTTATTTGTTTGTCTTTTGAGATTTGTTATTTGGAATTTCCACTCACTCAATTACTCCTTGAACGGATACAGTAAACTTACGTTGATAATCTTGTAGAAAACTATTTTTTACAGAATATACCGGCTCAGATCCTCATCATCTTTGATGTCTTTTAACTTGTCTTCCACATATTCTTTATCGATGACTATTTTCTTTTCGATCATATCCGGTGCTTCAAAAAGGATATCTTCCAACATGCACTCCATGAGGGTATAGAGTCTCCGGGCACCGATGTTCTCGGTCATATTGTTCACGTCTTCGGCAATCCTGGCGATTTCTTCAATGGCGTCTTCCTCAAAAATAACATCAACACCTTCGGTCTTTAACAATGAAGTATATTGAAGGATTAACGCATTTTTGGGTTCGGTCAGTATCCGCACAAATTCCTTTCGACCCAAAGCATCCAGTTCCACTCTTATGGGAAACCGGCCCTGAAGCTCCGGAATCAGATCCGAAGGCTTGACCGTGTGAAACGCCCCGGAAGCAATAAACAGAATATTGTCTGTCTTCACCGGGCCGTACTTTGTACTTACCGTGCTTCCTTCTATAACGGGCAGAAGATCCCTCTGGACCCCTTCTCTGGACACGTCAGGACCGTGGGTACCGTCTTTTCCGGCAATTTTATCAATTTCATCAAGAAAAATGATTCCCGACTGCTCGACTTTTATAATGGCCTCTTTTATCACCTTCTCCATATCTACCAGGTTTTGAGCCTCTTCGGCCGACAGCATCTCCATGGCTTCGGGTACTTTTACCTTTCGACGTTTTGTACTTTTGGGAAGAAGTCCGCCGATCATATCTTTAAAATTAATTCCCATTTCCTCCATGCCCACGTTGGAGAAAATTTCCATCATAGGCATGGTTCGATCTGACACGTCAAGATCAACATATCGATTGCCCAGCTTCCCCTGACGAAGCATTTTTCTTAGCTTTTCCCTTGTGGGAGAAAATTCGTCATTTTTGGATGTTACCAGTTCAAACTGAGCCTCCTTTGAATCTTCAGGCTTCTGTGCGGGTTGCACGCCTCCTTTTGGAAGCAAAAGGTCGAGCATCCTCTCTTCTGCAATCTGCCATGCTTTTTCTTTTACAGCCTCCTGCTCATTTGATTTAAGTTCATTGACCGTAAGTTCGAGAAGATCTCTCACCATAGATTCAACATCCCGCCCCACATATCCGACTTCCGTAAACTTGGAAGCCTCAACCTTGGTAAACGGGGAATCGGTTAAATTTGAAAGCCTTCTGGCTATCTCCGTCTTCCCTACCCCGGTAGGACCGATAAGGATAATATTCTTGGGAACAATTTCGTCTCGTAGATCTTCCGAAACCTGCTGCCGGCGCCAACGATTCCGTAATGCAATGGCAACAGAACGTTTTGCCCGGTGCTGTCCAATGATATATTTATCAAGTTCATGAACGATTTCGTTGGGTTTTAGACTGCTCATTTTTTGTTTACTATCCGTTTAGAACTCTTCAATCGTGATGGTATCATTTGTAAATACGCACAGGGACGAAACAATTTTCATTGCCTCTTTAACAATATCAGCCGCATCCATATCCGTATTTGTTATCATGGCTTTTGCCGCCGCATGGGCTCCCATACCTCCGGAACCTATACCCATAACCCCCTCGTCAGGTTCAATCACATCACCGTTTCCTGAAATAACAAACATGTTTTTATGGTCCACCGCAATCATAATAGCTTCCAGACGCCTCAAATACTTGTCCGTGCGCCAGTCCCGTGCCAGTTCAACGGCACTGCGAGTCAGGTTTCCATTATACCGATCGAGCTTTTTTTCCAGCCGTTCGGAAAGGTTTAAGGCATCGGCGGTGGCACCGGCAAATCCCACGATTATTGTGTCATTGTATATTCTTCTGACTTTTTTTGCCTGATGCTTTATGACCGCATTGTTCAATGTAACCTGGCCGTCACCGGCCACGGCCACTTTGCCCTTATGCCTGACCGCAAGAATTGTTGTTCCATGAAATTTCATCGGTCTATTTTGCCCTGAAAAACCTGGTCCTTTGGGGCCAGGTCAGAGATATATGACTCTGCTTTGGAGTTTTTGAATTTCCAACAAAGCAAATCCCCTCTGGTGATAAAACAAAGATTGGCCCTTTGGGCCAGGATTCTTTACTTTTGGTCTCGTTTATCGTCTCGGATGCGCTTTATCATAAGTTTCCATTAATCTGTCGATACTTACGTGAGTATATTTCTGAGTAGTAGAAAGGCTTTTATGGCCCAACAACTCTTGCACCACCCTCAAATCCGCCCCCGCATCGAGCAGGTGGGTTGCAAATGAATGTCGCATGGAATGAGGTGAAACCGGTATTAATAATCCGCATTCTTTTGCGGTCTTCTCCAGTATACGCGCGATGGAACGGGTTGTCAGGCGACCCTTGTCTTTATTTAAAAAAAGCGGCGTGTTTTCGTCGGCACGTATGCCGGCTTCGATTTGCAATCTTTTTCTGTAATTGGAAATAGCAGTTAACGCCTTTTTGCCCACCGGCACAATCCGTTCCTTATCCCCTTTTCCAAGCACTCGGATCACTTGCTTTGTAAAGTCTACATCAAACGTGTTCATACCGGCAAGCTCCGAAACGCGTATGCCGCTCGAATAAAGCGTTTCGAAAATTGCACGGCTCCTTAACCCAAAAAGCGTATCGGTATTTATGGAATCGAGCAACCTGAAAATGTCATCAACAGGAAGATAGACCGGAATCGTTTTTTGCTGTTTTGGCGTCAAGATCGAATCCAGGGGGTTGTCCAGAATAACGCCGCGTTTAACCAGATATCTGAAAAAAGAACGGATGACTGAAAGCTTCCGTGCTATGGTAACCCTTTTGTTTTTTTTGTGTAAAAATCCCAGATACCCCCTTATCAGCAACCCATCCACCTGATCCGCAGTAAAATTATCTATAGAGTTTCGGCTCTTCTTCCCTGAAAATCGTTCTTTATGAATAAATGATACAAACTCTTTGAGGTTATGAGAGTACGCACGGCACGTATTTGCAGAGTATCCCTTTTCAGAGGAAAGGGACTGAATGAAAGATCTTATCTGATTCTTTAAAGAAGATGAAATCATCAAAATCAAGCGGCTCTGCGTGTCTTTTTCTTCAGTTTATTGATTCGACGCCGGTAAATTTCTGCCATTTTATGATCATCATTGTTGATGCTGGCTTCTCGCTCCGCCTTCAGCGCTTTAATCTTTTTTTTTATTTCCCGAACCGAGGAATCACTTTTTTTCGGTAAATGTTCTGTTATCCCTCTGGCCTTTTTTATCGCGCTGATGAGTTCAGCCTTATTCATTCCATAAACACCTGTTAGTTCAGGCAGTTGTTTGCCGACCTCTCTCAATTCCTTGGCCGTCATTTTCTCCAGCGGTTTTTCTTTGGTCTCTTTTTTCTTTCCACTCATGTTCCGCAGGTCTCCTTTTCTATCCTTTGTTTTAAAAGCACAAGCGGAGGCTGCAGAACCTCCGCTAAAAACATGATCCGTTAACAATTTTTACATATTATGTCAATAAATAGATGGCCGTTATACAGGAATTTGTCAAAGTCCACTATTTCTGATTCAGATAGAAACGATTTGCTTTCCCGGTTACGGACCTAAAATCACAAATTCCAATACTCAAACATCTTTAAATGACGAATCCCTGTTACCATTATTGACTATCCCCCTTTTTTTCTTTAGCTATTATTTCAACAAACGGCTTAAAAAGTTCCAGGGGGAACGGAAAAATCGTAGTGGTATTCTGTTCGGCGGATATCTCGCGCATGGTCTGGAGATATCTTAACTGCAATGCCATGGGATGGTCGTGTAGAATCTCGGCAGCGTCGGCCAGCCTGTTTGCCGCCTGAAATTCACCGTCGGCATTGATTACCTTGGCACGCCGTTCCCTCTCCGCCTCAGCCTGCTTGGCCATGGACCGCTGCATCTCCTGGGGCAAATCAATATGCTTGAGTTCCACTGTTGTGACCTTAATTCCCCACGGATCCGTGTGCATATCTAATATTTCCTGAAGCTGAGAATTAATCTTTTCCCTTGCGGACAACAGCTCATCGAGTTCTGCCTGACCGCATACGCTCCGTAACGTTGTCTGTGCCAGCTGTGACACTGCGTAATTGTATTCTTCCACTTCGATAACCGATTTTATGGGTTCAATGACCCTGAAATAGATAACGGCATTTACCTTTACGGAAACATTGTCCAGGGTAATAACGTCCTGGGAATCAACATCCATAACCACAAGACGCATACTCACCTTTACCATTTTGTCAATGATCGGAATAAGGATGATCAGCCCGGGTCCTTTTGCCTTTATCACCCTCCCGAGCCTGAATATCACTGCTCGTTCATACTCGTTTAAAATACGTATGGCCGCAGACAGAAAAAAAACCGTCAGTACAAGTATGGCGATTATGGTATACATTATACGCTCCTTTCAACCGGTTCCACTTCAAGGACAAGATTGACGATATTTACAACCCGTACCTTGGCGCCGGTTTGGATTGGATTTTTTGAAACAGCTTTCCACAGTTCTCCGTGCACAAACACCTTGCCCTCGGGCAGGAGAGATTCTCTAACCACTCCGATCTCCCCGATCAGGCCCTGTGCGCCGGTTCTGGGTTTAGACAGATGTGATTTAAAGACAAGGCCCGAAACCACTACAAAAAAGCCGGAAATCAGAACAAGGGTGGGGATGAGCACTTTCCATGACAGTCTCATACCGGTGCCGGTGTTTTCAAATAACATAATAGAGCCGAGCAAAAGGGAAGTAATGCCCGCGATACTCAAAAGCCCGTAACTCGCAATCTTCATCTCCATTATGAAAAATATAATGGCAAGAACGATAAGTAAGAATCCTGCATAGTTAACCGGCAGGGTCTGAAACGCAAAAAAAGCCAGAATAATGGAAATCCCGCCCACAACCCCCGGAAGCACGGCGCCGGGGTGTGACAATTCAAAGTAAAGACCGGCAAGACCGATCATCATGAGGATATACGCAATGTTGGGATTGCTGATGGTCTTTAAAATTTTGGTTCTTAAATCTTCCGCCAGTACGGTCTTTTTAACGTTATCGAGTGTTAACACTCCTTTATCTTGGATCTTGCGTCCGTTGATCTGGCGGATCAGATCATCTATGTCTTTTGCCACAACATCGATGACATTCGCCTTGAGCGCCTCGGTTTCGGTTATGGAAACGCTTTTACGAACGGCTTTTTCAACCCAATCGGCGTTCCTTCCCTTTTTTTTAGCGATACTCCTTGCATGGGCCGCCATGTCATTGATCACCTTTTCGGACATGGCGCCGCTGATTTCCTTGCCGCCGGCCCCCACCGGATGCGCCGCACCGATGTTTGTTCCCGGCGCCATGGCCGCAATGTCCGCCGCCATGGTGATCATTACACCTGCGGAAGCGGCCCTGGCCCCGCTCGGGGCCACATAAATCACAACCGGAACCCTGCTCGCATAAATTGCCATTACCATCTCACGCATGGATTCGGCAAGCCCTCCCGGGGTGTCGAGTTCAACAATAATACATGAAATGCCTTCCTCGGAAGCTTTGTTAATCCCCTTTTTTAAAAAACCGGCCGCCGCCGGACTGATGGGACCCGACATCCGGATAATATAGACCTCATTTGCTGCCGTAAAGCCGTTTCCGGGACAGCAGAATAACAACAGTAACAGTGCTAAAAAAATATGTATATATTTCATATTAAAAGTTACCTAAACCGGGCAGTCCAGAATCAAATAGGATATTTTAATAATTTAATTTCCTTCTGTATTTAACGAATAGATACTGGATACCGGATACTCGATGCTGGATAAAACAAGGATAGCTTCATTTTTTAAAACCAGCATCCAGAAACCAGCATCAAGCATCTTTTTCATAAAGATACAACATGGATAAATAAAAAACTTTTGCCACAATAAGCACAAAATTTATAAATAAACACCGTAACCGTTCACGAATTTTTTGAAATCCCAAATTTCAAGCATCAAATATCAAACAAATCTCAAATTCCAAATACCAATGACCAAAACTATTTCGATTTTTCTATGATTAATTAAAAAATCTTTTTCAAATCGTTTGCCTTTTTTCAAAATCATAAGGTTTGATGGTCTCGCAAAAAGTCGCAAAATACCGTTTTCTGTCATTCCGGCGAAAGCCGGAATCCAGTATTTTCAAACAGTTGCCACAAGGTCACACAAAGGATTTTTTTTATTTTTAGTTCTTTGTGCCCTGGTGTCTTAGTGGCAACGAAAATTGCAGAGAGATGTTATGGAAGCAAAAGTTGTTGATATCATTAAGGCAATGGAAACAATTGCCCCCATCGGGCTTGCAGAAGAATGGGATAATGCGGGACTGCAGGTTGGTCGGAAGGACCGGCCGGTTCGAAAAATCTGGATTTCCCTGGACCCCGGCCCGGATGTGGTCAACGATGCCTGCAGAAATGATGTTGACCTTCTAATTACACACCATCCTCTTATATTTCATCCGCTCAAGTCTATCAATTTAAATACCGCCGTCGGCGACATCATTCAGAAGGCCGTCCGGCACCATATGGCTATATTTTCAGCCCATACCAACCTTGACAATGCGATTGACGGGTTGAACGATGTTCTTGCACAACGGATTGGGATTAACAATCTGAAGGTGCTCGGAAAAGTCAGTGCCCCGGAAAATTATAAACTGGTGTTATATGTACCCGTGGCATATGAACAACAGATTTTAAATTCGATCTTTGAAACAAACGCCGGTGAAATAGGTTCGTATACCTGCTGTTCATTCAGAAACAAAGGAACAGGTACATATAAACCGGGATCTTCATCAAAGCCGTTTGCCGGGAACGTCGGTGAAATTACCCATGCCGATGAAATCAGAATCGAAACAGTTGTACGAAAAAGTGATCTAAACAGCGTTATCGAACATGTAAGGAAAAACCATCCCTACGAGACCATGGCATACGATATATATCCCCTGATAAAAAATGAAGACCGGCAAGGTTCCGGGCGCATCGGAGATCTTGATGAAAGCACGGAACTGATATCCTTTGCACGGTCAATCAAAGAAAAATTGGGGCTTAACTCAATCAAAATTGCAGGCAATCCTGATTTAACTGTAAAGACTGCCGCTGTCTGCACGGGAAGCGGTTCAAGCCTGGTGAATAATTTTATCTCATCCGGCGCACAGGTTTATATCAGCGGAGATTTGCGGTATCACGATGCCAGAGCCGTAGAAGCCGAAAATTTGGGTCTTATCGATATCGGGCACTTTGCTTCGGAGCATTTGATTGTCGAAGTGCTTGCGGAACGACTCAAAAATGTTTTGTCAACGCACGAAATTCATGTAAAAGTTGAGGCATACGGACTTGAACAGGACCCGTTTGCAGTATTATAATTCAAGAATGGAACTCAGGTTCTTCAAATTGGGTGCATTACCAGTTTATTAATTGCTATCCAAGACTTTTTGGTTTCAGGTGTCAGGTGTCAGGTGTCAGCTAATTCGTTTCTGACACCTGAAACCTGATTGCAAGGCTTTCGCTCAAAAAATGAATAAGTTAATGTGTGAAAACCATTTTAACAAATCGGTAATGCTCCCCTTAAAATTTTAGTTTACTTGAGTCAATTTTCCGGCTTATCCGGACTGGGTGTTGGAAGATATGAAAGAACAAATTGATATGCTCGTTAAACTACAGGGAG
>CAZIIV010000065.1:0-15329 GCA_964539365.1 uncultured Desulfobacteraceae bacterium | reverse complement strand
ATCGTTTTCATTCCCAAACAGATGTCTCCATTTTGGTGCAGGCATTGCCGGACCCTTTCTAAAGATTCGACACGACATTCAAACCCTGTTTGATCCGAACACCGTTACCTGCATACCCGTGGATGGTACCACTACCAGAGGTAGCGGGTTAAACCGATAAATCAAACGGTTTATATGAACCCGGCGAAGGTATTTTTCACCATTACCCCGGTTTTTCCCTATGAAAACCATATGATTTGTGCTTTATTTCAGTAATTTGAATTGCAGATTAAACGGTGCCGTTTTCCCGGATGATTTTGTGAAAGGTTTAAAATAGAAGTTCAGGTATAAAAATATCCACGGAGGAATATAATGGAGAAAGAGGTATACAGTCTTTGTTTTATGTGTTCGGTACGATGTCCCATTCGGGTCGTGACAAAGGATGGGAAAGTCATCTGGATTGAAGGCAACCCCCATGTCCCAGGTATGGAAGGAAGTCTGTGTCCGAGGGGAAGCGCGGGCATTGCGCTTCTCTACGATAACGAGCGGGTCAAAAGCCCCATGATCCGGGTGGGAGAGCGGGGTTCCGGGAACTGGCGCAAGGCGAGTTGGGAGGAAGCCCTTGATTTTGTTGCGTCTAAACTCAAGGAAACCATCGAAAAACACGGACCCCAGAGCGTGGCTTTCGGCGAGCGGACCAATCTGGCCACTCATGTGAGCAAAACGTTCATGAAAGCATTGGGGTCACCTAACCACTTTACCCATGATGCCCTCTGCAAAGGGTCGGTAAACACTGCCTGCAGGTCCTTGTTCGGGTACACCGACGCCCAAATGGGCACGGATTATAAAAATACGAAACATATTGTCTTGTACGGAAGAAATATTTTCGAAGCCATCTCGGTAAAAGAGGTTAACTCGTTGATGCAGGCGCTGGAAAACGATGCGAAACTGACTTATATCGATCCGCGGGTGAGCGTGACCGCCACCAAGTCCCACCGATACTGGATGGTTCGTCCGGGCACAGATTTAGCTTTAAACTATGCCCTGATTCATGTCATCCTTAAAGAGCGGCTCTACGACGGTGAATATGTTGATCGATGGGTCCTGGGCTTATCGGAGCTTCAGGAATTCGTAACATCCTATACTCCCGAATGGGCGGAAAGAGAGACCGGAATCTCCGCCGAGCAGATTATCGAGCTGGCCCGGGAGATCAGCCGAGACAAACCCTCGGTGATTTTTCATTTCGGCTACAGGGGGGCCCATTACATCAATGAAATATATATGCGACGTTCTATTCTGATATTGAATACGCTCATGGGAAGTATCGAGGCAAAAGGCGGTCTGTTTTTCAAAAAAGGTCCTGAAGAAGTTGGGGCAAAGCCCGCCCGGAAGCTGACAGAGCAGGAGTTTGAAAAGATCGATCTCCCCCGGTTCGATAAGGTTGGGACCAAGGATTTTCTGTTGCCCGATCCCAATCACGGAGTCGCCCAGATGTTGCCTTTGGCGATTTTAAACCAAGATCCGTATCCGATAAAAGCACTGTTTTCATTCCGAATCGATCCTTTGATGTCGATTCCGGATACCCATCAGACCCGGCGGGCTCTGGATAAACTCGACCTGATCGTCACCATGGATATCAACTATAGCGATATCGCGTGGTACTCCGATGTAATTTTGCCGGAGTCCATCTATCTTGAGCGGACCGACTGCATTCAGCAGGCAAACGGATTGAATCCCCAGATGTTTCTCCGGAAACAGGCGGTACCGCCAAGATACGACACTCGCGAGGGCGCCATGATTTTAAAAGCGCTGGCAGATCGTATGGGAATCGGTAACTATTTTTCCTACGAAAGCATGGAGGACCTGGTTCGCTGGCAGCTGGAAGAAACCGGATTTTCAATGGAGGATTTCGATAAAAAAGGGTTTGTGGCCTACGGTAAGGATCAGATCCTGTGGGACCGTAAAGACGGTATTAAATTCAAAACACCTTCGGGCAAGATCGAGTTTGTGTCCTCCCTTCTGGAAAATGCAGGATTTAAGTCATTTCCCGAATACGAGCCGATAACCGATCCGGAAAACGGAAAGTTCCGGCTGATTACCGGCCGAAATGCGCTTCACACCCATGTCTCCACCCAAAACAATATTTATCTGGCAGAGTTGTTAAGTGAAAATGTTCTCTGGATCAATTCAAAAAGAGCCGAGAAGCTGGGTATCGGCAACAACGACTTGGTGGAAGTCTCCTCAAGCCGGGGCTCCGGAAGGATCAAGGCTTATGTTACGGAACTGATTCATCCGGATGCGGTTTTTATGCTTCACGGCTTCGGCCACCAGGTGAAAATGGCCAGCCGCAGCTATAACAAAGGGATTGCTGACAACGTGCTGGTGGAAAACGTAAGCGATAAAGTCGGAGGAAGCCCCGCGTATCATCATACGTATGTGACGGTGAAAGCCGCATAACCATAGACTTTGAGAGGAAACAAAACAGTCCGGGATAAAGAGTTTCCAGGGCTTTTCATGGAGGAAAAGGAATAATGAGTAAATACTATCTTTTCCAGGATACGAAAAAATGTATCGGTTGCCACAGCTGCGAAATCGTTTGCAAGAGCAACAAGGGTCTGCCCACGGGACCGAGGCCGTGCCAGGTGATAGAAATCGGACCGAAATTTGTCGGCGGTCAGTTTAGGGCCTCCTATATTTTCATGCCCTGCTTTCATTGTGAGGATCCGTGGTGTGTGGCTTCCTGTCCCACCGGAGCCATGCAAAAACGAGCCAAGGACGGTATCGTGTATGTGGACCAGGACCTTTGTGTTGGCTGCAAGTCCTGTATTTCCGCCTGCCCTTGGGGTGCTCCGCAGTGGAATCCCGAAACCGGAAAGGTGGTCAAATGCGACTACTGCATGGACCGGTTAGATAAAGGGCTGGACCCGGCTTGTGTTACGATCTGCACCTCACATTGCCTGCACTTTGGAAAAGTGGAGGATATGACTCAAATCAGGCGCCAGAGGCATGCAAAATCCGTTGCATCTTTTGAGCACAGTCATTTTTGGTAAGTAAAAAAAAATTTTCAACAACCCAGATACCAGCTAACATGTGAGGAGAGATAGACATATGAACAGGTGCCCGGTAAACGACACCATAAAAAATATAGCTTCGGCCATAGATTCCGGATCATTGAAAACTCCCAAGAGCAGACGGATTGCCGAAGAGATACTCGATCTGGCCAAAGACGTTGCCTGGGGCAGAGCCGGCCGAGAGCATATCCCGGCCATGAAGTCTCTGGCCGAGTCTCTGATCGGCACGGGACCGGATGAAAATACTAAAAAAATTGGAGCGATGGTGCTATCCTCTCTTGCGGATCACGGAGAGGAGTTTCAAAGTCATGTCGAAACCCATAACTGTCCAACGGGAGATTGTGTCAGACTGGCTCCGGCGCCTTGCCAGATGGCATGTCCGGCGGGAATTGATGTTCCCACTTATGTTTCCCTGATCGGTATGGGCCGTGACGCCGAGGCAATTGAGATAATCCGGAAAGACAACCCGTTTCCCTGGGTCTGCGGACTGGTCTGCACGCGGCCATGTGAGTTCATGTGCGTACGCGGGAGAATGGACAAACCTGTATCCATAAAATCTTTAAAAGCGTTCGCTGCAGAGAAGGCCCTTTCGGACCGGGAATATCGCAACCCCGAACCCGAGCCGGACAAAGGCAAAAAGGTCTGTGTCGTGGGCGCAGGACCCGGTGGCATGAGCGCTGCTTATTTTCTGGCGCTTAAAGGCTATCGCGTGCGGGTGATGGAGGCCCTGCCCGTCGCGGGAGGTATGATGATGGTCGGTATACCCCGTTACCGGCTTCCGCGTGAGGTTATCGACCGGGAAGTTGCCATGATAGAAGATATGGGGGTGGAGTTTCAATTCGACACACGGTTTGGCACGGATGTCACAATGGATCAATTGAAAGATGAGGGTTTCGAGGCGTTTTTTATCGCCATCGGTGCCCACCAGTCTTTTAATCTCGATATTCCAGGGGAAAAAGACTTTCCCCAGGTACTCGAGGCGATCGGCTTTTTAAGAAGAGTCGCTCTGGGGGACCGAAGGTCTCCCGGAAAACGAGTGGTTATTATCGGCGGCGGTAACGTGGCGATCGATGCCGCAAGAACCAGTCTTCGCCTGGGCTCTGAGGAGGTCACCATCGCCTATCGACGCACCCGCTCGGAAATGCCCGCCGACATCGAAGAAGTGGAACAAGCCGAAGAGGAAGGAATCCGGTTTTCGTTTCTGACCATACCGGTAGAGATTGAAGGGGAAAACGGCCGGTTGACCGGGCTGAAATGCCTGAGGGCCGATCTCGTTGAAAAAGAAGGCAGTGATCGGAAATACCCCGTTCCCATGCTCGGTAGTGATTACGTAATGGAAGCCGATGCGGTTATTTCGGCTATCGGACAGCGGGTCGACCATAAGTGTTTAAAGGGCATCAGGGAGCTGAAATGGACTCGCAGGATGACTATCGATATAGACACGGCAAGCATGGAAACCGGAGTGCCCGGAGTGTTTGCGGCAGGCGATGCGGTTACGGGTCCCGCAACGGTGGTTGAAGCAATCGGCGGCGGAAAGCGGGCGGCGGAGGCCATCGACCGGTATCTGACCGGGATCCCGCAACCCAAAATGCCCCCGGTACCCGTAAGACGAGGTCGCACCGACTGGATAGAGGTGCCCGCCGCGACCAAAATGGCAATCAAACGTCCTGAAATGTCTTTGCTTAATATCGAACGGCGCCGAACCACCTTTCAGCAGGTCGAGTTGGGATATTCAGAAAACCAGGTGCGGGAGGAGGCGCGAAGATGCCTTCGTTGCGATATCTGCCTGCGGTGTGGAAAGTGCGTGGAGGTCTGCCGGGACAAGATGGGTATCAATGCCCTGCAACTCGGGTATCTGGACTTCGACCACCCCGTGAAAACCGACTTCCGGTTGACCGAAGAACGCTGTATTCTCTGTGGGGCCTGCACCGCCAATTGTCCTAACAATGCCATTCGTATAGAAGATCGAAACGGTGAACGAATCCTTAATATGTGCGGGACTATCCTGAACCGCCAGAAACTGTTATACTGTGATTCCTGCGGGGCGGTCATGGGACCGGCAAAGTATCTCGACTATGTGAAAAACCGAATTAATTCCATAACGCCCAGCAACTCAAAAGAAAAACTGTGCGAGGTCTGCGCGCGCAAAAAATCGGCAAAAATATACAGTGCGTAAAATAATGCTGCATCATCAGGAGGGAACTTTGATATGGTAGTATTTCGAAGAGGACAGCGGGTGGAAATATACCGCAAATCCGAGGATGAAAGCTGGAAAAACTACATGGATGCCTATGTTGGACTGCACGGGATAATTACCGATCCCGACACCGCCAAAAACGACCCGGACGCTTTGGTGGAAGTGTCTATCGATGGCAAAGGCACCTACAGGTTTCCCCAGGATTGTTTGAAACTTCTTACGGATTGATTGGGATCTATGAACATCGTAGAATTGTTCGAGCAAAAAAGAACGTCTGTTCCATGGTGTCGAAAAAAAAGAAACAAAAAACAGGGATAAGCCATGAATGAGAAAAAACCGGGCGATAACGAAAAGAAAGTACGAATAAAAATCGACGGGATATCATATGACGTCAGTGCCCAAATGACGGTCCTGGAAGTTGCCAAAGCCAACGGGCTCGACATTCCGACCCTCTGTTTCCACCTGCACCCAGCATTGAAACCAATGGGGTCCTGTAAGCTTTGTGCCGTGGAAGTCATCGGTAAAAGAGGGCATCCGGTGACCATTCCTTCCTGCATTCTAAGGGTGTCCGATGGACTCGATGTCAAAACCCGGAGCCAACTGGTAAAAAAGGCCAGGACCCGGGCCTTTAACAAACTTTTGAAAATGGCCCCGCAGTCGGAAAAAATCCGGAATCTAGCCATGGAATCCGGAATAGATGTTGGTCCTCCCCCGGACGGATGTATCCGTTGCCGATTATGTGTCCGTGTCTGCAAGGAAATTGTCGGAGCCGGTGCCTTGAGGATGGAAAAACGTAATGGGCAGGATTTCGTAGTTCCGGTTGAGGGTGTGTGCATCGGATGCGGCACCTGTTCAAATATTTGCCCGACTGATGTCATCAGGCTGGAGGACAAAAATAATGTGAGAACCATCTCTATACGGAATGAAGTGATCGGAAAGCATCCTTTGGAAATCTGTGAAGGATGCGGTAAACCTTTTGCCACTCCAAAATTTTTAAACCATATCCAAGAGAGGATTACCCCTCACACCCATTTAAAAGAACGCCACCTCTATTGTCCGACCTGTGCCAAGCTTTTTTCGGACCGTATTAAATCTTTCAAGGATAGAAAGCAGCAGATGCCTGGCCACTGAAACCTTTACTATGGAGGCTTCATCTTTAGCATGCGTCTTTTCACGCCCGATACCAAGATACGGGCTATGACATAACACAGGATGAAGAACGGCACGAAATTAAGTCCATTATCAAAAAAGGGAAAAGAGAAGCGCAAATCGCCGAAACGATTTTGGAGCCAGGCCCCGGCCAGCAACGCGGGCCAAAGCGACGACATACCCATGGCCATCAAGAGAAAAAATGATTTGCCGAAAGCATCGTTCGCCAGTCGGTTGATCGCCTTGTAAGATCTTTTGTCTCCGCTTTTCAGGGCGTTCATGGAACCTTCCTGGTAGTAAGACGTCTCATTTAGTCGTTGACTTACAGCAGACCGGTTGATCCGATACCCTGCTGCAAGTGTCAATTCGCTCAGAATACTGGTCCATATGGCAAGAATAAAGGTCCCCAGCCACCACCCCAGGATAGGATTATTTATCCAGCGATAGGGAGCGATTAGAAAGGTATCGACTGCGAATACTATTGATTTCAGGTCGCCCATTACATCTTAGAAGATAAAAATGCCTCCGGCCCGATAATGGCCGGAGGTCGTATGAATTATATCAATAGGGAGGAACAAGTGAGTAACCCAGAAACCCTTTGGATGTATAGCGCAGCCCAACGTAGAAAGCCAATACGATAAAGATGAACTTGAGCACTTTGTCAGGTATGTATTTGGAAGTCCTGGGACCGATCATGGAACCTATAAAAACGCCGATCAGTTCCGCACCGATAAGCCCCCATGAGACCAAAACACCTTTTCCGATCATATAGGAAAAGATGGAGACAATCATGCCGATTAGAACACATAAGGCCGAAGTTCCGGCAACAAGGAACATGGGAAGGCCTGCCACCGAAGTCAGGAAGGGAACGTAAAGAAAGCCGCCTCCAACTCCCAGAAATGAGGCAATTGCCGCGATGGTTATACCGCCTACCATGGGGATCCAGGCTTTGAACTTGAATTCCACGCCGTAGAAGGTGAAGCGTATGGTCCCCATAAAAAAAGTAAGGCCCCATCCGATAAGAACCAGAATATAGGCCGCCCACTCGAAGCCGGAAACCAGGTTGATCCACAGGGCGGAAGCAACCACTATCCCCACGGAAATCCACATAATCGATGTGGAGCCGTGAAGTATTTTAACTCCCTGCTCCGCTGTATCCTTCTTTTCTCTTACCGCCTTTTGAAAGGCTTCCGCCGCGGCACTGGCATCTTTTTTCCGTGCAGCCCCCCACGGGGTAATTTCATAGATCAAGAAAAAACCAAGAAGCCATACGATAAGACCGAAGTATCCGATATAGTCCCGAAGGGAGACTTTTCCCGCGGTCAACTCCGGTACCAGCCAGGAGCCTCCCACGCCACCCACGGCGAGGCAAATTCCCAGAGGTGCAACAAGGCGGCCCATGCGATAATAATTAAATGAAGAGATGGCGCCGCCCAGACCCCCCAGCCACTGATTGGACACCCGAATGGAGTCTGTGATCAAGTTGTTCATCGGATTGCCCTTTCCGAAATCCTTGGCATAGTCCGCCAGGCCAAAGATGGTGATATGCCCTACGCCCGCCATAATCCCGCCAAATGCGCCAACGGTTGAAAATATCCATCCCACCCAGATGGCCCAGAGCAGGCCCAGAATAATATCGGGATGGGGCGCACCGGGTATCCCCAAATAGCCGGGTTCTTCACCGGGTTTAATTACGGACCTGGTCTTTTCCGCGAACTCTTCGCTTTCCAGGCTTCGGTTGATCGCCTGCCGGAGTTTATCAGGCATTCCTTCGGTTGTCAGGGATGGACCTGATGCAGGACCTTGAGTTTGCGCCCAGGTCAGCGCTATGACACTCAAAAAAAGTAACATTCCAGTCAGAACAAGGAATTTCCTCTTACCCATTATTCTTCTCCCTTTAAAGAAATCGACTTAAAAAATGATGGGTTATTTAAAATCCATGATCGATTCTGAATCACGGAAGGTCCGTGGGCTCAAAAATCTCACAACGATTCTCAGGGCAAAATATGCTGAGCCACAACCCCCTTGTCTCTTCGGGCACATAACCCTCTGCTACCAGGCTGACTTTTCCCCCGACAGTCAAACACGAATCCTCCGGACAGGCCACTTCCACCCAAATACCCGGATCGCTGCTTGCGGCCTGGCGTTTCTGTTCCGGCAAATTCTGAATTTCCTGGTCCGTAAGCAGCCGCACATTAGGCAAAAAAACCTTCAGGCGGTTCTTTGACTCTTTTTGATTGGCCATATCAGCTTCTCCTTCCATTTTTTTGATATATTCTTTTGAAAAATTGCATGAACTATTGAAAATAACGAAGCATGTCAAATTATTTTTTACTCCACAATATGATACGTAATATCCCCGTCCGTGTAGAATTTTTCGATATCTCTGTCTTTTTTGTCCACATTAAACCTGTCTGTGTGTCAATTACGGATAACTGGTGGCAGGCTATGCCAATGATATTTGGTCGTTAAATAAGATCAGTATCAGATCTGAATCCGTAATCAGTGCTGAAAAGCCTAATCATTGAAATAGACGTGCTTCGCTTCGGTCTTGAATGAGAATCAACATCAATTTGGAAAGAAAATATTCAAGTAAATTCAAAAATATGCATACACAATTAGCCTCGAACGGTCAAGGAATTTCTGGAGACTGGTTTTCGGATGCTTGTCGAATATGACGATTGAACGGGGATGATGGCTTCTGGGTACTGATTTCTTGACGCTGCCCGGAGGAAAGTGAAAGATCCCGTTTCAGCAGGGATGCTGGATTCGAGTTGCGAATTGCGAGTCTCTATCTTCGAAGCAGCGGAATAGGCTTAAAGCCATATCCGGACTTATAGAACCTCTTTCATTAATAATTATAGTGATAAGGTTTTTTGCAGCCATTTTTTTTAAAACTATATAACGATTCTCAAAAACCGGATTGCCATAGCATATAAACTCTTCTTTTCTTTTTGCCGTAAAAAGGGTATCGTTGGGGTGTATTCATTTGCCTTTAACCTTAAAATTTTGTGCTAACACCATGGAGGACGCACGGGGGTTGATCCGCGAGACGGGTTATCCGGTAGTGACCAAACCCGATGCTGGTGTAGGTGCCCTGGATGCCCTTTTTAGAGAAAAATCCATTCCGGCCTGGGTTGATTTCTGGGGCTACGACGTGAATCACGACTGGCCCTGGTGGTACAAACAGATGAATTATTTTTTACAGCGCCTTTATGGATAAAAGCGGACGGTGAAGCGGCACACTGATATCCAATTTTTCCAAGGTTTTGCTGAGAGGGCTATATCTTTAAATTTTTAAATATTATAAATATGATCTTTTGTGTCATTAAAAAACGTATGAAAACAGAATCGTTGTGGGTTTGGGTAGTTCATTTTTGAAACGAATAAAGGTGGTTTTTGTTTTTCGCAAAAATTGTACAGGTGCGGCATGATTGTGCCCAGGGATATTTTGTTTGCGATCAATTCGGGTACAAAAGGACCCTCCCATGATCTATGATCAGGATCATATCACGGAGTTGTTCAAACAGTATGCGGGCTTACAGCAAAATCTGTTGCGCAGACCGGATACCGAACAACAGCATGCCGCAAACCGGGTTTTTAGACGGCTGCTGGATCGTTTTCATTCCCAAACAGATGTCTCCATTTTGGTGCAGGCATTGCCGGACCCATACTTTTCCTTAGGCATGCTGGAACAAACCGTATTTGCCGATGTGGTGGGCATGCGGTTTTTTATCAACAAGCAGCGATCCGACCTGGAACCGGTCCTGGGCCAGGAACTCGTGGAATGGGCCGGAGTCTTTCTAAAGATTCGACACGACATTCAAACCCTGTTTGATCCGAACACCGTTACCTGCATACCCGTGGATGGTACCCATCACCGTCTCCCCACCGGCCAGTGGTGCAATCTTTGCGGAGTATGCTGTCAGATCGGGGGCATACCGCCGGATCCGCCGGCCGGTGTTGTTTATCCGGATCACTGGTTTGGCTTGCTTTCCGGTAGCACACTTGAAAATCAACAACTCTGCCCATTTCTGTTTCAATACTTTGGTGAACCTCGCTTTTTTTGTGCCATCCATAATATCAAACCGGTAACCTGCCGTATTTTTGACCGGGAAGACTGCCGCCGACGGCTCGAAGACCGGGGCCTACACGATAATTAATTGTTATGATTTCCCATCATTTTTCAATTTCCATAAAAAGTTTCCCACGGCTGAAAATTCGAACATCCCCGGTTGATTCCGATATCACGACCGCTATGGAATTGGTCAGTGCGGTGATACCGGCGGCGCTTCTGTGGCGGGCTCCTAATCCTTGAGGTAACTCCGAGATCTCCACGGAAGGGGAGAGATGCCGACCTGCTGCAAGGATTACTCCATCATCGCGAATAATAAACGCACCGTCGATGGTTGAAAACTCCCGAACGGTTTCCTTCAGAGCCGGATCGAGGATGTTTCGTTCAGATTCCGGGACTGCCGAAAACGGATTAATTACCATCTGGCTGGACATGCTCATAACCTTCTCATGATCCCCCAGAATAAATGCTGTGCCAAGAGGTCCGCCCTCCTTTCCTTCCTCAGCCAATTCCAATACCATGACCAACAGACGATCGAACACCTCGGGTTGCACCATTTGATCAGCGATATCCAAGCTTCCGGATGAAAGCATTTCTAATTCTCGCTTCAGATCCAAGACCGTTAAATTATCAAGGATGCCAAATTTGGGTGAACCGGACAGGCATACGACAACATCGCTACGATGAATGAGTCCCTGAGACAAAGCAAGCATAGCGGCGACTTTAACCTGGCTATGTCGGCTTAGCTTCATATACGGGACTTGAATGATCCGGTCGTTATCTTCTCCAAGTGTTTTAAGTTCCTCCAAAATATGTTTTTCCCTGGCGGCTAAAATGCAATGGAATCCCCATCCATTAGAAGCCGGTCCATACCTGACGTCTATTAGGCTCTTTATATCACAGCTCAATCTATTCTGATAGTTACACAAAATTTTAAGACATGATGTATCATTTTCAAGGGTAAAATGAGGGGTAAACCGATTTTTTTAAAGTGATAGTTTTAAATGCCCGGGCAAATGGTGGCCGAATTATTACTAAAAAATATATAATTAAAAAGTAATTTAATAAAAAAAAATTTAAATAAATCCTTGACAAGAATTCTTTCTAAATTATTTTTTAATTAAAAAGGGTTTTCGATGAGAGTGAACCTAAAAACCCAATAAATGCTTTAGGGAAAGGAGGGTCTTATTATGTTTTACAGAAGGTTTTTCAATGTTCCGTCTTGGGAATTTAGTCGTCCTTTTCGTGAATTTAATCGGTTACGGAGGCAGATGGATGAGCTTTATGGTGCGTTATCAGGGGGAACCCTTCCAATGCCCTCAGCAGGAGTATTTCCTCTGACCAATGTAACTGAAGATAATGAAAACTATTATGTCAGGGCCGAGTTGCCCGGCATGAAGTCCGATGAGCTGGATATTCAAATTACGGTAAAGGGAATTTCCATCTCGGGCGAAAGGAAAATACCGGAGGAGGACGCAAACGTAAAGTACCACCGGCGGGAGAGAGAAGCGGGAAAATTTTCCAGATCGATCAGCCTGCCGGGCGAAATTGATGTCAATAAGGTCGAAGCCTCCATGGAAAATGGTGTGTTAACAGTGACCATACCCAAATCAGAGGCTGTCAAGCCCAGACAGATTACGGTCAAATAAGCTTCCTAAAGTTCCAGTGAAAGGAGGGATAAGCATGACGGATAAAGAATCCAAAGAAATTCAAGTAAAGCCAAAGCAGGAATTGTCATCACCGGGCGAGCAGACCCGGCCGGGATTGGTATTTACACCCAATGTGGATATTTTCGAGACAGATACTGAAATTACGCTTTTGGCCGATATGCCCGGGGTTACGGCGGATCATCTGACCATCGATCTTAAAGACAACGTTCTAACATTGACCGGTGAGGTTGAACCTTTTGAAGAAGCAAATGAAGAGGACGTTCTGATTGAATACGAAATAGGCAAGTACCACCGGCAATTCCATCTTTCCGGCGTAATTGAACAGAGTAAGATCGACGCCAAGCTAAACGACGGCGTGCTGAGGCTTTCACTGCCCAAGGTTGAGAAACCCTCACCTCGCAGGATCGAGGTTAAAACCGGATAAAAGCATCCTGTACGCCGGATGTTCAAAAGCTTAAAAGAACATCCGGCGTCATTGCTCAAAACTTCATGGGATTGGAAAAATCTTAATGGGTTAAAATTACGGGAATTTATACGGTAACCAGAGATTAATCTAAACGAGGAAAGGAGGTAAGCCATGGATATCAAAAAACTTGCACCTTGGAACTGGTTTAAAAAAGAAGAGGAACAGGAAGGGAAAATGCTACCGGTAAGGCGGCAAGAGACACAAACTTTTCATCCCGACCCATTTGTACAGATTCGTCAAGAAATCGACCGGTTATTCGACACGGCTTTTCGTGGGTTCGGTTTTCCCTCAATGGGATTTGGCAGGGAGCTTACTCCCATGGCTCAAACCGACTGGTTAAAACCCACGTTGGATATCGGTGCTTCGGAAAAAGAGTACACGATCTCCGTCGAATTGCCCGGCGTTGATGAAAAGGAAGTTCAACTGGAATTGATCAACGATACACTGAAGATCAAAGGAGAAAAAAAGCAGCAAAAAGAGGAGAAAGAAAAGAATTACTACCGCATGGAGCGGTCTTACGGATCATTCCAGCGGGTGCTGTCGTTGCCGGAGGATGGGGATCAGAGCAACATCAAAGCTGTTTATAAGAACGGTATAATGGAAATAACGGTTCCTCGAAAGGCTGCACCAAAAGCAGAAGCAAAGCAGATCGAAATCAAAACAAGCTAATAATAACAAATAGAAAAACCTTTTATTTAAAAAAAGAAAAAGAAAAATTTAAAACAAAGTGGCGAGGAACATTCCCGCCACTTGTCAAAAACTTTATTTAAAATTTGTACCGACTGTTATCATAGAAGCTAAAATCATAATGTTTTTGATCCCTTCCAATGTGGGTTCTGCCAGCAGCTTTCGTGCATACTCAGATTATAACAGCGAATTCAGGGGTTGAAATTTCAAGCGGCATATCTTCCCATAGCCTTTGGCAGAATGATGCGCGGATCTTGTATCGACCGGGTGGGATATCCGCCGGCAATTGCCATTGAATTCCCATCATCTGGCTGATATCGGAGAACTGAGGACACTCACCGCCGGCGGGTGACGCAAATGACGGTTTGAAGCGAACAATTTGGTTTGAGCGACCGTCCTTTTCTACGCCTTCCAAAACAAATTCAGGTCTCACGCCGATGGGAAATGAGGTCATTCGGATGAATTTGAGTTCAATCATCTCTCCCGGCATATAAATGTCATAGTCCGTCACCAGCTCGATGAGTTTGTTGTGTATGGAAATGTCCGTACCCACGCCGGATGTTTTCTCATCCCATGAGCGTGCGGGTCCTACATCAATATGTACGAGTTCTCCATGGTAGTAGCCTGTTCCGCCGAACCCGAGGTTTTTTACGGTGTCCCAGATGTGCTTGGATGACGTGCCCTGCATTTTTATGTCCGCCGCCATGCCATACTGATGAAGACTTGCCGTTGCAGCGAGTTTTCCCTTGTTACGAAGATGCGTGTTGTATTTCGGGCTCCTGTATCCCGAGGCAATGGTTATCCGTGCTCCCGGATGAAGACGGTCTTCTAAAAAGTCCAGGAACTCGATAAGCCGCAGGGATATTCTCGAAGTCGGTTTGTCATATTTTGCACCAAATATACGATGAATTGCTTTCAGAGCTTTTTCATCATACATGCCTTTGCCGATTCGGTATGTCCCGTTGAATGAGATCTTATTTTTTTCATTGACAAGATTCAGCCTGCCGTCGCCTTTATAAAAATAGCGGCTCACATCTCGGGTATTTTTGGATGAAAAGGTATTGGTCACAAGGATGCTTAACATCAATAGCGTTAAAATGCCAACTAATTGAAATGGTTTCATAAAGTCATCTGTTTTTTCCGGTAAAATTTTTTTATTTTACCGGCGGTGGTGTTCAAATTGGGATGAAGCGGCGAAGTCGTAAAAAATGTACAGAATTTCCCCCGGGCAGTCAAGAAAATTCTGGTCGACTGAGCAAGGGTAAGGTCAAAATGAATTAGACAAGATTTTGAGACTTTTTTTGATGGATTCAGATGTTATGCGCAATCAATGTGAATTTTGTCTCTATTATGGGATCAATAGTGTGAGAATGTACTGGTAATTAAAAGGTTGCTCTGATTTGCGATTTTTGAACACTGTATTAGTATAGTAGAAGAACAATAAAACCCATGGCTTATGTTTTTGCTAAAAAATTAGAATAACAGATAAGAAGAATTATTATGAATGCCGATGATGGAAACAGGTCCGCCACAAAAACGCCGGATAAAAAAGAGCCGTCCAATAATAAGATCCAGAGGCGGCGGCACAAGCTGCTGGCATTGGTGCATATTGGCAAGAAAGAACTGGCGCTTCGGGACGACGAATATCGGGACGTGCTTAAATATTGGGGGGTGACAACTTCGGCGGAGATGTTTATCCCGGAACTTGAGGAACTGGTGGAATATTTTGAGTCATTGGGGTTTGAGAAAAAGGTGTCGGCGGATAGAGACTTGAGTTCAGGGGTCGGACAGATAACAGCGCTCCGGGAACGTGTCCGGGAAGAAGCCGGGAAACTGAACAACGGAGAACAAAGACTTAAAGGGCTGGTCCAAAAAATTGCAAAAAAAGACGACCTGATGTCTTGTCGAAACGTAAAAAAGTTGAAGCAGATTCTTAAGGTGCTTCGCCTTCTGCAAAATAGAGAATAAGGGTTGGATGGTAATGGGAGCATTACCGATTTGTTAAAATGGTTTTCACCCATTAACTTATTCATTT
>CAZIIV010000064.1:0-15705 GCA_964539365.1 uncultured Desulfobacteraceae bacterium | reverse complement strand
CTGAAAATCCCCGTGTCGGCAGTTCGATTCTGTCCCTCGGCACCATCTTTTTTTACAAGGCCCCAGTAATTGGGGCTTTTCTTTTTGCTAAACTGTTGGTTCCCGTGGAGGGTCACTCAGAATCTTGGTGAAGGAGTTAAATATTATAAATGGTGGATGTTCTCGATAGGATGAGGCAACGATCCGATTATCAGAAGCTGCTTAATACGAAGGATAGAATAAAAAACGGGGCAAGTATTTAAGGATTTTTCTACATAAAAAAGTTGTTTTTACCTTTAATTTCAACAAAGGTCTCGTCAGTAAAAAACCTTCATTTATTATATTTCGCATACTCCTCCATTAGCTCAGATTTTGTAAAAATTGATTCTACCTCATAACCTCTATCTTGAATATTTTTTCTTCCACCTTCTTCTCTGTCAACCAACACAATTACTTTGACTATGTTTAACCCGGCCTCTTCGGCCTTATCGATCGCCTGAATGGTTGATCCCCCTGTGGTTATTACGTCATCTATAATTACCACTCTGTCCCCAGATCTTATCCCCCCCTCAATCCATTTCATTTTGCCGTGTTTTTTGGTTTCTTTGCGAATTACGAAAGAGATAAGATCAACTCCTTTTTGTCCAGCTATCATGGCTGTTGCATTTGCAATAGGATCTGCACCTAATGTGAGTCCTCCAATACCCTTAATGTTGAGTGATGCTATTATATCAAATATAATTTGACCAACCAAATTCAGCCCATGTGATAAGAGGGTCGTCATTTTACAATCAACATAAAAATTGCTTAAGGTACCTGAAACTAATGGAAATTTAGGGTATTGGCTAACCTCTAAAGAGTTCTTGGTCAGCAGTTTTAATAATTCTAATCTATTATTTTTCATATCAATATTTGATTCACAACTTTCTCGCATCACCGTCAGTAAAGGCTCGCCAGCATTTTTTTATTTTATAAAATAAATTTAGTCAAGCTAAAACAAGTTTTCTATATTTTTGGTTTTATTGATAAATTAGGGTAATAAAAACATCTGCTTTTATCTTTTCCAAATGGCGTTATGGAACAGTTAAGTTTATTAAATTATATAAGGTATTATTTCGAAGGAGTTAACCAACACGCTGGTTAGCCTCTCTTTTATTGAAATTTTAATTCCCATTTATCTATTCCTTATGATAAGGAGCCTTTTTTAGCATTTCCTGTCTTTTTAAATACAAAATGAGGGATTTTTATGTCTAATTGGGTCAAAAAGGTTTTTGCGGGGGGTGCAATCCTAATTCTAAGTTGCATTTCCTATCATCCGGACTTTCCAAAATCTCATCATCCTGAAGCGGCAAAAAACGTTATTCTTCTGATCAGTGACGGGGCCGGATTTAACGCTTTTGAGGCCGGCAATTACTATCAGTTTGGCGAAAAAATGCCGGAACTATACCGTGATTTTCCGATAAAAATCGCTTCAAAAACGGATATGCTAAACTTTATAGATAAAAACGGAGATCCCGTTAAACTGGAAAGCAGCGGTTCGGTGTGTCCCGGATGTAAATATTTCCACAATTGTACCTGTGACTATTCTAAATGGTCCACGGCGCCACAGGGCTATAATCCGGTAGAGATGTGGAAAGATTTCAACTATATCAAAGAAGGTGACAATTACCTGGCCTATACAGGTTCTGCTGCAGCGGCTACGGCGCTCTATACGGGTGAAAAAACCACTCGCGGCCGTATGGGACTGTCGTGGAATGAAATTCCATTGACCCTAATTACCGAGATTGCGGATTCCCTGGGCAAAGCAACGGGCGCCGTTACCAGTGTTCAATTCTCCCATGCAACTCCGGGCGCTGTTTGGAGCCATATAAACAACCGAAACGTGTACGCAGATATTGCAAACCAAATGATCTATGACAGCGGTCTTGATGTCATTATGGGCTGTGGCGACCCAATGGAGAGATCGGAATATAAGTATGTGGGCGGTAAATCGACCTGGTGGGACATTACCGATAAGGACGGCGCCAATGGGTTCGTTTATATTCACGACGTCGGTGAATTTAGAAAACTTGCCATGGAAGAAATTAAAGGTGATATTCCAACCAAAGTCATCGGCATCCCTCATGCCACAAACACCCTGTCAGAAAATCCGCAGGACGTTCCGACCTTAGAGACCCTGGGCATGGGGGCGATCCGGGTGCTCTCTAAAAACCCGAACGGTTTTTTCCTGATGATCGAAGGCGGTGCTGTGGACCGGAAAAACCATGCCAACGACATTGAAGCCATGGTAAAAGAGCAGGCAGACTTCAACAACGCTGTCGGTGCCGTTAAGAAATGGGTGAGAAAAAACAGCAGTTGGAAAGAAACCCTGGTCATTGTCACTGCCGACCACGAGTGCGGCATGCTGTGGGGTCCTGAAACCTACACCGACAATGATTGCAACCTGTATGAAAAATGCTCGGCAGGCTATTATGACGCCGGTATTGATACCTTCAACGGCCGGCAACACGTAATAAACAACGGTAAGCATAATATCCCGGGTGTACAGTATGGATCCAGGGGCCATACCAGAGCGCTTGTTCCGGTCTTTGCCAGAGGTTTCGGAGCGGATATGTTTCTCGATTTAATAAGAGGTACGGATACCACGGCAGGCTCATTTTGGGATTTTTCCGGGCAGTATGTTGACAATACAGATATTTTTGCCGTTATGAACACGGCTATGAACCCTCCTGAAGAATACCCTCTCATGGGCTCACGGGTTCAGAGGGGTAAAGAAAAATACCATGGATCAGAGTAACCGCATTTGATTTGCGCACACCGTCGTGGAGCGTTCTCCTCGTATTGGGATTCAAATGTGTTTGCCCTGCCATGGGTTTGACCTTCTGTTTGCATTATGATAATTATATAAATATATTTCAAGGACCCAAGCATCTTCCAAATGAACATTTAAAAGATGCAGCCCTTAACGAGCGGTAAAATTGTAATTGCTTATAAGCGACTAAAAAATGCAACACAAATCACAATTCGATTCCGAAATCGCATCCATTATTATGGCGGCCGGACGCGGCAGCAGAATGACAGGCTATGCGGGGAATAAAACTCTTTTGCCGCTACAGCCCGTAACTTCAACCCTTGAAGGCAGGCATCCAATTTTGCTCCATCTTTTGGAAAACTTGCCGGCCGGACAAAAAGCGCTTATTGTCAATCACTGCAAAAAAGATGTGATTTCGCAAACGCGCCATTTGGATATCACCTATTGTGAACAGCCACTTCTTAATGGCACCGGCGGTGCTATTTTAGCCGCCCGATCATTTATTGAGTCACAACCGTATTCCAAGTTTATTATCACCATGGGAGATGTTCCCTTTGTCAAAAAGGCAACCTATATGCAGCTTGCCCTCCATCTTGAAACGTTCGAACTTGTCATCCTGGGATTTTGTCCGGATAATAAAAAGCAATACGGCCTTCTTGAAACCCAGGGAGACCGTGTTCGTAAAATAACCGAATGGAAATACTGGAAGGACTATCCGCTGAAGAAGCAGGCGGCTTTAACGATTTGCAATTCAGGAATTTACGCTGTAAAAAAGAGAGCCTTAGAAAAGTATCTGCCGGTCATGGCCTCACGGCCTCAGATCGTGCATAAAGAGATAAACGGTAAAACAACCGCCATAGAGGAATTTTTTATTACGGATCTGATTGAGTATATGGTCGATGACGGACAATCCGTTGGATATCTTTTGGCAGAAGATGACCGTGAAACCATGGGTATCGACGATCATGCTGCGCTTCAAAAGGCCCAAACAATATTTAAAGCGCGGAACACCGCGTGAGTCAAACCCCGCCCCCGAATTTCTGATAGAGCCTATAATACCCCATGCATTGTCAAACAAAAAGGCAAGGCTATATATTAGCCCTGCTTTTTACGTATTTTTTTTATTTTGATATTCTTGGTTTTAACCTTCTATCTTTTCCGCTTCTTCGATCCTTTCCCGATCTGCGCTCCGGTATATATGAAGTGTATGAAAATTGTCGCCTTTCAATTCCTGTGCGCCTGCCTCCATTATCAGGTAGTGTGTTGGTCATGGCAAAGATAGCCTGCTATTTAAAGATCTTTCTTCGTCCAAATACTGCCATGGCGCGCAAACCGGAGTCCAAAAGAAGAGTGGTTGCTGGTTCAGGGGCTGAATTACCGGTTAAAAATGCATGGTCTATATCAATAGAGAGGCGTTATCCGTTAACCAGTTTAATTTTCTTTGTCCCCCTTTATGAACATTTTACTTATTTTATCTGTGTTCACTGAATGTATCGTGGTTAAATACATGCAAAAACTGTGCAGAATCGTATAATTTTTTACCACCGTTAAATTTCAAATAGTTATCTTAAATGAAAAAAAAACTTCAAATAATATTGTGAAATAAATATCATAGTTTATGTTACATTTTTTACATATTGGGTAACTCGGGTAATACTCGAAATCGTATCCTCAATTCAAAATTTTAATATTTTCTTGTTTATTTGTATTTTTTCAATTCGTATCGAACAGTTATCCAAAACATATCCTCAGGAGGTATTTGGGCGCCGAATTCCCGGATGGCTCTTTTGGCAAGAGAAGAAAACGCTCTCTGGAATGCAGCGCCATGGTGGCCTTCACGCAGCAATGTTCCGTGAATAAAAAGCGTTTTGGTGTCAATCTCCCAGGGGTTTTGGAAAAGGGCTTTTTTTCGATACTCTCCGGTTTTAAGCGCTTTATATCTGTAAACCGCAACATGTGCCAGTTCGTGAATCAGCGTTCCCTTCCAGTCTCCGAGGTAAGGCCATAATTTAATTTTAATTTTGGCCACTTTACCTTTTCGGTCTGTCATATATGTTTTCAGATCTTTAAAAATCATACGTCCCGAAACCATGCCAAGGGCGGGTTTGACCTGATTTTTTGAAAAAATCTCGCCATATCTGTTTTCAAAATATCTGATACCATCCTTGCTTTCACACGGGTAGCATTTATTTCCGAAATAATCTGTGAAAACTTCACTTTCCGGTTTCTGAATACTGATAAGGATATTTAAAATACCCGGCTCTTCGATTTCATCCTCGGGTCGCAATACCACATTCCAGTTTTTGGGCGTGATCCGGTCGGCAAACCTTCGTATTTCTTGTTTTTGAACGTCTGACAACATAGGTGTTTTTTTAATACCTATTGGGAAAAACTACGTCCTATGTACTTTTGAGTTCCACCAGGGTAGCTCCCCACCCTCCGGCTTCAGGGGGCGCATCTTGAAAAGTTTCTACCATGGAATTTTTTTTCAAAAGCTCCTGAACCCGCTTTTTTAAAAGTCCCCGGCCCTTTCCATGAACAATTCTCACAGAGCAGATGCCTTGGTCCGTGCAAGCTTCAAAATAATCCACAAGAAGCTCCGGTATGTCTTTGGGGTTAAAGGTATGAAGATCTAAAATATCTTCTATGGGCATTTTTACGGGGTGCACGAAGAACAACTCTCCTTTCGAAGTGTTGCGAACGAATTCATCTTGATCTTGCCGCATATGGTGATATAGTACAATTAATTTTTATGATAAATACACCCTGAACGTATTTTATATCATGTATCCGTCATGTTTTCATCAAAATAACAACATGAGAATGTTTAAATGACAAAGTTTTTGCTGCTGCCTGTTTTCGCCTATATGCTCGGCTCCATTCCCTGGGGCATTGTTTTGACCCGGTTGTTTACTTCCGTAGATATCCGGCGTGAGGGAAGCGGAAACATCGGTGCGACCAATGTCGGACGCATCGCAGGACCGACTCTTGGAGTCCTGACACTTATCGGGGACATGCTTAAAGGAGCTGTTCCGGTATGGATTGCGGGTGTGCTGACAACCTCAAACGGCTTGTGGGATGAAATTTACATTTCAGTTGTGTCGCTTGCCGCTTTTTCAGGGCATCTTTATCCGGTTTACATGAGGTTTAAAAAAGGAGGCAAAGGGGTTGCAACTGCTGCAGGATGCTTCGCTGTAATTTCACCCGTGGCATTTGTAGTTGTGACGCTTGTTTTTATCCTGTTTGTTTGCTGGCTTAATATGGTTGCAGTGGCATCACTTGCCGCCGCAGCTGTCCTTCCCATTGCGATTTGGCACTCAACCGGATCCCGTGTCCTGACAGGATGCGCCCTTGTAACAGCGATAGCAATTTACTTTCGCCATAAAGATAATATCAAAAGGCTTCTTAAGGGTACGGAACCAAAGATTTGGAAATAGGTGGACCGACAAGTGCTTGAAGTCTCTATAAAAATCAATGAGAGTTTTTGGATTGTTTGATTGAGATGAAAGCCTGCGACTCGTTCAGAATTCATCCGCCGCATGTAACATCAAATGCCCTTTCAGGAAAACAGAGACCAGGCAAACGTAATAACCCCTGCCGTAATGAAGTTCGTTTCAACCAGAAATTCCAACCGAGTGCCGGGAAGCATATAGCCCAGTTCATGGGCGGATAGCACAATAAAAATAAAAACCGGACAAATTGCCAGTGCTAACCCAAGGATTGAAATAAAATGAAATGTGCCGGATACAAGCAACATACCGATATTTATTATCAGTATGGTTTTTAAAAGGCGCAGGGTTTGCTTTTCCCCCATCAATATAGGGAGTGTCTCTTTTCCCACAATACGGTCTCCTTGCATATCAAGAATATCAAAAAATGCGGTTCTCACAAAGACAAGGCTTGTGGACCAAACAAATACCAAAACCGTACTCAGACCAATATGTTTCGATACAGACAAGGAAGGCAATATCGCGGTAACGATACCCCATGCCATTGCAATCAGAATTGTTTTTGATCCCGGGATATCCCGTATTCTCCGGTACCTGCCGTGGAAAAAACGTTCCGGCAGAAGTCTTAAATTATAAGACAGTCCCATTATGCTCATCACGAAAAGAACCAAAAAAGGAACCGGTCCCATTGTATAGGCGGTCAACAATCCGGCGCCGCCTGCCAAGAAAGCAAAAACCATAAGCAGAACCTTCTTTCTGTCATAAAAAGCAGATCTGTCAGGATCATTGTATCGGTCCGCCTTTGTGCCGATAAAATTGTTGAGAATATGCATGGACTGAACATAAAGCATGGCCATAAGCACATTGGGCAAATAGTTGGTAATCTCCTGAAGCCTTGTACAGGCATAGCACAGACATCCGGCGCCAATAGCCACATAGATATTTGTGAGAAGAAGTGAGCGCTGGATGGCAAAAATAATACTTCGCCAGCTTTTTACCTTTGTAAACGGAATAGTTTCCAGTGTTCTATAGATTCTTTTTATGATCCAGTTCGGTGTGGAAGCGCCGGCGGTTATTCCTATGTGCCGGATTGAAGAAAGTGCGTCCAAATCGAGTTCAGATTCTGTTTCGATATGATACGTGGGTTTGCCGGTTTGCCGGGCAATTTCGGCAAGCCGCTTGGTGTTCCCGCTGTTATGTCCTCCCACAACAATAACGGCATCTACCGAATTGGCCAGGCGATGGACCTCTGTCTGGCGACGGGCTGTTGAATCACAAATGGTATCAAAAATCTTATAGTGGGAAAATTTTTGAATGGCCCAGTTTTTAACTTTTTCAAAAAAAAGCGTGTTCTGGGTGGTCTGTGAAACAATAATAGCCTTCTCAAAGGGGGGGAGGGAATCGAGGTCGTTTATATTGTCGACAGCATATCCTTTTTCCCCTGCGTAACCGAGCAAGCCGATGACCTCCGGATGATCCCTGTCCCCGATAATAATGCATACATAATCTTGTTTTGCATGTTGCCGGATGATGGTCTGGACTTTGATCACCCTCGGGCATGTGGAATCAATGATTTTAAAACCGGCCTTTTCAAGATTTTTCTTGGTTTCCGGAGGAACACCGTGGGCCCTGATTAGAACGGTGCCGGATCCGTGGTCGGGAATATTATTTAAGACAGATATCCCTTTTTCTTCCAAAAGGTTCAGAACCTGGGGATTATGGATAAGGGGTCCATAAGTGCAGATAGGATTTTCGTATTTGCTGGGTGCATCTAATACCATTTCAACGGCTCTGCGCACTCCCATGCAGAAACCGGCGGTCTTAGCTAAAAGAATTTTCATCTAAACCATTTTACTTGCCCGAAATTACTCAAAACCCTTGTCATGCGCATATCTGTGCGTATCCGCATGCAGACATGGAAACCTTTGAAAAATGTCCATTCATTATTTCAACGGCGCAATTGCTGAATGCAGCCAGGCGAATTTGAAACACCGATTTTTATTCTTTAAGAAATATATTGTGGTCCACAAGAGCCAGTGAGTGAATGTGCGCCTTTAGAAATTTCTGATCTCCAAATATACTTACGAGTCTAATGCCGTCACCTTCGGGTTCGACCGTATCAACCGCCTCCATAATTAGCTTTTTTTCATCTTTTTGAATCAAATATGCATTTGCTTCACACATGGTACTTTTTCCTTCTTTGTAATTTATTGGTATAATATTTTTTTGGTTTCGCGCTATCCTTCTTCGGGAAAATCAAATAAGGCTTTTAAATTTTCCTGAATAAGCGCCTCGATAAGATGGGGAAGCGGAATTGAAGCAATTCCCACAATCTCAAGATTTTCCTGGGTAAGCGGTATCAGCAGTTTTTTTGCCCGGCTGCTTGCCACTGCCTCCGCCATTTTCGGTGTCACTTCCCCCATCATGGCATGCGCCATTATAATACCTACCGTACCAATGATAATATCGACCTTTCCGACGGTCTGAACAATTGCATTTTCTCCGGAAGCGCCGCGATTGGCTTTGGATTTAAGCATCTGAGATGTTGCAATGGCATTGGTGCCTAAAGCAATAATCTCGACGGTTTCCCCAAACAGGTCTTTGAGCTTTTTTATTACCGCGCTTCCGATACCCCCGCCCTGTCCGTCCATTACGCAGATTCGCTTCAGGTCTGATTTTTTGTTTGTTTTATTCATGTGGTGAACTTTTAAGGCCATATTTCAAACTGTTCGGAATCGTCGAGTGGTTACCAGATAATGATACCGTCGTCAATAGAAACGGCACGCCGTTTATTCTGAAACTAGAGTTTTTTAATTTTAACCCGGTCCCGTCGTTTTCTCTTTGAAAGTCTTCTCCTGGGGCCTTTCTTTTTTGTGGTGGGAACCCATCCGTCCCGGGTTTGGTCCACAATTCCCTTTGTATCACTATAAACAGCCATTGTGATTTTTTCTTCAAACGCGGGAGAGCTTATGGTGGCTGCTCCCTGGGAAGCCGCAAAATCGACGACATCCCGGTCAGAGCTCACCACCAACACTTTTTCCTTTTCCCTGGCTGTAATTTTTTTAATCACGGTATCGGCGGTTTCTCCACTGCGGGAAAATTTAATCTTGATCCCTTTTACTCGATCTTTGGGCTGTGACAGAGGAGGTGCATGGGCGCCATCAAAAACTACCGTAATCATATGATGTTTTATCTTTTTATAACTTGCAAGGCTTTGAAGAAGGGCTTCTCTGCCAAGCTGAATATCCTGTTGATCAAGTGTGCTTAGCGAACTGGAACAGCGAATCAGATTATAGCCGTCAATTAGGATATGAATAGACATGAATTTAATACTATAGGAATTTCCTCTTGTTCAGCGGCGTAGCCGCATCGCATATCATGGCAAACCGATTTTATAACTTGTTATATCTGCATCAGAAGTGTTAGCACCCGATCAAGGTCATCATTGTTGTAAAACGTAATTTCAACCCTGCCCTTTTTCCCGTGCCGTTTGATTTGAACCTTGGTTCCAAAGCGACGGGAAAGATCCTCCGCCAGACTTAAAAGGTGTCTTTGCTCCGAAGCGGTGGAAGATTCTTTCGGTTTTTTGTTTTCTGTCTTTAAACGCTTAATCAGACGTTCCGTTTCCCTGACTGACAGTCCTTTGGAAACCACAGCCCGCCAGGCCGCATGTTGATGGGCTGAATTCGAGGCGCCCAGCAATGCCCGTGCATGTCCCATACTCAGAGTACCATTTACTATGTCGGCCTTGATTTGCTCGGACAGTTGCCGGAGCCTTAAAAAATTGGCCACGGCAGACCTGCTTTTTCCGACACGGGTCGCGACCTGATCCTGAGTAAGGTCGAATTTGACGATAAGCTGATAATACGCCTCGGCCTCTTCCATGGAATTCAAATCTTCCCTCTGTACATTTTCAACAATGGACATTTCCAGAAGATCTGTATCCGTAATGGTCTTGACAATGACCGGAACCTGGTCGAGCCCGGCCATTTTTGCGGCACGCAGTCGTCTCTCACCGGTGACCAGCTCATAGCCGTTCTCGTCTTTTCTAACCAAAAGGGGTTGGATAATTCCCTGTTCTTTAATAGAGCGGGCCATTGCTTTAAGTTCATCCTCGGAAAACTGCACCCGGGGCTGATAACGATTTGGGCGAATCAGGTCAATATCACACTGAAAATATTCCTTTGATACCTTTTTAACAGGTTCGACATCGGGCAACAGGGAATCAAGGCCTCTTCCCAGGGCAAGTTTTTTTGTTCTTTTTAATGTTGACCCGGCCTTTTCTTTTTTCTTTACGGTTTCCATATTGAATCCGCCAATGAATTTAGTGGGTTATTGTTGACAAACAACCTTTATTCAATCAAGTTGGACGTTGAATTTGGTTGGCCATTATCTCTTTTGCCAGATTAAAATAGCTTTGTGCCCCCGGGGAAGCGGCATCATACAGCAAAATCGGCTTCCCGAAACTTGGCGCTTCACCCAAGCGTACATTCCTTGGAACCATAGTTTTGAAAACCAGATGTTTGAAATATCTTTCAGCATCTTCAGCAACCTGGTGAGACAGATTTGTCCTTTTATCAAACATGGTAAGAAGAATACCTACAATTTTCAGTTTCGGATTCAGATGATGCTGGATACGCTTCATGGTCTGCAAAAGCTGCTTTAGGCCTTCCAGTGCATAAAATTCACACTGAAGGGGAATAAGCATAAAATCGGCCGCGGTCAACGCATTGACCGTCAGAAGACTTAATGAGGGGGGACAATCAATGATAATGTATTCAAATGAATCCGCAAGTTGGGCCAAAAGTTTCTTTAACACCATTTCACGTTTGGGTTTTGACATCATCTCCACTTCAAAACCGATAAGCTCCACCCGTGAAGGGATAATTTTCAACGTATCTATGTCGCTGTTCATAACCAGATTTCTAGCCGCGACTTTACCAATCATTCCGTGGTATAATGTATGATAAATTTTGTTTTTGTCGAGGCCGAGACCGGTGGTGGCGTTTCCCTGGGGATCGCAATCGACGAGGAGCGTTCTTTTTTCAGAAACCGCAAGCGCGGCGGACAAGTTTACCGCTGTAGTGGTTTTGCCAACGCCACCTTTCTGGTTGGCGATACATATAATATGTGTCATGACTAAAAACTCTATCATAAAAGATTTGTTTTGAAAAGTATGAAAGGATGTGCAGGGTAAACGCATTTGATTTCGGTGGAGCGTTCTCTGTCTATGGGGATACGACTGGGTTTGTGCCAAAGAATATGTATTGATCATTGACGATTGTAAAAAAAGAATATATTTTTATTAAGATATTAAGTTACGGAGCGTGATAATTATGCAACTTATCAGGAAAGCATGTGTGCTCTGCTTTGTTTTGATTTTTATTGTTAACATTCTTATTCCAAAAGGGGCATTGTGTATTACCATACAAGAAGAAGAAGAGATGTCCCGTGAAGTGATGAAAGTCATTATGAAACATTATGAGCTTATTCATGATCCTTTGATTGTTAACTATATTAATGAAATGGGTCAGAAAATCGTTTCAGCCCTTCCGCCACAGCCCTTTGAGTATCATTTTTATGTAGTAAAAAATCATGAGTATAATGCGTTTGCAACTCCTGCGGGGCATGTTTTTGTAAACAGCGGCCTGCTGGAGGCCATGGAAAATGAAGAAGAGTTGGCCGGGATACTTTCCCATGAAATCGCCCATGTTGTGTGCCGCCATATCTCTCAAAAAATAGACAGAGCACAAAAGATAGGAATCGCAACCCTTGCCGGAGTAGCGGCCGGTATATTACTCGGTGTCGGAGGATCGGCGACGGCGGCAAATGCGATAACCATGGGATCTGCGGCCGCCGGTCAATCCCTGGAACTGTCATACAGCCGTGAGGACGAATTCCAGGCGGACCAGATCGGGCTGGTGTGTCTGACCAAAGCAGGGTATACCGGAGAAGGGTTGATTTCGATGCTCAAAAAGCTCTGGAGCAGACGATGGTTTGGTCCGGATCAGATCCCCACGTATCTGACGACACATCCAGCTACAGAAGAACGAATGGCCAATATTGACACCTGGCTCGAACAAAACAAAAAAATAAAAGCACACAGTAATGATTATAATTTTTCAAAGGCTCATGCCCGGCTTGTTGCTGTTTACGGGGACAAGGGGGTCGCATTAAGAAAGTTTAAGGCCGAGGTTGAAAAGCACCCTGAAGATCCTTTGGCTCATTACGGATATGGGCTGATTCTGGCCCGGACAGGTGATCGGAAAAATGCCATTGATCACCTTAAAAAAGCACTGGTGAAAAATGCTTTCGATCCGTATATGTTAAAAGATCTCGGCCAAATTTATTTTTTCGACGGCCGGTATCAAGACGCATTAAATACACTGGAAAGTGCCGCGAGCATTTCCCCTAACGATTCCGAAGTATTTTTTTATCTTGGGCGCGCACAGATGGAGCTTGGACGTTTACATGAAGCAGCGGTTACCTTTGAAGAACTCATTGAAAAAAAACACGATTATCCCCGTGCCTTTTATTCCCTTGGTGAAACCTACGGCAAGCTGGGCAGGCTGGATGAAGCTCATTATTGCCTGGGTGTTTATTACCACAAAAAAGATGATGTTAAAAATGCGGTGTTTCACTTGAAACGGGCTCTGGAACTTATGGGAGATCCGAATAAAAGGGAAAAAATTGAAAAGATGTTAAAAGAGATCCATGGGAGAAAAAAACCGTCATAGGGGGGCTTTCGAACCGGTCGCCGTATTGTCAGCTGCGATCAAAATGGGAAAATTGCATGGTAAAAGTCCCTCGGCCCTGGGTCGCTGACCGTAATGAAGTGGAGTAGCCGAACATACGTGCCAAAGGAACAACCGCCTTAATTATCACTGCGTCCATTTTGTGCGCTATGGATTCAATTTTCCCTTTGCGAGAGTTAAGGTCTCCAATGACATCTCCCATAAAAGCTTCAGGAACAAAAATCTCAACATTCATAATCGGATCAAGGAGAAACGGTTCACCGTTGGCAAGAGCGGTTTTGCATGCCATGGACGCACTGACCGTATAAGCCAATTCCGTGCCCAAAGATTCCTTGAATACCCCTCCGGTTAGGATCGCTTTTATGTCCACCACCGGATAGCCCATCAGAGATCCGCTTTCCAAAGATTCCATGACCCCTTTTTCAACAGCAGGAATAAAAATATCCGGTATGGTTTCCTCGGTAACTTCGGAGATAAACATGTTTTTACTGCCGCGTTCCAGAGGTATCAATTTTAGCGAAACTTTGGCAAAGTGACGCTGCCCCGCAATTTCCTTGTCAAATACGGCGGATCCCTCACCTTCTCTTTCAATGGTTTCCCTGTAGACAACCTGGGGTTTTCCCACATTTACGTTGGTATTGAATTCACGCCGCATGCGACTGATAATGATTTCAAGGTGAAGTTCACCCATTCCCGATAAAATGCATTGCCCGGTGTCTTCATCCTGTTTGAGTTGCAAGGTCGGATCTTCGGTCATAAATTTTTCGAGCACTTGATCCAGCTTTTCCTGGTCGGCATGTGTTTTCGGCTCTATCGCAATAGAAATGACCGGCTCATAAAACTCCATTGTTTCCAGTAAAACCGGGTGATCAATAGAGCACAGGGTTTCGCCGGTAGAGGATTCTTTCAATCCCACGACCCCCACAATACTCCCGGCATCGGCAGAATCGATCCGTTCTCTCTTGTTGGCATGCATCCTTAAGATACGGGAAAGTTTTTCATGTATTTTACGGGAAGGATTATAGGTGCTTTCTTTGGCACGCATCTTTCCGCTGTAGATTCTGACATAGGAAAGTTTGCGTCCTTCGATCATGGCGACTTTAAATATGAGTGCCGCGAGGGGGGCGGTGTCTTTGGCTTCGCATTCAATAAGTTCACCGGTTTCAGGATGCACTCCTTTTATGGGCGGGACATCCACGGGACTGGGAAGGAAATCCACAATGGCGTTAAGGAGAGGTTGTATGCCCTTATTTCTCAATGCGCTGCCGCACAGTACCGGTACCAGTTTCAAATTTATGGTTGCTCTTCGTATGCCGGCAAGTAAACGTTCCGTTGAAATCGGAAGTTCTGATAAATAATCCTCCATAATTTCATCATCGACTTCAGCGATGGTTTCAATAAGATTATCGCGATATTTTTCGGCGGTTTCAAGAGAATCGAGGGGTATTTCCTGGGTTAGGTATGTCTCTCCCAGGGCCTCATCTTCCCAGAGAATCTGTTTCATTTGGATCAGATCGATAACACCTGCAAAGTCATCTTCGGACCCCAACGGAAGTTGCAACACAAGAGGGTTGGCATGGAGTCTGTCTTTCATCATTTCAATGGTTTTAAAAAAACTTGCACCCACTCGGTCCAGTTTATTGATAAAAGCGATTTTTGGGACGTGATATTTGTCTGCCTGTCTCCATACGGTTTCCGACTGAGGTTCTACGCCGCCGACCGCGCAAAAGACTCCGATAGCACCGTCAAGCACCCTCAATGAACGTTCTACTTCGATTGTAAAATCCACATGTCCCGGCGTATCTATTATCTGAATGTCGTTTCCCCTCCAGTGGCAGATGGTAACCGCAGAGGTAATGGTAATGCCGCGTTCCTGCTCATCAGCCATCCAGTCCATTATCGCTTCACCGTCATGAACCTCGCCGATTTTATGGGAACGGCCCGTATAGTAAAGTATCCGCTCAGTGACCGTTGTTTTGCCGGCATCAATATGGGCGATGATTCCGATATTCCGTATGTTTTTGATTTGCATCTTTTTTTTCATCGTATTAAAAGCATGTTTGCTTTAAAGGGAAAGCTAAGATCAACATGCCCGGCCAGGGTCATAGCCTCGCGTCCCCCGATCAATATTTTTACGGCATCGATTTCAGAGATATTCAATATTAATGAATTAACGATAGAATATATGGTAAAAAGTTCTGTTTTTATTCCACCGGGGCAGGAATCCTTTATTGTATTTGATATATCCACATAAGCGGTTCCGTCTCCGGTAATATAGAGTGCCCTGATCGTGGTACCTGCGGGAATTGTTCTCATGTGTCCTTTCCGGGGACCGTCTATCAAGGCCTTGATAATAATTTTAGCAAATTCGACCGGATTGTCAGAATGAAAAAGATTCCTTTCTTCTGCTGTCAGAAACGAATTGCTTTTATCAGAAAAATAGAGATGGACAACAAGCTTGTCCGAATTTTGCGCATCTGTTGTTTGAACGTTTTGCTTAACTTTATCCTCAATCCGTGATGGTAAGGGTATATTCAACAGCGCCATGAATACGACGCCAAGCGCAATAATAGCCAAAAGAGCATATAATACATAGCGCTTTGTAATCATGATGTAACATCTGCCTAAGATGAACGCTTCAAACTCTAAAAGACACCCGACTGTCGATTATTTTATAATGTCCAAATGGTTCGACATCACCGTATGTTTG
>CAZIIV010000063.1:5570-15806 GCA_964539365.1 uncultured Desulfobacteraceae bacterium | reverse complement strand
ACGTAGCGCAGACGAACATGGATTTTCATATTGCCAACAGCCGTGATTCACACCCTCTCTTTCAGATGCGGAGCCGGTTGCAGCCATTTATTTTTATAGCCGTCGTAGAACCATTTGTCCGGAAACCCCCGACGGTTGAGATAGGAAGGATTTTCAGCCCAGTTGATAAGCTCTAAATATGCTTCGTGGATTCTTCTGAAGGTAGCCGAATCTCCGCCAAGATCGGGGTGGTGTTTTTTTATCTGAAGCCGGAATGCACTTTTTATTGTCTTTTCAAGTTTCGGAGAATACAAATCCGACTTGCCAAGCTTTAAATGCATCAGCGATGCTTTTTTAACGGCGGGGATTTTTATTTCCGGCGGCATTACCGAATAGGATGCAGAATTTTTGCGCTTTGCTTTTTCGATTAAGAGACGAGTGGCAAGATAGTTTCTCTTGGTACGTTTTTTTTCGGCCCACCATGTATTTCCAAGAATTTCGGACATAATACAGTAGTCCTCGGCAGGTTTTTTTCCGGAAGAACGAGGATAAATAAAGCTGAATATTTCTTTGGAATTGTAAGGAAGAACATCCATGGCGATCATTGTGTCAGTAAAGTAAAAGGTCGCATAGCGGGTGTTTAAGGTCTTGAGCAAACCGGTTCTTAATTCAAGCGTGTACCTGAGCTTCTGCCGGCAATGGATGGAACAATACTTTCGCCTGCCAAGATTCTCATCTGTTCCGCAGGATAGACATCGCCGTTTTATCTTATGATCCGAACCGGATATATTTTTTTCTGCCGAAATTCTCATGTTAAATGCGGTTTATCGCTATTTCTTGACGTATCCCCATTCAACCAGACGCTGATACGCATATTTCGCCTTTTTGCCCTGGTTAACAATTTGAAGATAGTTGTAATATTCGTTAGCCGATTCCTTGACGCGCTCCATCCCTTCCAGAGAAAATCCCTTAAAAAATAAGATGTTAGGATTACCGGGCAGTAATTTTTCATAATAGTTGAATTCTTCATATGCTGAGGCATATTCTTTTTGATGGATTTTGGCAAATCCGGAAAGATAATATGCCTGACCCTCTTGGGGATAGACGGTTTTTGCTTTTTCTGCAAAGGATTTGGCTTTGGCATACTGTTTCTGGGCCAGTTGGCATTTAGACATCATGACAAGTCCGGCGTAGTCCTCAGGGGTTTGCCTCAAGGCGTTTAAAAAATGGATTTCAGCGTCATCAAATTTACCCTTGGCCATCAGGCTTTCGCCTTTTTGTAAAGTTTCTATGGTTAATTTAATTTTTCGCAATTTCGCGGTATGGTCCATGTAGCGTTCTCGATATAGGGGAAAGCTCTGTGAAGAGCGGTATTGTGTGTGTACGGCTTCCACGGCAGTACGGTAGCGCTCATCGCTCATGGGATGTGTCGCAAACATCAATTCAATGGCACTGGGCTTATATTTGGAAGTGCGTTTCAGCATATCCATCAGTCCCACAAATCCGTTTGCGTTATATCCGGCTCGGACCATATATTCCAATCCCAGAGCATCGGCTTCTCGCTCGTTATCTCTGCTGTAAGATGCAAGGAGGGCACCGGCTCCGACCATACCCAGTTGTGACGCCAGACTGCCAAGACCGGAGCTTTGGGTCCCTGCAACGGTTGCGATGCCCCCGACAAAGAGGTTTATCAAGGTACTTTTAGACATCTGTTCAGCGGTGTGACGTGCGTTAACATGTCCCAGTTCATGACCCAGCAGAGCCGCAAGTTGTGCTTCGTTTTCAAGCGCAAGGAGAATTCCCCGGGTTGCGGCGATGCTCCCCCCGGGAAAGGCATAGGCATTCACATAGGTCGCGTTCACGCCTCGGAAAGAATAGGGCATATGGGGACGATGGGTTCGGGCGGATAGGGTTTTGCCGGTTTGATCGATATAATTATTAAGGGCGATATCCTGCAGAGGACCATAGTCCGAGGAGAATTGATAGGGGGAATTTTGGTTGTCGATCTTAATTTCCTGGGCTTCCGACAGCACCATGAATTGAGGTTTGCCGGTAACCGGGTTTGCTGCACAGCCGACAATAAAACCTGCCGCGGACAGTGAAGACATCCATAGAAATTCTCTGCGGGTTATGCCAAATTGGGCTTTGCTTTGTATGGGTCTGTTCTGCATCTCCACCTCCTTTGGACGAATGCAACCTATCGGATACCCCTTTCTTTTTTAATCACTTCATAGGCTTCCTGAATTTCCCTGAACTTGTCATTGGCGAATTCTGTGAACTCTTCGGGAAGGCCCTTTGATGCAATCTTGTCAGGATGGAAATCAGAAACAAGCTTTCGGTACTGTCTCTTTATCTCCTCATCCGAATCGTTTTTATTGCACCCTAGAATCGCATAATATCTGTCATGCTCTTTAATGTATTTTGATTTAAGTTTCCGGTATGTTTCATCGTTGAAATTAAATATCCTCACAGCGGACAAAATAAGCTTTTCTTCATTTGCGCTCAGCGTGCCGTCAGCGACAGATACTCTGAGTAATATATCTATCATAAGCTCAAGCATTTGGTACTGAGATCGAAACCGGCTGTAAAACTGGTTGGCAAACGCATTAAAACTTTCCGGAGAATCAATGGCGGTATGAAAAATGTTTGTGGCCAGTCTCTTGCTTTCAGGGTTTAGGTTCAAGTCGTATACCATAAAATTTTCAACGACATCGATTTCTTCTTTTGATACCCGGCCGTCTGCTTTAACAAGCTTTGCGAGCATGGAAAACGCTGCTACGAAAAAGGTGAGCTGTGCTTCTTCACCGGCTGAAAGACGAGCCCGTTCGGTTGTATAGTAGCTCTGTCCACCGGTATCAAACGCATGTCCGAGTGCAGCGCCGGCTATTGCACCCAAGGGACCGGCCATAGCGAATCCTATTGTTCCTCCGATTAATTTTCCCAAAAAACCCATGAACATTTCCTTATGGTAGTCGTAAAGATCTATGGTTTAAAATGTCTTACGGTATCATTATTATTTGAATATTTAACTTTATTTACAATTCATAAATCTATATAGGTCACAAATTAAGTTTTCAATTCAGAAATTAACAATTTCTCGCAAGGTCAAGGAAATCAAGGAATTACGCGTCCCGCCCCCAGGCGGGAACAAATAATTTCGCAGATTGACGCAGAGATTGCGGAAAAGAGCAATTTCCGGATGGAAACTAAATATATATATGAACTTTTTTGTTATGGCAAGTCTAAGGGTTCGCTTGACATAAATTTACACGGTGATTTTACGGAGTAAAATTTGAGGTTGCCCCATGCGGGTTGTCAGGTACGGCTAAGCTCAAGTAGGTATGGTTTTCTTGGAACATCAGTTTTTTGTTGACCATGATCTTTAAAAAAGCCTCGATTCTGTCTGCATCTACTGATGGGAACCGCGCAAAGATTCTTTTTAACGACCGATGGTGCATGCAAAAAAGATAGATTGCCCGGGATGTTCCCTCCAGACGGTGTGTCAGGGGTTGGCTGTTGAGTCTTTTCTGGCGGATGATCATAAAATTTATGCCGTCGCGAAAGCTTAATATGTTCTCATGTTCCGGACTCTTATGGAGTTCGCCATACGATTTTTTCCAGGCGTTCAACTTTTTTTCGACCGGCCGCCAGAGTTTTCTCTGACCCCTGAGATCCCCCCGATAGGACTGAACGGTAAAGCGCATGGCTTTAAAAACGTCCGGTGGAAACATAAGCCCATAATTACGGTGATTGAAAACAGAATTAAGTCCGAAGGTTTCAGGGTGTTGCCATACGGGGCTCCCCAGCCCGAGCCAGAAGCGAACCCTCTTTAACGGACGAAAGCACAGAACAAAATCCAGGTTCCGAAGCGTTTCGTCCACATCTTTCTGGTCGCTCCCCGGAAAACAGAATATGAGATTCGATGAATTTGCAATGCCCGTCATTTCGCAATATTTCATGATTTCAACATTCTGGATGGCCGTGGTCCCCTTATTGAGTTTCTTGAGGAGCCTTGTGCTCAAAGCCTCTATACCGATTTGGACCTCTTTCATACCCGCCACCCGCATGGCTTTCAGTGTGGATTCCGGAGTGGTGGCCCTGATTTCTCCGAACAGCCGAAAATCTTTTCCCAGCTTTGCGATGCCATTAAAAATATCCCGGGATGTTTTCAAGGGCAGAAGGTTGTCCGTAAAGGCTACGGAGAGTGTTTTGTATTTTTTGGTCAAATGATCAATCTCCGAAACCACCTGTGCCGGGGTTTTTGATCGATAGCCGTCCCACTGGAGATTTAGATTGCAGAAGGCACATCCTGTGGATCTTTTTCCTTCTTGTTTTCGGCGCCACCAACACCCTCTTGAGATTTCCATGGGAAGTGTCGGAAAGAAAGTTTTCTCCGGTCCGAATGATTTCAGCAATTCAAAGTAGTCGTCGTAATCCGGAGGAACAAGATCGGATAACTCATTCATTTGATCAAAGGCAGCCGGTGTGTTTTTCTCAGCGGATTCTGCCGTGATAATCCCATTAACCGGAGGTATTTCTTTGCACATGGGATCGTTAAGATAAGCAATCAATCGTCTTAGGGGAAGTTCACCTTCACCGTTGATCACAACATCAATTTCTGAAAAAGTTTTAAACAAATTCCGTGTTGCATCTGCGGTGAACATGGAACCGCCTGCAACAATAAAAAGGTTCGGGAATTGCTTTTTAACTTGCCTGATAAAATAGAGTGACGCAGTTAACTGGCAAAGACATATGGAAAAACCCGCCAAACCATATCCTCCCCAGTCAACGGCATGTATAAACGTCTCTGAAACCTTCCGGATCTGTTGGGTCAGGGCTTTAAAAGAAAGTCCTCGCAACGAAGATTTCCCGGCAGCATGCTTATAAAAGATTTTTTCTATATGCTTCAGACGTTCGGGATATAACAGGGCGGCGTAGATGGATTCCGCAAGCCATGTCCGTTCGGAAATTGTTCGATAGCATTCGTATCCGATGGTTTCGGCGACTTTTAAATAAAAATGATGCGCATCAACCTTCAGGTCGGGCAATTCTTTTTTCAGATAGGATTTCAGAGCCCCGATTTGAATTGAGGGGCGGCTATAGAGTGGCCATGGTGCGGATACCAGAACTACCTTGTTGAATGGAACTTTCTGTTTTAATTTCATTTGTTGTTTAGATGTTAAAGGTAATTTTTTATGAGACATATGGGTTAATTGCGGATCATGATATCGTGGGCTTTTGATCCGCAATTTAAAACAAGGTCAAGTGCGGAAAGATTGTGAATAAAACTGCCCCAGAGTTGCGGGTAAACCGGTGATGGGGGGCTAACATTCATCAGCTGAATCCCCGCTTCCGTGAACCTGTCTGCATCAAGGTACTTTATGGCCGGGCTTTGGGCCAAAAATTGGGATGCTTCCAATCTTCTGCACATCTCTACCAGAAGCTTGTCTCCTTTTGCGTTTATATCAAGTTCGGACAATAAAATGATCTCTGTGTTAATCTGAAGAAGGTTCATCAAATAACGAATGATCTTAAGATTAAAATCGATAAGTTTTTCAAATTTTGTTGAAAAAAGTCCTTCTAAAAAGTTGAGGTGGTCCTTAAAATACGGAGCGTTTGCATAAGCATTTTTCAAGCTTTCCAAATGTTTTTTTGCCCATGGCCCGTCATGGCATATCCTGACAGCATTGATTTTTTGCAGGCCCAACCCTTTCTTTCTTACAGGAACTGTCATCCATAGGCTTCCCTGATGGTTTTTGAATCTGTTTCGAGTGGTCCATGTGGTTCCTCTGGGGAACTGAACGGTATCCAAGATTACAAATATATCAGAATGATATGCCTTGTAAAAAAAGCCGGGATACGGAAAAAAACAAGGCTGATTTGCAGATACAATCATTTTTTTAGTTGACTTTTTTTCCATCAATCTCAGCTGGCCGCCACATTGCTCGCATATCAATAGAGCGTCCAAAAGCTTGGAATCAGTATCCGAGGCACTGTCCATGATAACGGAATCTTCAGGAAGATAGATCGATATGCCGCATTGCATACACATACATTCGATTTCATTATTCATGTGATGCCCTTTTGTAATAACTGTTGAGTGGTTTATTCTCAGAATTTTGACTCTCCAAAACCGAAAGACACCGGCTGTTTTTCGGAGAGAAATCCTGAAGGATTTTTTCCTGAAAAGCTAAAAATTTTATGGACGTTCTCAGTTTTACGGTGTAGAGAATTACGTATATCAATTTATCAGATTAATTCTGCCGAAACAAGTTAATCCTGTATGAAATAATTGCAATACTTGTGTATTTAAATATTTTCAACGCACTGATGTTTAAGATTAGTTTAAGTGTTCAGAATTCAGGATTCAAAGGTTCAAACATTATGGGTTGTTTCCACAAATCTGAATTGTGAACGCTTATAAAAGGATAAAAACATATGAAACAAGAAGTAATTGTTCGTTTTGCCCCCAGCCCGACGGGTTACCTTCATATTGGCGGCGCCCGCACCGCGATTTTTAATTGGCTCTTTGCTCAAAAAACCGGGGGCAAGCTGATCCTTCGGATCGAGGATACGGATGCGGAACGGTCGTCTGAAGAATCTATAAAAGGAATTGTAGAAGGTTTGAAATGGCTGGGGATAACCTGGGATGAGGGCCCCTATTTCCAGTCGCAGTTTATTAGAGAACATCAGGCCGCCGCACGCAAGCTGCTGGAATCGGGGCATGCCTACAAATGTTTTTGTACCAAAGAAGAGCTAGACCGAAAAAGACAGGCGGCACTGAAGCAGAAGAAAGATATAAAATACGATGGCACCTGTCGTCGATTAACACCGGATCAGGTCGCTGAGAAAGAAGCGGCAGGAATTCCGTTCACCATTCGCATGAAAGTGCCCCGAGGTCAGGGCTCTGTCCGTTTTGAAGACACGGTCTACGGAACGATTGAATATAAATACGAGGATATTGAGGACTTTGTCATTGTCCGTTCCAACGGTCAACCTCTGTATCTTCTTTCAAATACGGTGGATGACATCCGCGACCGGATTACCCATATTATTCGCGGGCAGGACGGATTGTCAAATACACATCGGCAAATTTTAATTTACCAGGCGCTGGGAGCACCGGTACCGAAGTTCGCGCATATGTCACTTACCCTGGATCCCAAAAAAGCCAAGATTTCCAAACGCAAGCATGGCGAACCGGTTGCCGTTCACTTTTACAAAGAGCACGGATTTTTACCATGGGCATTTGTAAATTTTTTGGTCCTACTGGGATGGGCGACGCCTGAATCCAGAGAAATCTTTTCCAGGGATGAATTAATCCAAGCGTTTTCTCTTGAGAGAATCAATCGTTCCAATTCCATCTTCGACGTGAGAACGGATGATCCAAAATATTTTACCGATCCCAAGGCCATAAGTATCAATGCCCACTATCTAAGGACCCTTCCGGTTGAAGAAATCGAGCCTTATGTTCGGATCGAACTGGAAAAGGCGGGGATCTGGAATCCGGAGTATGAGGGTCCAAGGCGTCGCTGGTATCTGAATACCATCGAACTGATTCGCAGCCGATTTCATGTGACAACCGATTTTGTTTCCCGTGGGCGGGCCTATTTTTCCGACGATTTCCTCATTGAATCCAGAGCGTTGAAAAAGAATATTTTCAAGTATCCGGATCTAAAACAATGGCTTCCTTTGCTTGCGGATCGGTTGCAGTCTTTAAAAAATTTTACGGCTTTAAAAACCGAAAATACGATTCGTCAGATGGCTGATGAATTAAACATTAAACCCGGGATATTGATCAACGGCATTCGAACGGTTGTTACCGGCCAGCTTGCCGGACCCGGGATATTTGATATTTTGACCACCGTAGGACAGGATCGTGTTGTAAATCGCCTTCGTATGGCTCCCGAACTTTTTGATAACCCATAATAAAGAGAGAAAATGGAGCTTTGAATATGACAAAAACCCAATTCACTGCGGCCCCTAATTTTATCCGAAATATTATCGCCCGGGATTTAAAAGACAACAAAAACAACGGCCGGATCGTAACCCGCTTTCCCCCGGAGCCCAATGGATATTTACATATCGGACATGCCAAATCCATTTGTCTTAACTTCGGTATTGCCGCAGAGAATGAGGGGGGTATTTGTAATTTGCGATTTGATGACACCAATCCCGGCAAAGAGGATATTGAATATGTGGAATCCATAATAGAAGATGTCCGATGGCTCGGATTCGATTGGGGGGATCGGCTGTTCTATGCCTCCGATTACTTTGAGCAACTTTATGAATATGCGGTTCAGTTGATCAAAGCCGGCAAGGCTTATGTGTGCAGCTTGACCGCTGATGAAATCAGGGAGAGCCGTGGCACCCTGACAACACCGGGTAAGGAAAGTCCTTACCGCAACCGTTCGGTCACAGAAAACCTCGACCTGTTCGAGCGAATGCGAGCCGGAGAATTTGAGGACGGTTCCCATGTGCTCCGAGCCAAGATTGATATGGCGTCGCCAAATGTATTGATGCGTGATCCCACGCTATATCGGATTCGGCGGATACCTCATCACAGGACAGGTCACAAGTGGTGCATTTATCCCATGTACGACTTTGCTCATTGCCTTTCAGATTCCATTGAAGGAATTACCCATTCTCTTTGCACCCTTGAATTTGAAATTAATCGCCAACTCTACGACTGGATACTGGACGAACTGAACGTGGATTGTCATCCCCGGCAGATCGAGTTCGCCCGCCTTAACCTCAGCCATACGGTATTAAGTAAGCGCAAACTTGTGGAATTGGTAACCGGAGGGTATGTCTCAGGATGGGACGATCCTCGAATGCCGACCATTAGCGGTCTGAGGAGACGGGGCTATACACCGGCCTCGATCCGCAATTTTTGTGAACGGATCGGAGTGGCCCGGCGGGACAGCATTGTTGATATGGCACTGCTCGAATACAGCATCAGAGAAGATTTGAATAAACGGGCACAGCGGGTAATGGGTGTTTTGAATCCGCTGAAGATTGTCATCGACAACTATCCCGAAGACAAAGTTGAAGAATTGGATGCCGTGAACAATCCTGAAGATCCGGGTATGGGCACACGTAAGATTCCGTTTTCTCAGGTGATTTACATCGAACGGGATGACTTTTCAGAGAATCCGCCGAAAAAATTTTTCCGTTTGGCGCCCGGGCGTGAGGTGCGACTGCGATATGCCTATTATATAAAATGTATAGGAGTTGTTAAGGATGAGAAAACCGGCCAGGTGGTCCAGCTGCATTGCAGCTATGATCCGGATACCCGCGGTGGATCATCCCCGGATGGACGGAAGGTCAAAGCGACTTTGCATTGGGTATCTGCGGCCCACGCAGTTAAAGCCCAGGCTCGCCTTTACGATCATCTTTTTATAAAAGAAAATCCGGATGAGGAAAAGGATGTTGATTTTAAAACATATTTAAATCCGAATTCTCTGGGAATACGCCCTTTTTTTGTGGAACCCAGTCTTGACGGCGCGGCGCCGGGCAGCAGGTACCAGTTTGAGAGGCTCGGGTATTTCTGCGTGGATTCCGTAGATTCTTCATCCCGGGCCCTGGCTTTCAACCGGACGGTAACGTTACGGGATACATGGGCCAGAATACAGAAAGCACAGAAAAAAAAGTAAACTAAGAGGTATAACCATGCCGATCTATGAATTTTATTGCAGGGACTGTAATACTCTTTTTAATTTTTTTTCCAGAACCATTAATACGACCAAAACGCCCAAGTGCCCGAAATGTAAAATAACGACACTTGCCAGACAGATTTCCGTGGTGGCATTTACCGGGCGGGCAAAGGAAGACAGCGATATGGATAATTTGCCGTTTGACAGCAGCAAAATGGAACAGGCTATGCAGATGTTGGCGGGTGAAGCAGATAAAATGAATGAGGAGGATCCCAAGCAGGCTGCCAATCTTATGCGCAAACTTTCTGATATGACGGGCCTTAAGCTCGGTGACGGCATGGATGAGGCACTGAGGAGAATGGAAAAAGGTGAAGATCCTGAACAGGTGGAGGCTGAACTGGGTGATATTCTGGAAGAGGAAGACCCGTTTTCTTTGCAATCGAAAACAGGAAAACGCATTAAAACAAGACGAAAAGAACCGTTACGGGATGAAACCCTTTATGACTTATGACCGTTTCAATAAAAGGTTTATAAATCAAGGCTGTTGGTAAACGCTGATCCTTGTCTATTGACAAACCGTGGCTCCGAAACCAAATAGCAATGG